>RAZJ01000044.1 GCA_003612625.1 bacterium 1XD42-1 | reverse complement strand
TTTATAAATTCTATTTTTCTGTACGATGACCGCATTGTAATATTTTACAATATTCGTGGCGGCAAGCAGATCTCTTATATTGATATGCTTGATGCAACCAAAGAAGCTTCGAATTGTGATATTTCAGATGCAGAAAAAGGCATAGAAAGCGTTCGCATTCTTAAAGATTCACCGGAGCTTTATGAGGAAGCAGACCGGGGCGGCCCGGTTCCCACACTGTCCGCTCTCCGGGAAAAGCTGTTGAAGCAATCGGAGAGTGAAGCGCGTGGGATCGCCCTGGCCCTGGAGCTGTTCACCACCGGCTCCCTTGATATTTTCGGCCATGATAGTACCGTTGACCTGGACAAGCGGGTGGTGGTGTTCGACATTCATGGCCTGGGCGAACAGTTGAAGCCCATCGGCCATCTTGTCATTACCGACACCATGCTCAACCGCGTCACCCTGAATTGGAAGAAAGGCAAGCGCACCCACGTCTTTATTGACGAGTTCCACGTCATGTTTGAGAACGAGTTTTCCGCCGCCTTTTTCAACTCTGCGTGGCGGCAGTTCCGCAAGCGCAACGCCTACCCCACCGCCATCACGCAGAACGTGGAGTATCTTCTGGACTCCGTTCAGGCCAGCACTATGCTCAGTAACTCCGAGTTCATTGTCATGCTGAATCAAGCGGCAAGCGACCGGGAGAAACTGGCCCGTCTGCTGAATATCTCCGAGGAACAGATGGGCCACATCACCAACGCCCCCGCCGGGTGCGGGCTTATCAAGTACGGCTCGGCCCTGGTGCCCTTTGTCAACCGTTTCCCCTCCAACACCGAACTGTACCGCTTGATGACCACCCGGCCCGGTGAGGGCCGCTTTTCCGGGGGACGGGCTTAATGCCTGTCCCTCTTTTGGAATAGAGGTGAACACCCATGAGAGAGATCAAGACCCGTGAAAAAAGCAAGGACATTAAAGTGCTGGATAAGTCCGCTGTTGTGGGCCAGCGCATGAAAAACGCCTTTATCCGCTCCAAGCGGAACGCTGCGGCCCTGATGGACGACCGGCAGGCCACCCCAAGCGAGTACGCCGAGGATAAGGTGGAGTTTGCCGCCGACGATCTGGCCCATGATACGGTAAATGTAACTGTTTCTGGCACGAAAACGGTAGTACGCCAGGGGCGAAAGTTGTTTCAGCGTCAGCGGGAAAGGCGGGCGACGGAGAAACGTCGGGAGAATACCACCCCCACAGAACAGCCCCCCGCTCTTGAACCGTTCCAGGAGGGCCAGACCCCACAGCGGCACAGCAAGACATCCCCGGAGGGACGGCTCCCACGTCAGCGAACCGGCCCACCCAGGGAGGGGCAGGGCACCGGCCCCGCCCAGGACAGACGGCTCCCACGCCAGCGAACCGGGACGGCCCCGGAGCGCCAGCCCCTCCCACGGTATGAGCGCACAGTGGAGCGGCCCCCGGCCCATGCTGACGTTGAGCGATCCGCTGATGCTGTAAGTTCTTTTGTAGAGCGTGGGCGAACTTTTGCCAAGAAACAGGCCGCAAAGTGGGCCGAGCGAAAACGACAGGTGAAAAACCGGCCTGTCCAGTCCGACCGGCCACCGCAGATAAAGCCCCAGGACACCGCCAAAGTGCCCCGGCAGGTGGAAACGGCAGTCAACACCGTGGAAACGCCCGTAAAAACGGCAAAACGGCCCGCCCAGGCTATGGGGCAGACCGCAAAGGCCACCGGCAGGGGCGCAAAGGGCACCGTTAAGAGCGCCCAGCGGACGGTCAAGACGGCACAGCGCACCGCAAAGGGCACCGTGAGAACCGCCCAGCATACGTCTAAAACCGCTATCAAGGCCGCAGACCATACGGCAAAGGCGGCACAGAAAACGGCCCAGGCCACCGTGAAGGCGGCGAAAATGACCGCCCACGCCGCCCGTGTCACGGCAAAGACCGCCGCCACCACCGCGAAAGCCGCCGCAAAGGGCGTTTCCGCCACGGTAAAGGCCATGATAGCGTCCGTCAAGGCGCTTGTGGCTGCTATCGCCGCTGGGGGCTGGGTTGCCATCCTTGCCATTGTGATTATCTGCCTGATCGGTTTGATTGTCGGCTCCTGTTTTGGTATCTTCTTCTCCGGGGAGAACAGCGGCACAGGACAGACCATGCCCAACGTTGTCCGGGAGATCAACCAGGAATATGAGGGAAAGCTGGAAGAAATCAAAAATGGCACCGCCCATGATGCGCTTGAAATGTCCGGCTCCCGCGCCGTCTGGCCGGAGGTGCTGGCAATATACGCCGTTAAGACCACCACCGACCCGGACAACCCCCAGGAAGTCGCCACGATGGACGACAGCAAAAAAGAGCTGCTGAAAGAGATATTTTGGGCCATGAACGAGATAAGCAGCCACACCGAAACCGCCGCAACAACCCAAACCGTTGAAACAGACGATGGAGAGGGCAATATCATTGAGGAAGAAGTTGAGGTAACGACAACGACCCTCTATATCATCGTGACCCACAAGACCGCCGATGAAATGGCGGACGCTTACAGCTTCACCGCCGACCAGCGGGCGCAGCTTGCGGAGTTACTGGCTGAAGAAAACCGCAGTATGTGGAGCAGCGTCCTATACGGCATCGGCGTGGGCGATGGGGAGATCGTGGTGGTGGCCCTCTCCCAGCTCGGCAACGTGGGGGGCCAGCCCTATTGGTCATGGTACGGCTTCAACTCCCGTGTGGAGTGGTGCGCCTGCTTTGTCAGTTGGTGCGCCAACGAGTGCGGGTATTTGGACGCTGGCGTGATCCCCAAAACGGCGGGGTGTATCTCCGGCTCTGATTGGTTCAAAGACAGGGGACTCTGGCAGGACAACAGCTATGAACCCCGCCCCGGCGACATCATCTATTTTGATTGGGACAACAAGGGCAGCTCCGGCCCCCAGGACGGCCTTGCCGACCATGTGGGCATCGTGGAGAAGGTAGAAAACGGAATGGTCTACACCGTGGAGGGCAACTCCGGCGATAGTTGCCGGGAGAACCGCTACGCCATAGGTCACTATGAGATTTACGGGTACGGGACGCCTGCCTACTAAAAATCCCGCCGTCACTTCTGGCGGCGGGTACATAATTATAAGGGGCCTTATTTGCACAATTGATACTTGACGCTCCACAGTATATAATTGAAATATGCCGTTGAGTTTTATTCTTGACCAAATTTTGACTTTCTCCCTATATGATGAAAAGGACTGGAGGTGTTCGCATGGCATATAAAATTTTAATCGTTGATGATGAACCTATCCTGACCGAATTGCTTTCCACCCATTTGCAGGATCACGGCTACACAGTTTCCGTAGCCAACAGCAGCGATGAAGCCCTGGCGAAGCTGAATACAAAGCCGAATCTCATCCTTCTGGACATCAATATGCCAGGGATGGACGGGCTGGAGCTGTGCAAGGTCATTCGGAATCATATCGTCTGCCCTATCCTGTTCCTGACGGCGCGGATCACAGAGCAGGATAAGGTCAACGGCCTGCGGGCCGGAGGGGACGACTATATCACCAAGCCTTTCGGCTTGCAGGAATTGATTGCCCGCATTGAGGCCCATCTGCGCCGGGACGAGCGGAATAACCGCCCGCCGGAGGTCGTGACCTCCCAGGGGTTGATTATCAACCTCTCTGACCGAAAAGTATTTTGGAATGAGCAGGAGCTTTCTTTTTCAAAGAGGGAATTTGACATCATCGAATTTCTGTCCTCTAACCCCAATCAGGTCTTTGACAAGGAACGCATCTATGAGGCGGTATGGGGCTATGACGCAGAGGGCGACAGCAACGTGATTAAGGAGCATATCCGCAAGATCCGCGCAAAGCTCATGCAGGCCAGCGGGAGTGAGTACATCGAAACAGTTTGGGGGATGGGCTACCGATGGAAAAAATAAAAAGACAATCACTGAAACGCTCTTTTATGGAGGCTGTGGCGATTACTATGTTGATCGTGTTCCTGTGCAGCGGTCTTGCAATTTTCGGCTGTTACCGTCTACAAAAGCATATTCTCCCCGATTCCAACGAGGTCTGGCTGACACAGCAGACAACCGCCCCAGATGGCACGGTTACAGAGGCAAAGCTGAGGTATGTCCTTAATGGCCCGCCAGAGCCATTTGGACAACTGGTAGCGGACGGTCAAGAACACAATGAGGCACAGGAGCAGGCGAGTTACAGGATAGAACGCATTGAATCCAGCTACTCTATGCTTTCCTCCAAAGCAAAAACGGCCTACCGTGCTTCGCAGATTTGTATGGTACTGCTGCCGCTTGTGTTTGCTGTAATTGGAATTACTCTGTGCGCGTGGTGGTTTTATCACAAGATACTGGAGCCGCCGATCACTGTCTTGATGGATGCCACCGTACATATCCAAGACCGGGATTTGAACTTCCAGATCAATTTTAGCGGGCGGGATGAGTTGGGCCAGCTCTGTACCGCGTTTGAAAAAATGCGGCAGACCCTATATGAGAATAACCGTCAGCTCTGGAGTATGCTGGAGGAACGCCGCGCATTGCAGGCATCCGTGGCTCACGATCTGCGTAATCCCATCGCCATTATGACCGGCTATGTGGAATATTTGCAGGAGAACCGCCAGGGCGGAACCTTGACGGACGAAAAATTAGAAAAGGCACTCACCAATCTCGGCATTACCGCGGAGCGTATGGGCCGCTACACAGATACCATGCGTGACCTGGGCGCGATTGAAGAAACAGAAGTTCACCGCAGAGAGGTGGAGCTTCCTGATTTTTTGCAGCATATGGCGGATTCTCTCTCTATCCTGTTTCAGAATACCCAGGTACGTTTTTCCTGTAACCTCCATGTGCTGAAGGGCAGGGCCGTCCTTGACGGGGAGCTGCTGTACCGTGTTCTGGAAAATCTGATCTCCAATGCCCTGCGTTTTGCGAAGCGGGAAATTGGACTTACTTTTTGTCTGGAGCATGGAATCCTGTCGGCCACCGTGACCGACGACGGGCCGGGCTTTTCGGACAAGCTGCTGCAAAAGAAAACCGCCCTGTTCTACTCCGAGGCTCCCTCCGGCAAGCACCTTGGCCTGGGACTGGCTGTAAGCCGGGTGCTGTGCCAGAAGCATGGGGGAACCATAGAGCTTTCAAACCTATCACCAAACGGGGCCTGTGTGAAAGCCTCTATTAAATTGCAAGAAATATTGTACGGCACAGCCTTAATAACAGGAGGAAAAAATGGAAATATATGAAGTGATGCTTGACAGCAAACAATATGCCCAGTTAAAGAGTATGCTGATTGGAGATAGGAAGGGGGACTTAATAAGAAAAATACCAATCAACGGAAACGATTTGTTTTGTGATATGATTCATGAAATATATTCACCTGTAATAGATGGATGGAGTACGCTTGAAATTGTATTGAAAGAATCTGACAAAGCACTGGATCTGTTAAGATTTATGACAAAACAGATATTTCCAGAGGACGAAAATTATTTTGTGAGACAGATTGGGAGAAATTGGGCAGCTATTCGTCTGGAAAAGGATTGCGCATTTAGAATATATAAGATCAAGGAAGAAGGCATAAAATAAATTTTCGTAGAAAAATTTCTCATTTATCAGGCGGTTATCAATAATAAGTAACTGCCCATTCAGCCGTTTTGACAATGGGGAAATTTGATAGGTGTTTACAACGAAATGCCGCCCAAAAAACTTGGGCGGCATTTCGCTTTTCTTGACCGAATTTTGACCTTTGCCCGTTATACTCGACCCATCAAAGCAAAGGAGGCCATGTATGCGAAAACGATTGATCGCTGTTCCCCTGATGTGCGGCGCACTTTTATCCCTCGCCGCCTGCGGGAACTATGCCATTCCAGACAGTACGCCCCCGCCGTCACAGGCTGTTGCGGCAAACCCGTTTGAGGCGGCGGAGGAGGACGCCGGATTTCTGGCAATGCTCACCCACGAAGCTGCTTCGGCTGATTTCTCCGAGAGCGGGGAGCGCCTGCCCTTCCCCTATGACGGCGGCGAATTTCGGCTGGACTACCGATTCTCCCTCTCCGGCAAGATGGATACTGTTGGATTTCTCTTGTTTCTGGACGGCCAGCCCCAGCCCTACAAGGTGAACGATACCACAGCGGAGTATGAGTATTGCCACAGCTTCCCCACAGCAGAGGATCAGACCTTTTCCTTCCTCTTTGAGCCTGTGACCGGCAGCACCGGCGATACGCTGACCCTGACCGTGGTGAGCATCACGAACCCGGACTTCCAGCCGGATATGGAATCCACCTCCAGCTATGGCTGGTATCATAAGACGCTGGATTCCTGTGTTGAATTGAAGTTCAACGCAGACGCGCCCGCCACCCATTCAGACCTTCCGCCTGTCCGGGAAATCTTTTCACAAAGCGGAGTGCGGGAGGAAAAGGCCACAGCGCAGTATGTGGAAAACGAGCTTCCCAAATACGGCTGGGGCGGTGTGAGCATGGACACGCTGGACAGCGGGATCTATTATACGTTCTCCTGTGACGGCGGTATCACCTATGACAACCTGTGCATTTCCACTCCTGTTCCCCTGCGATTTACCATGTGCGGCACAGCCGGAACAAGTTACAGCATCGCTTTTTTCCTGGATCATCAGCCGGTGAAATTTGACGGAAGCACCTCCTGCTCCATTACATTGAGCAAAGGCAGCGTTATGGAGCTTGAAGCCGTGATCGACCCGGACAAGCTGGGGCAGTTTAACACCTTCTACTGTGTGGCCGTCCCCCAGGGCGGAGCCTCCGGCCCGTTCTTTAAGACCAATTCTATTTTATTGTATAAGGAGAACTGAACATGAAAAAGACACTCTGCATAACATTGGCGCTGCTTTTTACCCTGGCATTGTCCGCCTGCGGTAAAGCGGATTCCCCGGCTCCTGCGGTTTCAGGAAGCACCCCCTCCGACACTCCTGTGGTTTCAGGAAGCACCCCCTCCGACACTCCTGTGGTTTCTGTTCCGACCCCTGACGGACAGCCGGGACAGTCCCCTTCTTCCTGCACCTTCGACCCCGCCCTGTTTGGCGGCAAGCTCCAGAGCTGCGCCTATGCCGGGAACGGAACGCTTTTTGTGCTGGCAGACAAGCTGTACCTCTACGACACTGGGACTTCCTCGGTGCTGGCCACCGCAGAAGCGCCCCTGCGCGACTTTGAAGCCAAGGCCATTGACGGGGGCTACATTCTCTCCGGCATGGGCGACAGCGGCATGATGGCGTACATCTACGACAGCTCGCTCTCTCTGAATAAAGAGATCGCGGTGGATGAGCTTTTGCAGGGGGATTTTGTTGTCAGCGAAACCGGGGGCGTAACGGCCTCCACAGACGGAAAAAAGCTGGCCTTCGCCGCCTTGGGCGGGCTGTATCTGTATGACCTGGAAAGCGGGAGTTTGACTACTCTCCTGGACACGGCCCAAGACGCCGGGACAGCCAGCATCAGTGTTTCCATGCTGAGCGGCGCTGCCTTTGCCCAGGATAACAGCCAGATCGTGTTCTATGGCAGCGGCAGCTCAATTCCTGCGGTAGACGGCGAGGAAGACTTTTCCATCTACGGGAGCATCGCCGTGGATGGCAGCGGTCTGAAGCTCACAAAACCGTCCGGCTATGAAATGGAAGAAATACAGAGCAGCGTCAGCCGGTTGTTTTTCCCGCAGACCTTTACCCAGGCCGATGGAACGCTGCTTTGGGTGGACCGGGCAACAGGCAGCGCCAATACGCTTTCCTTCTCTGCCAGCGGTGAGGGCAAAGACGGCGTGTACGGCTCTGAGCAGGGGAACTATGTGGCAACCGCTGTTCTGGGCAGCAATCTGACTGTTCGCGTCTATGACGTGGCCTCCGGCGCATTGGTTGCTACCGAAGTGATCGAGAACTCCGACCCCACATATTTCAACCGCATCCCCAGGATTTACCTTTTGGACGGGGCCAAAACCGCCGTAGTCGTTCTCGGAGGCAGCATTATCGAAGTTGATACGTTGGTATCCACATTTACATTTGGAGAATAACATGGAGATTACATTTGAAGGCGTATCAAAGCAATACAAAAGCAAGCACGCGCTGAAAAATTTTACCGCAACATTAAACGAGGGCGTGTACGGCCTGCTGGGTGAAAACGGAGCTGGGAAAACAACGCTCATCAATACCTTTGTGGGTATTTTGCGGGGGGACCGCGGCACGATCCGGGTGGACGGTCAGGATGTGCGGACGCTGGGCAAAGTGTTCCTGTCCCAAATCGGCTATATGCCGCAGTACCCCATTTTTTACCGGGATTTTACCGTCAAAGATTTTCTGCTCTATATGTGTGCGCTGAAAGACATCCCTACCCATGATGCACAAGACCGGGTTTCGGAACTGCTGGCCACGGTGAACCTGACGGACGCGCAGGACAAGAAAATCGGTGCGCTCTCCGGCGGTATGCGCCAGCGTGTCGGTATCGTGCAGGCCATGCTGTCCGACCCTAAAATTCTGATTCTGGACGAACCTACCGCCGGTCTTGACCCCAGCGAACGGATACGGTTTCGGAACCTGATCTCCCGATTTGCTCAGGGCCGGACAATCCTCTTGGCGACCCACATCGTTTCGGATGTTGAGTGCATCGCGCGGGAAATCCTGCTGCTGAAACAAGGGACGCTGCTCATGCAGGGGACGCCCGCCGCGCTGGAACAGGGGATTGAGGGCAAGGTGTGGAATGTAACCGCCGGGGCTGAGGATGCCGCGCTGCTGACCGATATGTACTGCGTCAGCAACATGAAGCAGGAGGACGGACAGTTTACCCTCCGCATTGTTGAGGATGGATGCCCGATCAAAACCGTACAGCCTGTCAAGCCCAACCTGGAGGATGTGTTCTTATACTATTGCAGGGGGGAGCGCCATGATACGTCTGATACGGTATGAATTTATCAAGCAGTTCTGCAAACGCTCCATCCTGGCGCTCTTTGTGGTGTTCAGCCTCGCCAACCTGTTCAAAATCTATGGCGAATACAAATCCTACTCCTATCTGACAGACGGGAACGGAGAGCGGAGCTGGCACACGCTTCATTGGCAGCTCTATGAGGAATACCAGGGTGAAATCACCCCGGAGAAGATCGAACGCCTGCTTGCGGTTTATCAGCCACTTGTGGAGGCCACATCGGATATGACCGCAAGCACCGCCACCGATGACCCCAATACGATGACCGGGAACCTGTATAGCGACAGGAACCTGCTGGACAAGTATTTTGTGCAGCCTATGCAGTATTCCTATGAGTACAGCGGCCGGTCGGAGCAAGTGGCAAACAGAGCGCGGCAAAGCGCCGCGCTCTATGGGGAACGGGGAGCGGTCTATCAGCAGAGGGAGAGCGGCGCGATCTATAACCTCTATGCTGGCCGCACCATCCCCGCCTTTTCCTATCGGGAAATGTGCAATTACTATCTGAACTATGATTTTTCCATCATCCTGACCCTCCTGCTCTGCCTCTATGGGATCATCGGAACCTTTGTGAGCGAGCGGGAAACGCAGATGGATATGCTGTTACTGGTAAGTCCTAACGGCGGCAGAAAAACAGCCCTGGCGAAAATCCTCGCGGCCACCCTGTTTCTGCTTTTGACCTCGCTGTGGTTTTCTCTCCTTGACCTGATTGGCTTTGCGGCCTCCTTTCAGACCTTGGAAGGGCTGACCCTGCCGGTGTTCGCGATTCCGAACTTTGCGGAAGTCTCCGTTAATCTCAGCATTTTCCAGTATGTCCTCTTGTCTGCGGCACTTAAATGCGCTGGCACATGGGTGATTGGGATGCTCTGGCTGCTGGTTTCGATGTTCTGGAAAAATGCCTTGCTCCCGTTTGTCATCAATTTTGCCCTCTGTATAGTGCTGGTTGTCAGCGGAGCCGCCTGCGCCTACTCCAATTTCTTCTGGACAAAGGCGCTGAACCCTTATTCTCTGCTGACCAACCGTGTTCTCCTGGGCAAAACGGAGTTTGTGAACCTGGGCGGGTTCCCCGTCCTGACTTGGCAGGCCGCAGTTTGGATTTCTTTGACAGCGGGCTTTGTGCTTGTTACCGCAATCTATTTTCTGTCAGCGGAAAACTGCCACCGCTGTGTTGGGAGGGCAAAATGAGTGTTTTCTCTTATGAATGGAAAAAACTGATGGTCATGCAGCGGGGCCTGTTCTATATCCTGGCTGCGCTCCTGGTCAGTACGGTTTGGCTGGCTGCAACCGACAGGCCGCAGAACAGCGCGATGGAAGAATATCGCAAGGAATACGAGTGGTATCTTGAACGGCTGGACGGGGCGTACACAGAGGAAAAGGCCGCTTGGCTGGAACAAGAGGCCCAGGCCATCACGGAGGCCCGCAGTACCCGCTCAGGGTCCCAGGAAAGCTATTACAGCGGCCAGATCACAGAGGAACAGTATGAGCGGCAGATCACGGAAGTCAACACAGTTTTGGCCCATGAGCATGGATTTGAAGCTGTGTATCAGCAATATTTATATATCTGTGAGAACACCGGCAATCGTTACTTTCTGAAAACAAACGGCTGGGCGGGGCTGTTTTCCTCCCAAACGCTGGACTTCCCTCTGTTCCTTGTCATTTTGATTTTGGCCGCTACGGTTTTTTGCTCGGAGTATAGCTGCCAGATGGACGCGCTTTTGCGGACGGCACCGCAGAGCCGCAAGAGTGCCAGGAGCAAAGCCGTAATGACCCTCTGCGCCGTGTTCGCTCTCTGCGGAGGGCTGGCCCTGATTCGTTTTGTATTCTTCGGGATGAAATATGGTCTGCCCCATGGGGAATACCCTGTCCAGAGTATCGCCAGTTTCGGAGGCAGTACAAAAAACATCTCCCTGCTGGCTGCGTATCTGATTCTGACCGTCCTGCGCTGTTTTGGCTCGGTGTATCTCGCCGCCCTGCTGCTCTTTACCTCCGTTTTGGTGAAGAAATATGCTTTGACGGTGGTGATCGGAGTGGCATCCACCTTGATACCGTACATCGGACTGTCCAGGCAGATCTGCTACCGCTTGCCGCTGCCCCTGCCGTTCCTGCTGGCAACCGGCTTTCTGGAGGGGGCTTCCTCTGTGGAGGATTCACTGACAGGTGAACCCATCGTGATTTTTTCGGAGCGTTCCCCCCAGGAGCTGCTGGCCCTGCTCGGCCTGTCCGCTGTGTGCTGCGCCCTCATGATATGGTGGGTGCTGCGGCAAAACACAAACTGCTGGCAGTCTGGAAGAAAACTCGTCAGAGGCTGCGGGGTTGCCGCGCTCTGCCTGCTGGTGTTGATCTCGCTGTCCGGCTGCTCTGTCACAGAATCCGCAAGCGGGATATTCAATTCATCTTCGCAAAGTGTGTCGGAAACTTACAGCGTGATTTTCGACGATCAGACGCGGACATACTCTCTGGAGAACCGGGCAACCGGCGCTTTGACGGATTTGGCTCTCTCTCCGCTGTTTGGGGTCTTTTCGGACGGGGAATCCATCAAGGCCGTTTATATGGACGCCCCGTATATTTATTATATGACCTCCCGCACAGAACAGTATGTGGATCGGGTCGGCAGCTATAACAGCACAGTTACCCAGGTGTCCATCGTCCAGCTTGATACAGAAACCTTTGAGGAACAGGTTATTTTTGAGAAAATAACGGACAGCGGGCGCTCTCTGCTGGGAATTGACTATACCGTGGGGGATACCTGGATGTTTCTGCAATACTGCTATGGCTTTTTCTTAAACAACGACAGCCTTTTTTTCATTACGAATGATGGGATTACGGAAGTAGGCAGGACGATCCAGCGAACGAAAGTGCTGGACATTCCCACCAGGGGAAATATAGCGTTTGATGGGCGGACGATCTACTTCATCAACGAAAATTCTCTGCTGACAGCGTATGACACCAAGACCCACAAGACAAGGCCGTTTCGGAATATAGTTGCCTCTGACTTCTGCCTGACCGAGCAGGGGCTGTACTTTATCAACCGCATGGATTCCGACCGCGTTTATCTATGCGGCAGGGATGGCGTTGGCTGTCTGAAGATTTCAAATGACCCAGCCCTGTCTGTTGGCTATGACGGTGAGAAAGTTACCATGATTCTAAAATCGGACGGGAAGGAGGTGGTTTTTGAGCCGTGACAGTACGGGAGCGCCAAGCATCCGTCAGAGCAAGGCGAAAAAAGCGCGGCAGAAGGCTGATGATCGCCTATGCTTTACGCGGTGCGATCTTCCTTCTGCTGGCTTTGATGATTATTCTTATGGTACGCGGGGTGCTTTATATCAGGGAGCATCTGGCTTCTGCGCCTGACAGTGAATTGCCTGATGGGAATATGGAGCCAGATGATCCCGCTCTTTCAGAACTGCCTATTGTTCCGATAGAGCCTGCCATTCCTGGAGAGATCACAATTCCCGATTGGATCGTTCAGGACATCTTGCCGGTCAATGAATACTCACGACCTGGAATTGCGTTGAGCGAGGTAAACGGCGTTGTCGTACACTACACCGGCAATCCGGGGACAACAGCAGAGCAAAACAGGAGTTATTTTAAGAACTTGGCCGAAACAAAGGAAACGTATGCAAGCAGCCATTTCGTAATTGGGATGGATGGTAAAATTATTCAATGCGTTCCCTTAGATGCAATTGCATACTGCTCTAATCAAAGGAATGACGATACGATTTCTATTGAATGCTGTCATTCTGATGATACCGGTCAGTTTTCACAGGACACGTTAGACGCATTGGTGCAGTTGCTGAACTGGCTCATAAAGACCTATGGGTTGGGCCGGGATGACATTCTCCGCCACTATGATGTGATAGGCAAGGAGTGTCCGTATTATTTCGTTAAGCATCCTGACGCCTGGGAGGGACTTCTAAACGGTCTTACCTATGACAATGCTTTCTGACAGGCTAATTTCAAAAATAGGAGGTACACCATGAAGTCAGAAAAATGGATAAGGTGTCCTGTCTGCGTCAATAAAACCCATGACAGGATACGGGACGATACTGTACTGCTGAATTTTCCGCTATATTGCCCTAAATGCAAGCAGGAAACGCTTATTGAGGTGCAACAACAAAAAATTACCGTCATCAAAGAGCCAGACGCATAGACGCAGAGCCGATGAACTTGTGAGCAAACCACCAGATCATCGGCTCTGCTTTTATTGGACTTGTGCTATTCCTCTGGCACTTCTTTTGCCTGATGTATCCCCTTTATGACCGCCTCAACAATAACAAGGTCTTTGTCAACCAGCCCATCCAGCAACGTATCCACGCGCCGCCGCACAGAGCTTTTCACGTTATCCCTATCTTTGAATATGTGCCGGTCAAGAGAAACGTCAAACATTTCGGCAAGCTGAAACAGTAAATCCACGCTCGGTGTTTGCCCCTCGTTTTCGATAGCCTGGATATGCCGGGGAGCATAACCAATTACTTCCGAAAGTTGTTCTCGCGTTACGTTTTTGGCCTTACGGCCCCGTTTGATGTCCTGGCCAATGGGCATGAAGTCAAGTTTGAACCTGTCGTTTTGATTATTCATAAGCTCACCTCTGTAAGTTGGAAATATCATCACCATTTTACAGATATGTGAGTGCCAGTTAAACGAGGTGAAATATCCTTATATAAGAGATAACATATCTCTTTTGACTAAGCTGAAAAGTAAATAAGCAAGCCCACCTAATAAAAAACGGTGTTTTGGGTGGGCTGTTTTGCTGTGCCTAAAAACGGCTCACGCCCTCCAGACCCGTTTTGAGTTTGGAGGGATTTCTTTGCGTTGGTCTGATACGACCAGCCCGCTGCTTATCAAAAGCAGCGACTATCTATGAGGCTCTATGCAAAAGCGAGGATGAACGGTTAAAAAAATCCTCGTTTTTGCATGGGGCTTTTCTATTCAGCAGGTAGAAGCTACACCTCTACAATGTAGCCCTGCTTTAACCCCTCGCTGTCGTGGCCCGCCCTCCAGTCTGAATTTCAAAAATTCAGATTGGAGGTAAAACAAAATGGCAGACAGCCATCCAAAAAACCTTGATCCCCGGCCCAAGCGCCGGAGGGATGAAGAAAACCCCTATGAGATATACACCGCTGGCATCAATACCGCCCATCCGCGTTACTTTCTGGCGTTTACAGACGGCGGCAAAGTAAAACGCTGGATGGAGATCGACAAGACCCTGTTCGATGCGTTCAACGAGTTTGAACTGGACGATCTTTCTTTTTTCAATGAAGTGGACAGGCACTATGAAAAGTCCGAGGTGACGGAGGCGACGCTGAACAAACGGGCCGCAAAGCCCCAGGAGAGCGTGGAGGAAACCGTTTTTCAGCGAATAGAAGTGGACAAGCTGCATCAGGCAATCGCTAAACTTCCTGAAAAGCAGCGCCGCCGTTTGGTGCTGTACTACTTTGGGGAGTTTGCATACGAACAGATTGCAGATATGGAGGGATGCACAAAAAGGGCTGTAAAATTCAGCGTGGATATAGCCCTCAAAAATCTCAAAGAAATTTTTCAAGGGTGACTACACTTTTCGCGTTTGAGTGAGGAAACAGGTGGAGGGCGATGGAAAGCCTTCCACCTGTTCCTCGTCCTTTACGGTGAATGGGTTTGACCTTTGAAAACTTCATACCCATTCATCAAGCACATTCCTATTGCCGCAAGCTACCTTTGCCGCCGCGCCAGGATGTGCCGGACAAGACAGCGGGATGCCACATCATCAATTCGTCCACGGTCTGCCGTCCGGCATGGAGCGAGAACCAGCGGCCATGAAATACCGGGCGGCTCCCGGTACGGCCACGACCGACAATAGGGACAATGATACTCCTGTTCAGTCACAGTCCGAGCGTGATAGCGTTTTCCAGCGTGAAGCCGTCGCAGACAATGAGAACAGCCGACAGAGAACCTGCCGGGGGTGAAATTCCCGTGGAGCTGGTGCCGCCAGCCGTTTGATGACTTCCCACAGCGGGCCGGGGTGTCGCGGACAAATAGGCTTGCTTTCATATAAGCCGGACAGCGGGCCAGGTTTATGGAAACGGGAGCGTTTATGCTCTGCCAACCTTGATATGTCACGCTGTCCGGCTCCTACATAGGCGGCGCAGGCCGTCTAATTTTTATGGGGAGGTCAAACACCATGAGCAGGACATATTTGCGCGGCGACCTATATTACGCCGACCTGGGCCACGGGATCGGCTCGGAGCAGAAAGGCACCCGGCCCGTCGTTA
The DNA here is from genome assembly GCA_003612625.1 of bacterium 1XD42-1. Classification (GTDB taxonomy): domain Bacteria; phylum Bacillota; class Clostridia; order Oscillospirales; family Ruminococcaceae; genus Anaerotruncus. Next base: position 1,440 of record RAZJ01000044.1, on the reverse strand, counting down.
TCATCCAGAACAACGTGGGCAACAAGTACAGCCCCACCGTTATCATCGCCGCCATCACCAGCAAGGCCAACGTCAAGGCCAAGCTGCCCACCCACTACTACCTGGACGCCGGGAACGGACTGACGCAGCCCTCCCTTGTCCTGTTGGAGCAAATTCGCACCGTGGACAAGCGGCGGCTGTCCGGCTACGTCGGCAGGCTGGACGAGAAACATATCCGGGGCATCAACCACGCCCTGGCGGTCAGCATCGGCCTGATCGAACCCGTCCCCCCGAAACTGACGCTCTGCTTATGCGGCGCTTGTGCTGACGCTTTTCGCGGCACAGGCGCTTTTGCTTTGCGGGAAGCTGTACCGGGACTGACTGAAAAAGAGGTATGAAGTATTTACTATCAGGAAAGCTATATTGCGGGTATTGCGAAGCTGGCATGGTAGGTGAAAGTGGAACAGGGAAATCCGGTGAGAAGCACCATTATTACATCTGTTCTACAAAGAAGCGGAAGCGTTCTGATTGCAATAAAAAGATTGTACGGAAAGAATGGCTGGAAAATCTTGTTGTAAATGAAACAATAAAACATATATTACAGCCAGACAAGGTTGCTTTAATTGCAAAACGGTGTGCAGAATTATCCGCAAAGGAAAATTCTCAAAATGAGGAATTAAAGTATTTGCCGAAACGCAAAAAAGCATCAATAATTTAATTGCCGCTATGGAGCAGGGTATATTTTCAAAGACAACACAGGCCAGGCTTGCCGAACTGGAAGCGGCTAAAGAGAAGCTTGAGTTTGATATTGATACCTGTAAAATTCAGCAGCCAGTATTAACAGAAAAGCATATTACTTTTATGCTTTCCCGCTTCTTGAGAGAAACTACGGATACTTTGGAAGAATATAATGAAAGCATTATTGATTGTTTTGTAAATTCAGTTTACTTGTATGATGATAAGTTGATTGTTACATATAATCTAACAGACGAACAAAAAAAGACTGAACTATTACGTTCAGTCCTTGATACCCTCCCCGAAAAGGACAGCGATTTTGCCGCCTTTTCTGGTTCGGATATAGAATGGAATGGTGGACCTGAAGAGATTTGAACTCTCGACCTTTCGGATGCGAACCGAATACTCTCCCCACTGAGCTACAGGCCCTTCTAAAAATTTTTCTCTTAACTATTGTAACATAAAAAAAAAAAATGTCAACAAAATTTTTGGCAGTGTAAATTATTTGTAAATTATAAAATTAAATGCGAAGAGTAGATCCCTGCTCTTTGCATTATTTTTGTCGCCGAGTAGGCAAGAAAAACCCCCAGTTATACCGGGGGTGGATAAAAAAGGCTTTAGCACAAGGAAGAACCTCCAGTGTGGTAGAATGGGGAAGGTCTGGCAACCGCCCCATCAAAACACAGGAGGTTCATGTCAAATGAATGACGTAAAAAGTTTATCACA
>RAZJ01000043.1 GCA_003612625.1 bacterium 1XD42-1 | reverse complement strand
CAAAAACTAGCTAACACTGCATTTCGTTGTTGTTCGTTTAATCGAGTGTAGCATATTGTCACCGCTTTATTTAAAAAGTGATAATCCATAGATTTTTGCGCTCCCAATCTAAAAACTAGCCCCGGTGCCGCTAAGCTGGTGGATTTCCAGCTACTTGATTTTTTAGCCTTACTAGGTTATAATCAAGGCGGCCGAAGCAAGGCTTCCGGCTCGCCTTTCAAGGTGTTGGGATAGCGGTGAACTTATCAGGTTAGAGCCGCTATCCTTTTTTTATTTCGTCTTAGCCTGACGAACAATTTCGGCCGCATCTTGGACTGTAACAGCCTTGCTTTCAATTAGTAGTGCAAGCGTTTCCAAGAATGAATTAAATTCAGCATTTGTCATTCCGTTTTCCATTTCCTCACTTCCTTTCATAAAGGATTTATTATCCTTGCCTTACAAATATATTATAGCATACTGTACCCACTATGTATATTGGCAAATTAAACAAATGTACCCAGTATTTTTTTATTAGTTTTTAATACTGTACCCACTATGAAAACTATGATAAAATATAAATATTTATTTAGGAGGTAGAAAAATGGGAAAAACATCAAGTGTTGTAAAGGATAGATATAACGCAAAGGTTTATGACGAAATTAAAGTAAGAGTAAATAAAGGAAAAAAAGAAATTATCCGATCTCATGCAATGAATTTAAATGAAAGTGTAAATAGCTTTATTAACAGAGCTATAACTGAAACTATAGAACGAGATAAAGCAAAAGAAAACCAGGGATAAAACACCCTGGTTTTTTTGATTGCATCTTGCTAACGTTCATTACGAGGAATAAATTGAATTTTCCGCATTCTTGCGATTTTTTCGAAGGTATCAAAGCAGGCCCGCAAGCTATCAGACTGCACAAAGCTTGATTTTGCCAAAGGACGAAGCTTTTTTTTAACGATATTGGGATTATCCAATACAACCGCATAATCTACGGCATCATAAATTTTATTGCGGGTTAGCCGTCCCCAAAGTGTAGAGCAGACAACAACTGTATTGGCTTGCTCCCGCAAAGGCTTTGCTACACGGGAAAAGAATTGTGCTGTTGCAACAATTTTAACCCGCTGCTTGCGCTGCTGGGAGATTTCAGAAAGCAAGTTTTCCGGGACATCCTTCCAGGACATAGAAGAATACTCGCTTTGGATTTCGTCAATGGCAAAAATAACACCACGAGTGTCATTGCGAATATTGAGTAAATCATTCCAATCTTTCATAATAAAATCAGCGTCAGAAAAATTAAAGTTTGTAATAATAAGGCAGTCTGGATAAATAAGGCGCATCTGTCTTAAATAATTGACCATAGAAACAGTCTTTCCAGCACCTTGGCGGCCTACAAAGAAAGTGAATCCATATTCTTTAAATTCTCCTCTATGTTGTTTTCGTTCCGAAAAATCAACCCAAAGCCAGCGGAAAAAATTATGGTATTTGAATCGGATATAAGGTGCCCGTAATTTGTCAGCCGTAACTTTAAAAGGGTTAATTTTATATTTTATGAAAAAAGAAAGAATGTAAAGATTAAAAAGAGAATAGAAAAAAACAAAAGTTTAAATAATCCAGAAAATAGGGATGTAACAGGTGATAATAGTTTACTAAATATCTGGAATAAATCAAAATTCATTTTAGATAGTGTCTACACAAGAGGGATGGATTATGATAGAATGAAAGCATCTTAAAAGGTAGGGGGAAAGAACGATGGGAGCTTTCTATCACCGCCACGACATAAACGATAACGTGTGGGCACTGCTTGAACCCCATTTACCGGGGCAGCGCGGACAGTGGGGCGGGATTGCAGAGGATAACCGTCGTTTTATCAACGCGGTGTTTTGGGTATTGCGAACAGGAGCACCCTGGCGAGATTTGCCTCCCGATTATGGAAAGTGGGGCAGCGTTCATCAGAGATTTATCCGTTGGCAGAGAAAAGGTGTATGGGAAAAACTTTTGGAAATTCTGATTGATGAGCCGGATTATGAATGGCTGATGATCGACGCCAGTCATATCAAAGTGCATCCCCACGCAGCAGGAGCGAAGGGCGGCAATCAGGATATGTCCAGGACAAAAGGGGGCTCAACACCAAAATACATCTGGCCGTGGATGCGCATGGTATGCCAGTCCGAGTCCCTGTTACAGAAGGTACCCGAGCGGATTGTAAAGAAGCTGTCCACCTGATAGAGGGTATTTCCGCATCAGCTCTGCTGGCAGATCGGGGTTATGACACAAATGATATTCTGGCATATGCGGTTTCGGCAGGGATGGAACCCGTTATTCTGCCGAAGAAGAACCGTAAAGAATAGCGTGACTATGACAAATATCTCTATAAACTGCGTCACTTGGTAGAAAACTGTTTTTTAGCCCTGAAACGATGGAGAGGGATTGCCTCTCGCTATGCTAAAACCTCAGATGCTTTTATCGCTGCGGTACACGTTCGTTGTATCGCTATTTGGGTTGCTATTCGCGCCTAACTCGAGTAGACGCTATCTAGAATATTTTGGCTTAAAGGTTATGTTTAATGGACGGAATGATTTATTAGTATTTGGTAAAAAATTCAGCGGGAATGCATTTTATACAAATGGCAAGATTTTATGCCAGCATGGAACGATATTAGTAAATACAGATATTGAAAAAATGTCTTATTATCTTACACCAAATGAAGAAAAATTAAATCGAAACCGTGTAAAAAGTGTTAGCTCTCGGGTTATAAATTTAAGCAGCCTTTTACCAACTATAACAGTTGAAAAGATACAACAAGCAATGATTTATACAGCAAAAGCTAAATTATTGCAAAACCAACCAGATAAAAAGAAAGTAAATAGGTTTCTCACACTTTATAAAGGTGAAAAATGGATATTCCGGGGAATATCCGATCAAATTATTGCTGCAAAAAATGTATAAAATAATCAAGAAAACCAAAGAGCACACTTGAGGGATCGGTTTGAAATCCCTGGCGTGTGCTCTTTGACAATCATCCCTAAAAAATGTCGCTAATTTTACTTAATGGAGTTTTCGTAGGCTTCAATCATTTTCTTAAACATGTGTCCCGAACGAAATATAAATTTCATCCGAAAAAGCCGTATTATAAAGGGGCATGAGGTAAATATTACATATAGCTGTATATTAATAGTATAGTATTTTATTAGTTTTAATAATATTTTGGTTAATCTATATTTCTATAGCAATCATCAAAAAAACTAACAATAATCAAAAGCGGCAAACCAATGCGCGCAATCGATCTGAGAAACACAAGCGAGAGCCTTATGGATAGCATCAGGGATCTGGTCCAGGTTGCGGATTTTCCAGCAGCGGAGAATAGCTTTCATCTTGGACCACATTTTTTGAATGGGATTAAGATCGGGGCTATAGGACGGAAGATACAGCACTTTCATACCTTTTGCCTCCAGAATTTCCCGGACAGCCTTGACATGATGAGAATGCATGTTTTCCATCACAACAATGTCGCCAGACCGGAGAGTTGGAAGCAGCATCTCTTTCAAATACTGAACAAAGCGTTCTCCGGTTGTTCCACCTTGGTAAGTTGTAAACGCTTTCTCCCCGTCAAGGCGAATGGAGGAAAGAACTGATATTGTCAATATTAGTTGACACATTTTTCTCAAAGATATTGCAGACTATGCCACTAACGCCAAAGCTTCATAATATTGTCTTCGTTTTAGCATAGGGGAAAGCACACCATTGGCAGAACAGATCCTCCTGTTATTCCAGTAACTGAGAAAGTATCTCCAGATAAGAGTCTTTAGTTGCTCTACTATTATTTGTTGTATATCATAGCGATCATAGAGAAGTTCTGTCTTCATCCTAGCCCATAGGCTCTCGTAGCGGGCATTATCATGGCAGCGTCCGCCAGAACGGTTCATGCTTTGCCGGATATGGTGTTTCCGGATCGTCTGGCGGTACGCTTTGCTGGTATATTGCGTTCCCCGGTCACTATGGATTATGGCACCTTCCAAAGCAGGATAAGAGATAAGAGCGTTTTCCAATGTATGGACACACAGGTCCGCTTTCATGTTTGTCTCCATTGCCAGACCGAGGACGCCAAGATTAAAGCAATCGAAAATCGCGGATACATACAGTTTCCCATCGGATGCCTTTATCTCCGTGATATCAGTAACGCATTTTTCCAACGGAGCATCCGAATAGAAGTCCCATTTCAGCAGATCATCTGATTTCATGGCTTCCCGGTCGGCTTTTGTGATCCCGTTTGGTTTCCTCTTTGGATGATGGCTAAGGCCGACCAGATCCATGACCCGGTATACAGTTCGCTCACTGGGGATATGTACCCCCTGCGGCTGTTTCAGTAGCAATGCCTGATACATACGGATTCTCCCATAAGTATCGTTACATTCATCCTCACTGACGCTTCCTTTCATGACATCCGCCAGTTCTTGATACTTCCATGGGCGGTCTTTGTTAGCCAGATATTTATAGAAGCCTTGCCGGCTGACACCAAGCATCCTGTAATAAAACGCGATTTTCCCTGTGATCCCGCCGTCCTCCGTTTTCAAAGCCAGAAAGCTCATTCTCTGGTTTTTGTTGACCTCCGACGGCTGGCTGCGAAAAAAGCGCTTGCTTCCTCCAGAAACTCCTTCTCTTCTTTTAGACGACGGTTTTCCTTATCTTGCTCCTTAACACACTTACGTAACATAGCAATCTCTTCTGACAGGCTCATTGCGCTGGCTGGAGTATGTGAGCCTTCTCCAATGTCCAGTGTGCCAGCCCTGACTGCCTTCAGCCATGTATGGATGGTTCCTTCGGGAATCCCTAATTCTTTAGCTGCCTTAACTCCGCCAATTTCTTTAGCCAGCTTTACTGTCTGTACTTTGTATTCATGGTCATATTTACGTGCCACTTTGCATTCCTCCTTATTCTCTTGGTTTTATTATGAAATCCTTGAGAATAAGCTGTCAACTTTTTTTTATACCACATCAGACACTGCTTGCAACTTTGGTGAAAGTCCTGAAAGGGCGGGTATCCCTACTGTATCTTAAATGAAAAACGAAAATCACCCGCTATTGTATTTTAAAGGGCCTCATGGTATAATTTAACATGTGTTTTTGTAGGCTTGCCTGAACGAGGCGTCCGTTATTTAAGCCCACTAACTTCCGATAATTTTAGATTATAAGAACCAAGGAGGGTGAATATGAATACCATCCTGGATAAGAAACAAATGACAGAAGAAGATATTAAGCTTCACTACATCACCCCAGCTATTCAAACCTCCTGGGGATTGGAACGTATTACAATGGAGACAAGGATCACAGATGGGCGCATCAATTTGAGAGGAAACCTTGTCGCTCGCGGGACGCCCAAGAAAGCGGATTATGTTTTATATCTTGCGCCCAATAAGCCCATCGCAATCGTCGAGGCAAAGGATAACAACCATTCTGTTTCTTACGGATTGCAGCAGGCAAAAACTTATGCCGCCATGATGGATATTCCTTTTGCCTACAGTTCCAATGGCGATGGCTTTCAAGAATATGACTTTTTAACCGGAGAGGAATGTACATTGCCCTTGGACGGATTTCCTTCTCCCGAAGAACTGACAGCCCGATGGGAAAACGGAACGAACAATGGCAGCGGCGTATCTGTTAATGAAAAGAGGGTCATTCATCAGCCTTACTATTCCAGCCAAAGCACTTATCCGCCCCGCTACTATCAGCAAAATGCCGTCAACCGAACGGTCGAAGCGGTTGCAAGAGGTCAGGAGCGGATTTTGCTGGTAATGGCCACCGGAACAGGCAAAACTTATACCGCTTTTCAGATTGTTTACCGCCTTTTGAAAAGTGGGTTAAAACGAAAAGTCCTGTATCTTGCGGATCGCAACAATTTGGTGGATCAGTCCATTGATCAGGACTTTAAGCCATTGGAGAAGACAATTCATAAAGTCAACTTCTCCAGGGATAATCCTACTACCATCACTTCCTACGAGGTGTATTTCTCGTTGTACCAGCAGCTTGCCGGTTCTTCGGATGACAGCGGTGACTCTGAACAGGAAGATGAAGCTGTATCTCGTTTGGCGGAACTGTTTCAGCCGAATTTTTTTGACCTTATTATTGTTGATGAGTGCCACAGAGGGTCAGCCAAGAAGGACAGCAACTGGCGCAAAATTCTGGACTACTTTTCCTCCGCAACACAAATCGGCATGACGGCAACGCCAAAGGAAACGAAGTATATTTCCAACATGGATTATTTTGGTGAGCCAATTTACACATACAGCCTGCGTAAAGGAATCGATGACGGTTTCTTGGCTCCGTTTAAGGTCATCAATGTGAAAACGAATATTGGAGAAGGCTGGCGCCCCTATAAAGGGCAACTTGATAAATTTGGACAGCCTATTGAGGACAGGATATACACCAACAGCGATTTTGACTATACGATTATTTTGGAAGACCGAGTTTATGAGGTGGCGCGGGAAATTACGGAATACCTGAAAAGCACTGACCGGATGCAGAAGACGATTGTCTTTTGTGCTAATGAGGATCATGCCGAGCGTATGAGGACGGCTCTGACAAACTTAAACGCCGATATGTGCCAGGTGAACCCGGACTATGTGGTGAGAATTACCGGCTCTGACATCTACGGAAAGAGCAAGCTGGACTACTTTATTTCTGTTTCCGCTCCCTACCCGGTAATCGCCACTACCTCCAAGCTTTTATCAACCGGGGCCGACTGCAAGATGACAAAACTGATCGTTCTGGATGAGATGATTGGTTCTATGACCGAGTTCAAGCAGATCATTGGCCGTGGCACCCGTCTGCGCGAGAGGGATGGGAAAACACATTTCACTGTTATGGATTTCCGCAATGTGACCCGTCTGTTTGCCGATCCGGACTGGGATGGACCGATTGAGATTGATGATGGATATGATCCGGAGTATTCCGCAGGAGCAAAGGGTACGGGCGATACTCTGCCAACGGACCCGCCTCCGCCCACCGTTGGGAAGTGCATTGTTGACGAGAGCGGATGCCGGGTACAGATTCTTGGAAAAATCGTTTCTGTCTATGATGTTGATGGGAAACTTCTGCGGCAGGAAAGCATTGTAGACTACACAAAATCAAATATTTTGGGGCAATACGCTTCTCTTGATAATTTTGTTTTGCGCTGGACCACCGAGGAAAAAAAGGCCGCGATCCGCGAACTGCTGAACAGGCAGGGGATTGACCTGGAACAGATGAAAGCGGAGCAAGCTATGAGTGATGTGGATGATTTTGACTTTATTTGTCACGTGGCCTTTGACAAAAAGCCATTAACCCGCCGGGAGCGGGCCAACAATGTAAAGAAACGTGATTTTCTGAGCAAATACAGCGGTGCGGCAAGAGAGGTGCTGGAAGCCTTGCTGGAGAAATATATGAACACTGGCATTTATGAAATTGAAAAGACGGAGATTCTTCAGATTGCCCCCTTCAAAAAATTTGGAAAGCCGTCTAAGATTGCCTCCTACTTTGGCGGCAAGGCGGGCTATCTCCGGGCGGTAAAGGAACTGGAAGAAGAACTCTATAGGGCGGGTTGATAAACATGGGAAATTTATCAGGATTTGTAAAACGGCTGCGGGATATTATGCGGAACGATGCTGGCATTAACGGCGATGCCCAGCGTATTGAGCAGATTGCGTGGCTGCTGTTTTTGAAGGTATATGACGCCAAGGAGCAGGACTGGGAAATGGACGATAGTGATTATCGCTCTATTATCCCCGCGCCCTGTTGCTGGTCTAATTGGGCTCACGATGATAAGTCCGGTTCGGTCATGACGGGGGATACCCTGCTGAACTTTGTCAACAATACCCTCTTTCCAGTTCTGAAAGGAACGGATATCAAGGGTGATGATGGTACAGTCAAGATTGAGGGCATTCGCGTGACCGCTGACACTCCAATCAAAAAAGCCATCGTTCAAACCGCCTTTGCCGATGCCAACAACTATATGAAGGATGGCGTCCTCCTCCGCCAGTGCATCAATGTGATTGACGATTTGGACCTCAGCGATTATGATGAAATTCACGCCTTTGGCGAAATCTATGAATCCATTTTGAGAGAATTGCAAAGCGCCGGGTCCGCCGGAGAATACTATACGCCTCGTGCTGTCACAGATTTTATGGCTCGGATGATCCAGCCAAAAATCGGGGAGCGGATGGCTGATTTTGCCTGCGGTACCGGCGGTTTCCTTACCAGCTGGCTTAAGGAACTGGAACCGCAGGTCAGGACAACGGACGACCGAACCGCCTACAGCAATTCGGTTTACGGGATTGAGAAAAAGCAGTTCCCCTACATCCTCTGCATCACGAATATGCTGCTTCATGATCTGGACGTGCCGCAGGTGTATCATGGGAACTCCCTGCTGCGTAATATCCTGGACTATACAGAATCCGACCAGTTTGACGTGGTGCTGATGAATCCCCCTTACGGCGGGAACGAGAAGGCGGATGTGAAAAATCACTTCCCGGCTGACCTTGCCAGCAGCGAGACCGCCGACCTCTTTATGTCGGTTATCATGTACAGGCTGAAGAAAAACGGCCGGGCGGCGGTGATCCTGCCGGATGGCTTTCTGTTTGGAACAGATAACGCGAAAGTGGCAATCAAGAAAAAACTGCTGTCAGAATTCAATCTCCATACTGTGATCCGGATGCCGCACAGCGTATTTTCTCCTTATACGTCCATCACGACCAACATCCTGTTCTTTGACTGCACGGGTCCTACCAAAGAAACATGGTTCTACCGGCTGGATATGCCGGAGGGGTATAAAAATTTCTCCAAGACCAAACCCATGAAACTGGAACACTTTGCCCCGGCGGTGGATTGGTGGAGCCATCGCGAAGAAATTACCATTGACGGCTTTGACAAGGCAAAAAAATACACGGCGGACGAACTGCAAGCGAGGAATTATAACATCGATCTCTGCGGTTATCCTCACGAGGAAGAAGAAATCCTTCCGCCAAAGGAACTGATTCAACAGTATCAGGAAAAGCGGGCCAGCCTGAATGCGGACATTGACCGGATTCTTGCTCAGGTTACAGGGATACTTGGAATTGATTTGACGGAGGATGACGGATGAATGAATTAATGGATACCCAGTTTTACGAACAGATAAGGTCGATACTGGAAACCGCCCGGAATCAGGCATATTCCGCGGCCAATTCCGCAATGGTACAGGCTTACTGGAGCATCGGAAAAAGCATCGTTGAGCAGCAGGGAAAATCGGAACGTGCGGAATACGGCAGGCAGCTGTTGCAGGAGCTTTCAAAGCAATTGACCCATGAGTTCGGCAAAGGCTTTACGGCCTCCAATCTGCGGAATATGCGCCAGTTCTATTTGACGTTTCCGAATTGCTACGCACTGCGTAGCAATTTAAGCTGGACGCATTACCGTATGCTGATGCGTGTTGAAAATGAGAAAGCACGTAATTTTTATCTGGAAGAATGTGAAAAAGCAAACTGGAGTACCCGTCAGCTGGAGCGGCAGATCAACAGCTTTTTCTATGAGCGGCTTCTCTCGTCACGGGATAAGGAAGCGGTGGGCAGAGAAATCCACTCATCGGAACCCGCCAAAAAGCCGGAAGATGTGATCCACGACCCATATGTCCTTGAGTTTTTGGGCATGAAGCAAAGTGCGGATTTCTATGAAAAAGATTTAGAAAGCGCACTGATTGGAGAACTTCAGAACTTTCTGCTTGAACTTGGCCGCGGCTTTTCATTCGTTGCCAGACAAAAGCACATTGATCTGGGCGGGGAGCATTTTTATATCGACTTGGTTTTTTACAATTATATCCTGAAATGCTTTGTGCTGATCGATCTGAAAACGGGCAAGCTGACCCATCAGGATATTGGGCAGATGGACAGCTATATCCGTATTTTTGACGAATTGCAAAAGGGCGAGGACGACAATCCCACAATCGGTATCATTTTGTGTTCCGAGAAAAATGAGGCGATTGCGAAATATTCTGTTTTGAACGATGGAAAACAGCTTTTTGCCTCCAAGTATCAGTTGACGCTCCCAACGGCGGAGGAATTGGAACGATATATTGAAAACGAGCGCCGTAAGTACGAGGAACGGGAGGACATACTATGACCGCGCAGCAATTGAAAAATTCTATTCTGCAAATGGCTGTGCAGGGCAAGCTGGTTCCCCAGAACCCGAACGATGAACCTGCCAGCATACTGCTGGAACGCATCCGCGCCGAGAAGGAGCGGTTGATTCGGGAGAAGAAAATCAAGCAGGAAAAGAACCCTTCCATCATCTTCCGGGGAGCCGATAATATTCCTTATGAGAAAGTGGGGGATACCATCACGCCGTTGGAGATTCCGTTTGAGATTCCGGAGAGTTGGGAATGGGTGCGGCTGGGAAGTATTTCAACCTATGCAGAAACAAAGCAAAAATTAAATGCGACAAGTGTTAATCCATCGATATGGGGGCTTGACCTGGAAGATATCGAAAAAGGTGGCAAACTTGTAGAACGGAAAACTGTCGGTGAACGCAAAGCGGTCGGAGATAAGACAGTATTTACAAAAGGTGACATTCTCTATAGCAAGTTGCGCCCATACCTGTTGAAAATCCTTGTTGCCCCTGATGATGGCATCTGTACCCCAGAAATTGTTCCATTCCGAGTATATGGTAGAATTAACCCTGAATATATTGTTTACTATCTAAAATCTCCCTATGTTGACAATCTCATTAACAGCATTACCTATGGTGTAAAGATGCCGCGGGTTGGAAGAGAGATCATGACTTCTCTCTTGGTTCCAGTCCCCCCACTTGGAGAACAACACCGCATTGTCGTAAAAATCAAGGAATTGATGCCGTTTCTCGAAAAGCACGGAGAAATGGAACGCGAATTATCTCTGCTGAATAGTGCTTTCCCCGAAACCCTCAAAAAATCCATCCTCCAGCAAGCCGTCCAGGGCAAGCTTGTCCCCCAGGATCCCACAGACGAGCCGGCGGAGGTTTTGCTGAAACGCATCCGAGCAGAGAAACAGCGGCTTGTCCGGGAGGGCAAAATTAAGAAGGACAAGCGCGAATCCATCATTTTCAGGCGGGATAATTCCCATTATGAGTTGGTGGACGGCGTGGAGCGGTGTATTGATGAGGAGTTGCCGTTTCAGATTCCAGAGAATTGGGCATGGGTGAGGTTGGCGGATGTATGTGAATATATTCAACGGGGAAAATCACCAAAGTATTCAACGATAAAAAAATATCCTGTGATAGCTCAAAAATGCAATCAATGGAGTGGATTTTCTATTGAGAAAGCTCAATTTATTGAACCTGATTCGTTGGCATCCTACGGTGCTGAGCGTATACTCCAAGACAACGATTTGATGTGGAACTCTACTGGCCTTGGAACCTTGGGGCGGATTGCAATTTATAAAGTCGAAGCCAATCCATACGGTTTGGCTGTTGCAGATAGTCATGTCACTGTAATTCGTCTGTTCAAACGGTTTGTTCTGCCAGAGTATTTGTATTTCTATTTTTCCAACCCAACAGTTCAAAGCGTAATTGAGAAACAGGCTGACGGAACTACTAAGCAGAAAGAGTTGGCAACAGCAACAATTAAGGCATATTGGATACCTATTCCTCCTTTGAGCGAACAACACCGCATTGTCGCAAAAATCGAGGAACTCCTACCGCTAATCCAGTCGATATAAGTATAATCATGGTGAAAGGAGGTCTTTCACCATGATTGACTACGAAAAATTTGAAAGACACTTGAGAGGAGCCAACCTCTCGGAAAACACTATCTCGGCCTATCTTTTCGCTGCCAGGCAATTTGATACCCAGTACGCTTCTGTTACGCAAAAGAACCTCCGGGCCTATAAAGTCTGGCTGATTGACAGCTACAAGCCGCAGACGGTAAACCTGCGCCTCCGGGCCATCAACTGCTATCTGGAGAGCATCGGCAAGGAGAAGTGGAAGCAGCCCTTCGTCCGGGTGCAGCAGAAAGCGTTTCTGGAAAACGTCATCAGCGAAGCCGATTACGAATACTTCAAATCCTGTCTGAAGCGGGATGATGAGCTGTTCTGGTATTTTGTGATCCGCTTCCTTGCGGCCACTGGCGCGAGGGTCAGCGAGTTGATCCAAATCAAGGCGGAACACGTCCGGCTGGGCCATCTCGACCTCTACTCCAAAGGCGGCAAGCTGCGGCGCATTTACATCCCTAAGTCATTGCGAGATGAGGCCCTTTCCTGGCTCAACGATAGGCAGCAGGAAAGCGGCTTCATTTTTTTGAACCGCTTCGGCGAGCGGATTACAACACGGGGAATTTCCGGGCAGCTGAAAAAGCTGGCGGAGCACTATGGCATTGATACCGCCGTTGTTTATCCGCACTCGTTCCGGCATCGGTTCGCAAAGAACTTCTTGGAAAAATGCAACGACATTGCCTTTCTTGCGGATTTGATGGGGCATGAGAGCATTGAAACGACCCGCATTTACCTCCGCAAAACCGCCACAGAGCAGCGGGAGATTGTGGACACTGTTGTTGATTGGTAAAGGCATGGGGCATACGCTGTTTCTGGCGTATGCCCCGGTTTTATAGCTGATCGCAGATTGAGAATAGTTCATGAACTCTTGCGACTATACGTTTTTGCTCGCTTATGGGTGGCAGTGGAAGTAAAATTTGCTTAAATACTTCAAATGGTGGTATGTTTTTTATCGCAGACCCTTTGCTGTTCTTACGAGCCTGTTGTTTAATGACATAATCAAAGTATAGCAAAAAATACTCAATATTTATGGGCGCAAAAATGCGCATCCGCATGAGAGCCTGATTAATTATTCCAAGTTCAATGTTTTTCGGCATAACATAAGTTTCGCCTATAGTTCCGGCACAACTTACAATAATGTCTCCTGGGCATACAGTGAACCCTTTCATTTTTGCTTCATAATAATCTTGTCTAATGTAATATGCTCCAAGCACAAAGTCCTTTTGTATTGCATTTTTCTGCTCATATACTTTAACTGTATTTGCTCCTTTGGGCACGAACATATTTTTGGTCAAACTACTGCCAAATGGACCCTTTCGGTACTCTCCAATATCATTAAGTCTTATGTACTCCCAACTCTCCGGTATCTCAAACGGTATCTCCTCATCAATACACCGCTCCACGCCGTCCACCAACTCATAATGGGAATTATCCCGCCTGAAAATGATGGATTCGCGCTTGTCCTTCTTAATTTTGCCCTCCCGGACAAGCCGCTGTTTCTCTGCTCGGATGCGTTTCAGCAAAACCTCCGCCGGCTCGTCTGTGGGATCCTGGGGGACAAGCTTGCCCTGGACGGCCTGCTGGAGGATGGATTTTTTGAGGGCTTTGGGGAATGTGTTGTTTAGGTGGGATAGTTCGCTTTCCTTGTCGCCATACTTTTCGAGGAGCGGCAGTAGTTCCTCGATTTTTGCAACAATGCGGTTTTGTTCGGAAAAGGGCGGAAGTGGTAGGAGCATTTTAGAAAGTGTTTGACCATTGCAATTTGGTTGCGCCGTTGCCGTTGTTCCGCCTTTTAACTGTTGCCAGTATAGGGGAGATTCCATGAAGAATTTCAGATACTGCGGGACAAGCAAACTACTATATCTTGTCCGTATTAAGTATCCAGCATATATTGCTTTGCAAGGAATTTCTCTCACCAAGAACGATTTTCCAACGGTTCCTCCTGTCCGCGCAAAAAGAATATCATTAGAAAACAGTTGGTATGTCGGTATATCGTCTTCACTAATTTCACAAAACGGAACTGAATCCCAGTCCACAACATTTTCATGAATATCGCTTATCCGTACCATTTTAATGAGACCATCAGATTTTGCCGGGGCATTATATCCATACTGAATTGATTCTGCGATTGCTCCCCAACGTGCCCACTCCCAACTCTCCGGAATCTCAAACGGCACCTCCAGCGGCGTGACCGTATCCCCCACTTTCTCATAAGGAATATTATCGGAACCCAGACACTTCTGGATGCTGCAAAACGTCATTGGAATCTGGAGGGGGATAACAAATATTCCCGAAAGTATCGTTCGGGTGTCCGATTTATCCAGATTTCTATGGATGAAGTGTACGGAGCTTTAGGTAAAACCAGAATGTTTACTGAAACTACCCCTCTTACGCCTAATAGTCCTTACTCTGCTTTTAAAGCCAGTGCGGATTTACTTGTCCGGGCTTATTATCAAACTTATGGGATACCAGTAAACATTACCTGCTGTTCTAATAATTATGGCCCATATCAATTGGGGGTGCGGACATTTTCTTGAACTGGCTAAGCCGCCAGGCCAAGGCTCCGCCTGTACTCCAACGGGCTCATGTTTCCAAGGGATATCTTTATCCGCTTTTCGTTATACCATACCAGATATTCATTCAGTATGTCAATGAATTCCTGAATGCTTACTCCTGTCCAGTCCCGGTTGTAAAACATCTCGTTTTTCAGACGGCCAAACAGCCCTTCGCAGGCGGAATTGTCAGGTGAGTATCCCTTTTTGGACATGGAACGCTCCAATCCGGCCTTCTCCATGCGGCTTATCCAGCCAGGCCAGCGGTAGTGGCATCCCCTATCAGAATGGACTATGGGATGCTCCGCCACCCCCAACTGTGAGATTGCGCCATCCAGCATGTCATTCACCAGGGCAGCATCCAGTGTCGTGCTGACCGTCCAGTATGGCAGCATCCCATCAAAACAATCCACAATCGGGGAAAGATAGACCTTTCCGGCAGGGATGGCGAATTCCGTGATGTCGGTAAGCCATTTCTCATTCGGTTTTTCCGCATGGAAGTCCCTGTTTACCGCATTTGGCACCGAAGGCGAGATTTCCCCTTGATAAGAGTTATATTTCCGCCTGCTCTTGACCCTGACCACAAGCCCCTCTTCCGTCATGATCCTGCGCACCACCTTCTCGGAGATGACAGTTCCCTCGCGGCTGAGCAGGGCGTGTATCCTGCGGTACCCATAACGTCCGTTATTTTCATGGAAAAGGGCGGAGATCCTTTTCCGTATGCCGGAATACTTGTCCTGTTTTTTGAGGGCAGTTGCCTGATAATAATAACTGCTTTTTGGCAGTTTAAGCCGTTTTAGCAGCAATGGCAGCGGATATTTCCCTTTCAAGGCATCAACATTCGCTGCCTTCTCCCTGTTTTTGAGGGTTTCTGTGTTGATGCCGGGGTCTTTTTTTAATACATTGATGGTTTCCTTTAATATGTCTATTTCCATCTGCATGCCATCCATTCGGGCAAGCAGCTGCTGCATTTCAGCATTAGGGGAATCCTGCGTGCTTTCCACAAGGGTGCTGGGTTTTATGTTTTTGTCATTCATCAGTGCCACCGTGCCTCCCTGGAGATATTTTTTCCGCCAGGCATAGATGCTTGCCCGGCTGTAGCCAATCTCCTCTGACACATATTTTATACTTTCTCCAAGCTCAAAGCAACGGTGGATCGCATCCATTTTGACTTCGATGGGAGGATTGCGGGGATGCGCCGCTGTATTGGTGTTATCCAATACCTTTCGCGGTGTCTTTTGGACACCCTCCTTTTCAATCCATGTATAGAGCGCCCTTCTGGTTGGATAGCCCAGCATGCGTATGGTGTTGGTTACAGAACCGCACTGGTGATAAACCTGTAATGCGATGTCGATTTTGTCCTGAGAATACATGGTGATCTAGCTCCTTTCGGAGTCCGTGGAAGTCCAGTTTTTTGTCTGCACCCCCAAGATGTGTGCGGATTATTTTGGGACAGGTTCTAAATCCTGGTCTGATCAATGCTTCCGGATATTCCTGGACAGGCGATTATGTAACTGTTACGGGAGATCTTTGTGCTGATCTGCTTTCTAATATTGCATCTGAGCAGCGGACAAAAGTTGTTTATGAGTACCTTTACCGTCAAATCAATGATAAAAAGGTAAAAGAAACCATAGACTTTCTTCTCAATCGGGAAGAGGCGCATAACGCTATGTTTAGAGAAGCCTTTAACAAAGTGCAAAGTACTGGCTCAAACCGTGACTTTGGAACTATAAAAGCAGCTAAAATGTATTTTAGCATGTCTGAACCGTCACCACAGAACAGAAGTTTTTCAAATACAGAAGTAACACCGCCATCTTTTAACTGATGAAACAGAATAAACTTCTATGAATCATTAGCAGTTATATTTTCCCGTTCAATTATAAAACAAACCTTTCCTGATGTTATGAAAACGGTATTTGTTTTATATCTGAGCGGGATATTTTTATTCCGTTCGAATAAAATTTTCAATATCGTTTTTTCCATAAGCACCCCTCTTAATAACCGACATATCATGACATATTGGAGGTATCCGCTTATGAATCAAAATAATCATTATTATGACTTGAATCGTTGCAGTTTTCCTGTCGGGTTTCCACCGCAGCATCAAAACGAACAACCGGGGCTGGAATACATTATGAAGCCATTGTCAATGAGCGAATGTTGTAAATCTGGCCGTAAGTTGGAAAATAAGGTGGTATTGATCACTGGAGGTGATAGCGGGATTGGCAGAGCGGTTGCATATGATTTCGTAAAAGAAGGGGCAAAAGTTGCTATTGTTTACTTTGATGAAGATCGTGATGCAAATGAGACTGCTGAAAGAATCAAGCAGTTTGGCGGCGAGTGTCTGCTTTTAAAGAGAGATTTAAAAAATCCAGATTTTGCAAAGAATTGTGTAGAGCGAACTGTACATTATTTTGGAACGCTTGATATACTTATCAATAATCATGCGTTCCAATTTATCCAGCGAAGCATACTGGATATTTCACATGAACAGCTTGAA
>RAZJ01000042.1 GCA_003612625.1 bacterium 1XD42-1 | reverse complement strand
ACTTGATGTCATCTTTTTGACTTTTGTCTATTTTGCTCTTGCTGTGGATGCTCTTATGTGAACACGTCCTAAAAAGATAATTCGTACGCCCTGCAAATCTGTCTTTCCGACCGCACTATAAAACATTCCTGCTAATAATGGCCCAATCAGATTAGCAAGCATATTTATTTGACTAACAATAGCATTAGACTGTATAAGGTGACTTTTTTCTTGAATGAGTGGTATGCTGGATTGTACGACAGGGGTTTCAAAAGAAGATACAGCCGCCAGTCCCACCACGATAATCGTTATCAAAATAAGCACATTGGAAAACGATAATGAAAGCACTAAGAGGACAGCCATAATACCATACAGGCCGTCTAAAGCAATCATAAGATTTCTTTTATTATTGCGGTCAGCTATAATACCGGCGATAGGAGATAAGAAAACAGGCGGCAGATAGCTGATGGCTGTAATCGTTCCAAACAAAACGGCGGAACTGGTCAGATCAAGAATTAGCAAAGAAACGGTAAATTTAAGTAAGACGGTTCCAAACATAGATAAAGCCTGTCCTATTATCAAAAATACAAAATTTCTGTTTAATGTTTTTGAGTTCATACCCTACCTCGATAAAGTTTTTTCTATGATTATAAAAACAAAAGCCTGACAACGGTTGTCAGGCTTTCAAAATCTTTATGTAGGCTTTACTTGATGATTTTCAACATAGCTGCAATATCCTCGGTTGCCATTGTTACTTTTGATTTTTCGATTAGGATGTTTCCACCTGTCATTATGTAGGATGGCATTACCCGAATACCCTTATAATAGATTTCGCTACTACGCAATTTGTAGGTGGAAACGGCGGGAATAGCATTTTTCTTTGTTGCTTTTTTCGTAATCATGTTAAAGGCTTTCTTTGCAACATCACCCATAAGCATAATAACCTTTATATTGGGGAATAAAGATAGTTCTGCTTCTAAATAAGGTAAACTATTTTCAATACTGCTTTTATCAATGACATATTCTGTCTTAGGAGCTTTTACGGCATTCGTGATATAGATGCCCAGTTGTAATATGTCTTGTATGGAACTAACCGCTGTCCCTGCCCCTTGCAAAAGAGGAATCGTTGTTTTCAGATAATCAGCATCGGGGGCTCCATAAAAATCCTGCACAGGGTCAGAGGGGACAACTTCATTTATCATAATTGCCTTGATCGTGAGCGGATCAATATCAATGTCGTTCAGATATATGTCGCTTGCTATACCGACTTTCGTTTCAAGTTCTTTTTTAATATTCATATCCTAATCTCCTTTATGATGGTCTCTTGCAGCTTCGTGTTTTGCTTTCAATGCCTGACGAATAGATTTAGGCCGAATTATTGTTACTTTGTTTCCGAATGACATCAGGAAATCATAGAGCCAATCATTTTCTGGCAGAGTGAGTTTAACAGTATATCCGTTTTCATGCTGTGTAATAGCCGTATCGTCCAGCGTATCAAATAACCTGTACCCAACATCTAAAGTAAATTCCAATTCTAAATCTATTAAATCTCCAATTTCCTCCGGCATTGGGAAAACGGAATGATATTGGCATATATCTGTTTTGTGTTCAAAATGTACTTCTGTCAAAATTAAGTTTTTTATTCTTGAAAGACGAAACAGTCTATTTTCATTTCTTGATAGACAAAAGGCATATAAATACCATGCCTTATCTTTGTAAACCAACTTGTAAGGATATACATTTCGTTTGCCACTATCCCCGGCAGCATTGTGATAATCAAAGGCAATTTCACAATTTTCAAATATAGCCTGTTTTAGTTGTCTAAACAATTTATTTTCGCTTTCTGCAACACTACCCCAACGTGAAAAATCCACATCAATCCAATCCGTTAAACTGGTTTGAAAAATTGCACCAAGTTTATTTAAAATGGTGTCTACCTCTGGATATTGAACGGCTGACAGGCTTTGCAAGCTGGATAATATCTCTAACTTTTCACTATCTGAAAAAAAGGATTTATTGAGGACATAATCATCAAGAAACTGTATGCCGCCGTTTCTTCCCGTTGTAACATAGATAGGAATGCCTGCACTGCTTATAGCGTCTACATCACGGTAAATTGTACGGACGGACACCTCAAATTTCTCTGCCAATTCGGGAGCAGTAGCATGTCCCTTATCTAATAAGTAATACAAAATTCTAAACAGTCTGCTTTCCTGCAAGTCATCACCTCCATAGCTTAATTATATCATAGTAACCTTGACAGCGCAATGTCAAGGTTACTTGTCGGTAAATTTGCGCATCCATTGTAAGGACATACGAAAAGCGGAACAAAACGGCAAGCAATGCAATCTTCCGTAAGATTGCGTATTTTGGCAGGAATACCGGAAACGGATTCCTGCCAAAATGCTTGTTGGTGACATGTCCCCAAACCCCTGAGATCATCACCTGCGGTGATGGCTGCGCGTTCCGTTGGAACGCTGAAAATGGAAACCTAATATCTTGCAAAAATAAAAAATGCTATGCAATTAGTGAACCTTTTGCATAGCATTTTCTATTTTTCCGTTTACCTGGCGTAAGTCATAAGTTTTGTAATGTTTCCTTATGGGCTACTGCCATTCTAAAGGGCGTTTCTTTTTTTACGTCATTGCCATTCTCATTCAGATTGATTATAATAAATATATCCATGCAGAATAAAAAGGAGGCTGATTTTATGATGTATCCGTTTTTAACGCTTGACGATAAAACCGAAATTGTCCATTCCGAAATGAAACCAGATGGCAGCGTAAAAGTTTACCTGGAAAGGCCGGATGAAAAAGACTGTTTTCATCATGCAGCTTGTTATTTGCCGGGTTACCGCTGGGAAGATATTTTTGGATTCTCCAAGGAAGAAATTTCCCGTTATCAAGAAATTATTGAATCTACGGCACATTTGATCCTGCAATTTGCTCAGGAAGGCGGGTTTGAAAATGCCGCAGGTTTTTAAGATCGGTTCTTATTGGGTTTATTTTTGGTCAAATGAAAATGATCCATTAGAACCTGTCCACGTGCATGTTTCCCAGGGGGCCCCGTCAGCAGATGCGACAAAGATTTGGATTACAAAGGCGGGATGCTGCTATTTATGCCATAACCATTCCAATATTTCCCGAAAAACATTAAATAATATCATGAAAATTATTGAGGCAAGAAGTGAAGAAGTCCTGCAAAAATGGCAGTCATATTTTGATGAGATGAGATTTTATTGTTAAAATGAGGAAATAAAAATGGGAAATTCATTTTTTGCAATGTTGTCACGGATGAAATATATCCACCGCTGGGGGCTTATGCGCAACGCAAGATTAGAGAACCTAAGTGAACACACTTTAGAAGTGGCATATATTGCCCACGCATTGGCACTAATGAGTGGGATTGCTCCGGAAAAAGCTGTTTTATGCGCTTTATACCATGACTGTACCGAAATTATCACCGGGGACATGCCTACACCGATCAAATATTATAATACAGAAATCCGCGCTATTTACGGGAATATTGAAACGGCAGCCCAGGAACGGCTGTTAGAAACCCTTCCAAATCATTTGCGCAAAGAATATGCAGAAATGATGGAACCTGCCGATCCGGAGATCAGGCGTATTGTAAAAGCGGCAGACAAGCTTTCTGCACTGATAAAATGTACAGAAGAATTGCGGATGGGAAACCGGGATTTTGAAAGTGCCCGGCAGGCCCAGTTGGAAGCCATTCATGCAATGGATTTTCCGGCAGCAGAAGAATTTCTAAAAGAATTTATGCCAGCGTTTGATTTAACATTGGATGAAATGCAAAAATAATCTCGAAGGCATAATTGCAGTCCAGGAAAGGGGCTAAACAGCAATGGAAACCATACAAATGACCAATTACGAAAAATGCTGTGAACAATGGCGGCAAAAATTCCAGCAAATGAACCAAGGCTATTTAATGCGCTTGCTTCCGGAAATCACAGCAGAAGGGGATCACCTTATTTTATATCATTTTGGAAGGAAATTAGCGGTACATCGGGAAACAGGGGAAATTACAGCCCCGGCCGATCAGGAACCTGTAAGCTGCTGGGAAAAAATCAATGTTTATACCCTTTTTGGATATGTTTCCCCAACAGCCCACTTACAGAATGAATGGGTGCCTTTTGACAAGTTAAAACGGACAGCCCCTTTTTACCAGGCTTTCCGGAAATCCATTATAGAACCTTTTGCCCGGACTTTTACAGGCCATACACAGGAACTGGAAAGAGCATGTACCGCATTAGGCGGGGAAAAATTACCTTATTCCGACGCAGGCTATGAAATTAAGGCATTTTCCTGTATCCCTTTGCGCTTTTTATACTGGGAAGGGGATGAAGAATTCCCGTCACAAGGGAATATTCTTTTTGATGCCAGTGCAACGGATTTTATTCATGAAGAAAGTATCGTAAGCATTGCAGCAGTTGGCTTTGGCCGGCTGGCAAAGGAAGCAGGGCTTCCTTTGGACAGGAGTGCATTCCCAATTTGCTGAAAACGAACCGCAGAACGGCGACAGGAAAATTCCTATCGCTGTCCTGCGGTTCTGCGCATAGTCCAAATATAAGAAGATGTCAAAAAAATTATAAAATCAGGCTTTCACCAGTCATTTCCTTAGGCTGGGGCAATCCCAGTAGTTTGAGCATTGTAGGTGCTAAGTCAGCCAAACGGCCGTTTTCCCGCAGCTTCACATTTTCGCCGCAATGAATTGCAATCAAAGGAACTGGATTGGTGGTATGGGCAGTAAATGGAGAACCATCTGCTTCATACATTTGGTCAGCATTGCCATGGTCTGCCGTCAACAGGGCTTTCCCGTCCATTTTCAGAATGGCATCTACCATACGCCCAACACAAGTATCCACAGCTTCCACAGCTTTTTTAGCGGCATCAAATACACCTGTATGGCCAACCATATCGCAGTTGGCATAATTCAAGATAATAACATCATATTTGCCGCTTTGAATCCGTTTCACCACTTCATCCGTTACCAAATAGGCGCTCATTTCCGGCTGCAAATCATAAGTTGCAACTTTTGGGGAAGGGATCAAAGCGCGGTCTTCGCCGGGATAAGAATCTTCCACGCCGCCGTTAAAGAAGAACGTAACATGGGCATATTTTTCTGTTTCCGCAATCCGAAGCTGTGAAAGGCCCTTATCGGAAATATACTGGCCAAATGTATTGGTAAGAGGTTCCGGTTTAAAGGCAATGGAAACATTGGGCATGGCAGCGTCGTACTGGGTCATGCAGACATAAAAGACTTTTTTCCGGCCTCCCTGCCGTTCAAAGCCCTTGAAATCATCATCGACAAAAGTACGGGTGATTTCTCTGGCCCGGTCCGGACGGAAATTAAAGAAAATGACAGAATCATTGTCTTTTACGCCGGCCCCATGGAGGCAGACTACTGGTTCTACAAATTCATCTGTAATTTCAGCACCATAAGATTTTTCCATTGCATCCACAGCAGAGCTGTTAAAAATGCCTTTTTCATTGACAATGGCGTCATAAGCCCGCTGGACCCGTTCCCAGCGGTTATCCCGGTCCATTGCATAGTAGCGGCCCATAACCGTTGCAATATGGCCGATACCGATTTCATTCATTTTTTGTTCCAGGGCTGCAATAAAATCCCGTCCACTGGTAGGCGGCACATCCCGTCCATCCATAAAGCAATGAACATATACTTTTGAAAGGCCGGAGCGTTTTGCCATTTCCAGCAGGCCGTATAAATGGGTATTATGGCTGTGAACGCCGCCGTCGGAACATAAGCCCATTAAATGCAAGGCAGAACCATTTTTCTTACAGTTCTCCATTGCTGCCAGTAAAGATTCATTCTGGAAGAAAGGCCCGTCCTGGATCGCTTTTGTAATCCGGGTTAATTCCTGATATACAATGCGGCCCGCGCCGATATTGGTATGGCCTACTTCCGAATTGCCCATCTGACCGTCAGGCAGGCCCACATCCATACCGGAAGCACCAATCAGCATATGAGGATACTGTGCAAACAATTTATCTAAATTCGGGGTTGCAGCCGCTTCAATGGCATTTCCGGTTTTGTTGGGGTTATATCCGAATCCATCCAGAATTATCAGTGCCAATGGTTTTTTCATAAAAGCTACTCCTTATAACGTGGGATTAACCTTGGCAGGCAGCCCGGACAATTTCAGTGAAGTCCGGTGCTTTCAAAGAAGCGCCGCCAATTAAGCCGCCGTCTACATCAGGCTGTGCCACTAATTCCGCTGCATTTTTGGCATTCATGGAGCCGCCGTATTGAATGGTTAAACCGTCAGCAGCTTCTTTGCTGTAAAGTTTTGCCACAACATCACGGACATATTTGCAGACTTCATTGGCCTGTTCAGCAGTAGCTGTTTTACCTGTGCCAATGGCCCAGACAGGTTCATAAGCAATGATAATATTTTTCAGTTCTTCCGCGGTTACGCCTTCTAAAGCGGCTTTTGTCTGGACGCCAACCACCATTTCAGTGATATTGGCTTCCCGGTGTTCCAAGGTTTCGCCGACACAGATAATAGGCTTCAGACCTGCATCCAAAGCAGCCCGTACCCGGCGGTTAACGGTTACATCAGTTTCCCCAAAATACTGGCGGCGTTCGCTATGGCCTAAAACAACATATTCAACGCCCATTTCGGCCAGCATAGGGGCAGAGATTTCACCGGTAAAAGCGCCGGATTTTGCCCAGTGGCAGTTTTCAGCACCGACTTTAATATTGGAGCCTTTTGTGGCTTCCAGTGCGGTTTCCAGGTTGGTAAAGGGGACACAGATAACAACGCCGACTTTTGCATTGGCAACCATGGGTTTCAATTCTTCAATAAGAGCTTTTGCTTCCGGACGGGTCTTGTTCATTTTCCAGTTGCCGGCAATAACAGCTTGACGGAGTGCTTTGTTCATAATATGGTTTCCTCCTAAAAATAAATTATCATATGATCCGGAATTTTGAAACAGCAGGGAAAGGGCAGGCATGGCCTACCCTTTCCGGATTTTTTCATTATTTATCATTCAGTGCGGCAATACCGGGCAGTTCTTTGCCTTCCAGGAATTCCAGAGAAGCGCCGCCGCCGGTAGAAATATGGGTCATCTTATCGCCAAAGCCTAATTTGGTTACAGCCGCTGCGGAATCGCCGCCGCCAATAATGCTGATAGCACCACTGTCCGCGACTGCTTTTGCAACTTCCAAAGTGCCGTTGGCGAAACGTTCAAATTCAAATACGCCCATAGGCCCGTTCCAAACAACTGTCCCAGCGCCTTTGATGGCATTGCAGAACAATTCAACCGATTTTTCGCCAATATCCATGCCCATCCAGCCGTCAGGAATGCCTTCAGCGGCAACAACGGTCTTTTTCTCGCAGTTTGCGTCGAACTTGTCACCGCAGACGGTATCAACAGGCAGTAAGAACTGGATGCCTTTGGCTTTTGCCTTTTCCAGCATTTCTTTTGCCAGATCGATTTTATCTTCTTCACACAGGGAATCACCAATGGCATACCCCTGGGCTTTTGCGAAGGTATAAGCCATGCCGCCGCCTACGATCAAAGTATCTACTTTTTCAATCAGGTTATTGATAACGCCGATTTTATCGGAAACTTTTGCGCCCCCCAGAATGGCAACAAATGGCCGTTTCGGATCGGCTAAGGCTTTCCCCATAATAGTGATTTCTTTCTGAATGAGGTAGCCGCAGACAGCAGGCAGGGAAGCAGCTACACCAGCCGTGGAAGAATGGGCGCGGTGGGCAGAACCGAAAGCGTCATTCACATAGATTTCAGCCAAAGAAGCAAAGGCTTTTGACAAAGCTTCGTCATTCTTTGTTTCGCCTTTTTCAAAGCGGACATTTTCCAGCATTAAAACCTGGCCCGGTTCCAAAGCGGCAGCTTTTGCTTTTGCGTCATCACCTACTACGTCAGCAGCCATTGCCACAGGTTTGCCTAACAGCTCTCCTAAGCGTTTTGCTACGGGAGCCAAAGAAAATGCCGGATTGGGTTCGCCTTTGGGACGGCCCAAATGGGAGCAGAGGATTACAGCGGCATTTTTATCCAACAGGTATTTAATGGTAGGCAATGCAGCTACAATACGCTTATCAGAAGTAATAACGCCATCCTTCAGGGGGACATTAAAGTCACAGCGTACCAGTACTTTTTTGCCGGATACGTCAATGTCTTCCACGGATTTTTTGTTGTAAGAGTTCATTTCAGGTCATCCTTTCTAAATTTTGGGTTGGATTGTGAAAGAATCGTCAATCTAATCCTTATTTTACGGCAGGGAAACCATTTTTGCAAGCCTTATCCAAGGGAAATTTTCCTTTTTTTCAGGGATTATTTGCTATAATCCGATTCCCTGGCCCGGCCATTGATCCGTTTTTCCCCCCGGAATACCAAAGCTACGGTTTTCGGGCCGCTGTTCACAGCAATGCAGGCCCCTAAATGGCCCAGCATACGGGGCGCCCGTCCAAAAGCTTTTGCAGCAGCCTTCATCAGATCCTGGGCATAGGCTTCTACTGTGCCGTAGACGGCAACGGTAGCAGATTTTTTTTCTGTGATGCGTCCGGCGGCATATTCTACCATCCGGCTGACCACATTTTTATCACCCCGGATTTTGGCAACAACTTTCGTTTCCCCGTCAATAATGGAGATCAAAGGGCGCAGCCCTAAAACATCTCCAACAAATGCGGCAACGGCTGGGATACGGCCTGATTTTTTTGCATACTCTAAGGAATAAGCCGCAAAAATGATTTCACAGCAGGAATACCAGTCATCTAAAAATGCGATAATTTGTGCGGCACTTGTACCTTGACGCGCCATTTCGGCGGCTTCCATAATGGGATACCCATAACCCAGGGTGTAAGTGCCGCTGTCCAAAACCGTGATCCGTAAGGCTTCCGGATGATCCTCCAGGAACTGGCGCTTCCCTAATACGGCGGATTCAAACATGCCGGAACCTTTTGAAGTGATGGTCGTTACAATCACATCGGTATAGCCCTGCTCCAGAGCTTCTTCAAATGCCTGCTGGAAGGTTGCCGCAGGAATCCGGCTGGTGACTGGGATTTCTTTTGTGGCAGCCAGCTTTTCATAAAATTCTTCTGTTGTAAAATCTACCCGTTCCAGATAGCTTTTCCCGTCCATTGCCACCGGGATCGGCAGCAGGACAATCCCGCCTTTTTGGACTGCTTCGTCGGGAATATCACTGGAAGAATCGGTAATCAGTAAAATTTTTTCATCTGTTTTCAGTTTTTTTGCCATAGTTTCCCCCCTTTGCATTTATTCCCATTTATAATCCCGCAGCTGCCCGTAATTTTCCAGCTCCGGGAAACCCCATTGCCGCAATGCTTCATATGCAGCAACGGCAACAGTATTGGAAAGGTTTAAGCTTCTTGCGCCTTTTGTCATGGGCAGGCGGACACACGTATCCGGATTTTGGACCAGCAGGGATTCCGGAAGCCCTGCGTCTTCCCGGCCAAATAAAATATAAGCGCCCTGGGGATATGAAATATCGCTATAAGTATGTGGGGCTTTCGTTGTAAAATAATAAAAAGGCCCAGAATTTTTTTGGAAAAATTCATTTAAGGATTCATAAAAAGTAATATCCAGCATATCCCAGTAGTCCAGTCCTGCCCGTTTCAGCTTTGCATCATCAATAGAAAATCCCAAAGGCCCTACCAAATGGAGCCTTGCACCGGTAACGGCACAGGTACGGGAAATATTCCCTGTATTTTGCGGGATTTGTGGTTCTACCAATACAATATTTAAAGATGCCATAGCAGCCCTCCTTTTATACAAAAAATCAGAACTTCATTTATAACGGCTGGAAATCCCCTAAAACTTCCCGGTGGGCCAGCCATTCCAAACATTTTTCCAACATAACCCCATGCCGTGTGTCTGCTCCATAGCTGAATGTGGTTTTAATCACCAGCTCACAAAATTTTGTAGCCCGATCCATGGCAATGGGAAAGCTGTCCCCGGTAATCATGCCCCCGGTTAATACGCTGGCAAAAATATCCCCGGTTCCGGGATAAGCCATGGGAACATAATCATATCCGACTTTCCAGAAAGCATTTTGCTGCCGGTCAAAGCCTGCGCTGGCACATTCCCCCGTAGCCATTTCCACACCGGTGATCACAATATACCGGGGCCCCAATTCTGCCAGCCGCGCCAACATGCTTTTTAGCTGCCTTTGGGTAAAAGGCGTATGGCTGTATGGTTCTCCTAATAATAAAGCTGCTTCTGTGGGGTTGGGGGTAATCAGATCGGCGGAATGAACCAGCCAGCGGATGGCTTCTGTTAATTCCGGCGTACAGGTGCGGTATTTCCTGCCATGATCCCCCATAACCGGATCTACTACGGATAAGGCTTCCGGATATGCCGCCATTAAAGCTGCCACTTCCCTGGCCTGGGAAGCGTTGGACAGAAAACCGGAATAGACCCCTTCAAAAGCAATGCCTAATTTTTGATAATGGGCGGCACAAGGCTGGATAAAATCCGTTAAATCCCGGATTTCTGCATCTCCAAAACCCGTATGGGTGGAAAGGACAGCCGTTGGAATCGGGCATACCTGCACCCCCATGGCTGACAAAGTCGGAATAACGGCTGTTAAGGAGCTGCGTCCAAAGCCTGCCAAACCATGAATCGCAGCAATCCGAGCAGGCCGGTCCTTCATAAAACTTCCTCCCAAAGAAAATATAGGATATGGATTGGAATTTTTCCAATCAATTTATTGGCCTCAGGCCGGAAATTCCGCGCGCCTTGGGACAAAATAAATATGCGATGAAAAGCAATCAATAAAAAATACACAGGAGGCAAAAAAGAATGAATAAGAATACAGCAATGACCATGGGCCTGGCAGCGGCGACTTTGGCAGGAACGGCAGCCTATATGCTGACCCACCACCGGACCCCATACAGCCGCAGGTTAAAACGGAATGCAAACAAAGCAATTAAAACCTTAGGCAATGTACTGGATGGCGTAGAATCTATGATCCGCTAAACGAAGCTTACCGGGCAAAAAAAGCCCGGCTACATATTGGGAAATACATACGTCAGCCAATTACAATTTTTCCTTCGGGAAGGATTTCCCGGCGGCTGGTGGTCCGGTAGGCTAAGGAAAGGAAAAAGGTAACAGGGCCTAACCGGCCTAAATACATGCAGAAAATCAGCAGCAGCCTTGCCACAGGGCCTGCAATGCCGGTAACGCCTACGGACAGCCCCACCGTAGCAAATGCGGAAACACTTTCAAATAAAGCGTCCACAGTGGAAACAGAGCCGGTTCCCCGCAAGGAATATACAATACAGGCGGTGGTTACCAGTATGCCGGTTAAAGCCAGTACCACAACAGCCAAGGATTTATAGACAGCGCCTTTATCTACCTTCCGGCGGAAAATAACGGTATCCTCCTGGCCCCGGATTACGCTGATAACCGTCATAACAATAACAGCTACCGTTGTCAGCTTAATCCCGCCGCCAGTAGATCCTGGGGCAGCGCCAATAAACATCAAAATGCAGGAAGCCAGCTTCGTGCGGGGGTACATGGCGGCCATGTCAAAGCAGTTAAATCCAGCGGTGCGGCAGCTTACGGAATGGAACCAGGAAGCCCCTACTTTCCCCGGTACGGACATTGATCCTAACGTAGCGGGATTGTTCCATTCAAAAAAGGCTGTAACCAGCATCCCGCCAACCATCAGTATGCCGGTAACACAGAGTACAACACGGGTATGAAGGGTAAGCTTTCCGGATTTTTTCTTTTGCAGCAAATCGTGGATAACAATAAACCCGATACCGCCGCTTAGGATTAAAAATCCTGCGACCCCTAGTACAAAGGCATCCCAGTCATAGGTGCATAAGGAAGAAAAAGGTATGTGCCGTCCAAACAAATCAAAGCCCGCATTGCAGAAAGCGGAAACCGCTGTAAATATGGAGATAAAAATACCTTCCGGCCCATATTTCGGCACAAAGGCACAGGCAAATAAAATAGCGCCTGCTGCCTCTACGGCCAGTGCAGTTTTGACCACCATGCCTACAAGCTGCCGGACGTCGGAACTCATGGAACTGATGGATTCCTGGGCTAAATGCATGGACCGCAATCCTAATTTTTTACCCAGCATAATATTAAAAAATGTAGTAAAAGTCACCAGTCCTAAACCGCCGATTTGAATCAGCAGCAGGATGACAGCCTGACCAAAAGGTGACCAGTGTGTATACGTATCATAGACAATTAACCCTGTAACACATGTGGCAGAGGTAGCAGTAAACAGGCAGTCCAGGAACGGTGTTGGCACACCGTTCCTGGAAGAAACAGGCAATCCTAATAAAAATGTCCCCAACAGGATGACAGAAGCAAAACTTAACGTAATGATCCGCATTGGGGTACGGACTTTGATTTTTCGTCTGGGCAGCTTCAACAGATCCTTTCTCTATTTCCGGTGGTTTTCAGAAAACGCCTGGCTTCCTCAACTAAATTTTTATCGTTTTTGAAAGTGACTGCACCACTTACAGTGGATAACGGACACCAGCGGTATTCACTGATTTCCTCTTCCTGGCGGTGAACCGTATCGTCCCCTTGGGGTGTAGCAAGAAAATAAACCACTTGTTTTTTCACATCCGGTTTTGGGAAGTATTCCACACACTGCCGGAAGCCTTTCTGCAAAGCAACCCGCAGTCCGGTTTCTTCCCGGATTTCCCGCAGGGCGGTTTCAATTTCAGTTTCATTATTTTCCACATGGCCTTTCGGAAAAGACCAGTGTCCCCCGCTGCGGTGACGGATCAGTAAAAGTTCATATTCTCCCTGTTTTTTACGGTAAATCAATGCGCCACAGGATTTTTCATGGGTCAACGAGATTCACATCTCCCTTCCTTTCAGGATGGCTGGCATCCCGACAGAATCAAATACAATATAAATATATTTTTTAATATAACACAAACCATACGGTTTTAAAAGTCCTTTTGCCCTTTTTTTTGCCGTTGGCTGCCTGAATATGGTTTTTCCTCCATGTGCTTGTGAAAAAACTGCATTCTTTTAGTTGACAAATCTGCTGGGAAAAAGTATACTTATATCCGTTACGATCTTTTTTCATGCGCCTTGTCTCCGTAGCTCAGCAGGATAGAGCGTTTGCCTCCTAAGAGAACCTAAAGATTCCCCCTGGAGGCGGCCCCAAAAGTCAATATTTATATTTGCGCCCGTAGCTCAGCAGGATAGAGCGACTGCCTCCTAAGCAGTAGGCCGGGGATTCGAGTTCCTCCGGGCGCGCCATAAACCCTGTCGCAGAGCGCGTTTGCGGCTTTTCCGGTTGCTAATAGGAAAAATCATGTGACCGGAAATCGGAAATCCCATTCCCCTTTGATTAGCAGCGGCCTTTGCTAATAATGGTCCCGCGATTTTAAGGGAAAAACACTGCTTTTCGGGGAACTTCCTAATACGGCATTTCCTGCCCCTGTCTGTAGTCTGCTAATAATTAGCGGTTATTAGCAGACTGGATGGTCTGGAGGAATTATGTTAGCAGCTCCGGGTTTTCCTGAGCGAGCTTCAGGAGAGTCTGCATCCCTTCGGATACGCTCTCTTGCGGCTCGCTTTTTTTTGTCCTGCCATAAAATTCTGAGTCCAGCTTTTCGGCAATCTGCCTGTGGTTCTCGTCCAGGATATGTGCGTATCGCTTTGTAACCATGTCTGGAGTGTTCCAATCGCCATCTCCCTGCACCGCCTTTAAGTCTCCACCTGAAAGAACCAACTTTTCACTGGCGCTGGTGTGACGAATGCTGTGGAAAACTAAATTTCCCGCATCAATGTCAAGGTCGTCCATCTCCGCAAGCACCTCTTTGAATTGCTTGTTGAGATGTTCGGTCATAATAGGGCGGCCGTTGGCTTGGCAGATTACCAGACCGTAATCCATGTAGCCGTCCGGCCCCAGCTCCATTTTCAGCTTTTCCTGCATCTGTTTTAGGGCTGTTAGCTTTTCCACAACGGTATCCGGCAGATATGCGGTGCGGATGTTGCCTTCCGTTTTAGGCTGCTTGAGGACAATGACCGTTCTTGTTCCGGGATAGAGATTAGGGAAGGTGTAAACGACCTCCATCTTTGGAAGTTTGGTAATCAGCTTCTTGTCCACCCGGTCGATCACCCGATCCACATACAGCGAATGCTGGTCAAGGAATACCCTATCCCACTGCAGTCCGCCGATCTCACCCCCACGCATGGTGCAGGATAATGCCAGATGCATGGCACAGTGGATCAGATAGCAGTCGTAATAGCCAGGGCGGTGAACTCCAAAACCTTGAAAAGCTGCTCCGGTGTTAAAGCGGCGCGATGCTTCTCTTTGTGTTCCGGCAGTGTGGCATCCAAAAATGGGTTTTTTGCAATGTACTCCCATCGTCTCACTTGGTTAAAAGCACAGCGCAGGACTTTGTGGATGTCGTGGATGGTAGAAGCGGTGATCCTTTGCCGCCTGGGTTTTCCCATATTGGTAGCCGGTTCTGCTTCTGTCAATAGGAAGTGGTAGTAATCATCGACGGTTTCTACCCGGATAGAACGCAGCAGCTTATCGCCTAAATAGGGATGGACATAATTTTCCAGCAATCCAACATTCCCATCATAGGTAGAAGCTACCCACCTTCTCTCCCCGTACTTCTCCAGAAATTCGTACAGGAACTCGCTGACGGTCAAATCGTTTCGGTCGATATGGACATTGTTTGCCTGATCCAGCTCAAGCTGTGCTTTCCGCGCTTTGGCAGCGGTATAGCTTAGGCCCGAATCCCAGACCTGGTGACGGTTCTTCCCTTCGCCCTCATAATGGACAACAGAATAAGTTTTTCCTCTTTTTACGATTGATGCCATGCTGACCTCTCCTTTATTGTTCAGTCCGGTCAAGCCATGCATCAAAGGAAGCCTTAGAAATCCGTACATATTTGCCGATTTTTACAGTCTTAAAGCAAGATTCTCTGCAAAGTGCATAAGCTCTGCTTTTACTAATCTGTAAAATGTCCGCAATTTCCTGGACGGAATAGGTTCTCTTTTCCTGCATAGCCGAACCTGTTTGTAGATTTGTACTCCTATCGGCTGTCATAATAACTCCTTTCTGAAAACAGCCGAACGAGGCGCAGCATAGCCCTCTACAGGCTCTATTATACCATATTCTCCGTTCGACTGCACCCACAATCTTTATTTTTGAATTTCTGTAAAGTCTTGGCTACCATCGCTTTTTGCAACAAAGGTTTAAGGCCCTGACAAAGCATCCTCCAACCTCTGGTACAGCATTTTGACCTGTGCTTCAACGCACGCTGCCTCCATAGCCTCATAACATTCGACCTGGGCCAAAAGGAATCCTTCCAATTTCCTTACAGAGAAATGGAAGGAGCCGGAATCCCTGTGTGACGCCCGTTCCATCCTCTGTTCCACCAATTCTTCCTCTGCGGTGGAAAGGACAGCAATAACCCGCAGAAGAAGGTACCCTTCAAGGCTTTGAATCGTAACGATTCTCTCCTGTACCCAGGCAACGGAATGGAGAGTGTTCTCTGTTTCGTTTGTTTTTGCAGTGCACCAGCATTCCTCCCCCAAACAGGCCAAAAGGTCAGGGCACTCTTTTTTAGACAAGAACCGCATAGCAACAAAACGAAATGAGCGGAGCCGCTAAGGCCCCGCCCATTTCCTCCTTCCTCAAATTTTAGAATTCCGAGATGAACTTCCGTTTCAGCACCTTCAGGATAGCCCCTGTAGGAACGCCATCGTGGATGCCACGGACATAGAACTTCACCAGGTCGCCCATATTTAGCGGCTCCATCGTGTGATTGGATTTGACGGGGCAGCGGATGTCCGCCGGCATACCAGCCACCCGTACAAAGTAAGCCTTCTCTGAGAAGCCGATGATATTGCCGGTATAGGTGTTGCCCTCCCGCAGCAGAAGCTGCGGCGCATCCTCAGCGGCGCGCATACTCACCTGCATGGCGGTCACCCAGCCATCCTCGCCCCGCGTCAGGGAAGTGATCTCCACAGGCCGCTCCTCGCCCCGCGTCAGGGAAGTGATCTCCACAGGCCGCTCCTCGCCAACCTGAATCACCTCCCGAATGTCGTTGACCCAGAGATTGGAGATGCTGCGGATGGGGACATAGCACTCAAATCCATAGACCTCCACACGAACCGCGTACTGGCCAACATGGATGATCCGAGCGGTGACCCGCATTCCCTCATTGACCCGATACCTGCTGTTGGTTCCCCTGGCGTTGAGGATGGTGGCCTGCCGTATCAGCATAGCATCCCGGCGGCTGGCGGCGGCGATTCTCGCCTCGGCGTCCACACCGCGTACCATATAGTCGATTTTGGCGCCCAGCATACTGTCGATGAGCAGACGGGCTTCCCGCTGGCTGGTCATTTCCGGGTCAAGGTCCAGCCCCATCTGCTGGAAGGGAATCATCACCTTAACCGTTCCCACATAAAAGACCATGCGGGGCAGCGCCTCCCCATCCGTTTCAATGGCATCCACCGTTGCGGTCAGGATACGGCGGGCGTTTCTGGCAGCGGTGAGGACAGACAGCTCATGCAGCCCGCTCTGCGCTCGCTCCCGGACTACATTACCAAAGCTGTCAAGAATTACGGTTCTACCAGGGCTGCGAACAGGGGCTTCGGTTTCGCTCAAATCGGCCTGCGCCGGATCATCCGGTGGGAGAAAACCGTCCTCCGTCTCATGTTCCTCTGCACCGAGATCGTCCTGTTCCATAACATCAGGCTCTTCCGGCGGCTCATCCTTCCTGCGGCGGGGCCTGCGTTTTGGCTTCTCCTGCATCTCTTCCTGGAGTTCATCCAGACCATCCTCCATTTCTTCAGCGGGCATCTGGACAGGCTGGCTGCCGTCAGCCTCTGTATCCAGCGCAGTGTCCATCCCCGGAGGGGGCTTCCGTATCGTGAACCGGCACATTTCTGTAATCTTCGATATGATCTGACATTCTGTTTCCTCCTTATACATTCGGTTTTGAGATCTTGTGGATTTCGCTGGGAGCATTCTCTGTCTTTTTGGGGCAAGCTCCGGAGTGTCTGCCTGCGCTGTCTCCGGCTCAAACAGATACCCGTCAAAGCGAATTTGTTCTCCTTCGCCCAACACCTCCTTTTCTGCTTTTTTACGGCGCTTCCTTATCGGTTTTTGTACTGGGGACATGGCCGGTTGTGGAACAGGTTCCGGACTCTGCCGTTCTGTTTCCCGCTTCTGTGGCACCTGTTCCAAGATAGCTATCGCTTCGTCCTCTTGTACAGCTGCCGGCTGAGGGACAATGGACAGTCCTCTGATCGATACCGGACGAAACTTCTTCGATTCGGGATTATGGGTATAGTCGAATTTCTCTAATTTTAAGAGCTGCTCATGGTTTACCATCACCAACATCTCGTCTGCCGGCAGCCGCATCACCTCATCCGGGGTCAATAACATACGCCGCCCGGTTCCCTCGCTGTGCCGGTAGTTGGGTTGTAGGATGGAGGGGATATAGATATTGCGCTGCTTCATCACGGTATCAGCGTAGATGGTGACTTCTCCGCTGCGGTCGGAGATGAATTTGGCGGTCACCTGGTCAGAGCTGCAGCCCAGACAGATAACGGTATCAATATTTCCGAGAATTTCACTCCATAAGTAATCGGGAAAACGATTCATCAGCTGTCCCAACGACTGGCAGATCTGGCACACCTGGATGCCGCGGGAGCGGATATTGCTCAGCTTTTGTGGGTAGCCTCCCAGCGGGCCCATGATGGAGCAAAATTCATCCAGCAGAAGGGTCACTGGCACAGGCAGCGTGCGGCCGGGGGCCTCCCGGTCGGCATACTGAACCAGCCGCAGAAACAGAAGAGAGAAGAAGGTGGACGCCACAAACCGGGTGGAGTTATCCTGGTCATTAAGGACAAGGAAATAGGCCGTTTTCCGCTGCCCCAAAGCGAGTAGATCCATATCGTTGCCGCACATCAGGTCTGCGATCTCTTCATTCTGCATAATGGAGAGCCGTACACCGAGGCCAAGACAGATATTGCCCTTTAGCTTCTCCCCGGCCTTGCTGAACAGATTGTAGGCCCGCTTTGCCCTGGAACCGGAGGCGCATCCGCTAGGACGTGTTCACATAAGAGCATCCACAGCAAGAGCAAAATAGACAAAAGTCAAAAAGATGACATCAAGT
>RAZJ01000041.1 GCA_003612625.1 bacterium 1XD42-1 | reverse complement strand
GGTCGTGCTTCCATTATAACACTTGAGGCTATGCCCTCTTTTTTGTCATTTTTCAGATTTGCTCATTTATAGAAACAAAGTCTGTTTCAGGGCGGGGTGCAATTCCTCACTGGCGGTAAAGTCCGCGAGCTGGCAAAAGCTGGCTGAATGGGTGAAATTCCCATACCAACGGTATAGTCCGGAAGAAAGAAACAGCGTATCCTATTGGAAATCCCGATAAGATGCGGACGCCCTCGGTACAAGGAACCGGGGGTGTTTTCAGTTCCTTAACAGACTCCTTAGAGGAGGCAATTTTTGTAATGAAAAAAATGAGAACCACAAAAAAGCTCACAACAATGGCTATGTTAGCAGCCCTTTCGATTGTCCTGGTTACTTTTATTCACTTTCCATTATTTCCGGCAGCAGCGTTTTTAGAATATGATCCAGCGGATATTCCTATTTTTATAGGGACTTTTTTATTTGGGCCGTTGGCAGGGCTTAGCTTAACCTTTGTGGTAGCAGTGATCCAAGGGCTTACTGTCAGCGCAGGCGGCCAAGTAATTGGAATTATTATGCACATTTTAGCGACAGGTTCTTTCGCGTTATTGGCGGGAAATTTGTATAAACGTTATCATACCCGTAAAGGAGCGTTATTAGCATTAGCCTGCGGAGTCCTTTCCATGACTGTGGTTATGGCGCTGTGCAATTTAATTTTGACGCCGATTTATATGGGAACGCCAGTAGAAGCAGTCCTATCCATGTTAGTACCGGTTATTATTCCATTCAATCTTTTAAAAGCAGGAATCAACGGTATCATTACTTATTTCGTGTATAAACCAATTCAAAATTTAGTTCGTTGGGATACAGGGGCGCAGATGGGCCAGGTATCGTAAATGAAAAAGGCAGACACATTACGATGTGTTTGCCTTTGTTATAGGAGGATATTTATGAAAGACAGACATGTACTTGCTATTTTAGGCAGTCCTCATACCAATGGGATAACCGGGACTATGTTAAATTATGCCATAGGGGAAGCAGAAAAAGCCGGATATCTTGTAACAAAAATCAATCTTTATGAAAAGAAAATATCTTTTTGTACCGGGTGCCGGAAGTGCCTTGAAACAGGGAAATGTGTGCAAAAAGATGATTTAGAAGATATTGTTGCATTACTGCGGAAAAGTGAAATTGTGATTTTGGCAGCGCCAGTCTATTGGGCGAATGTTCCAGCGCCTGTAAAAAATTTGTTTGATCGGCTGTTAGGGACAGCAATGGAAGAAACCAGTACATTTCCCAAACCGCGGTTATCAGGAAAAAAATATATGCTGTTGACAGCCTGCAATACGCCTGCGCCTTTTTCATGGATTTTTGGACAAAGCAGGGGAGCCATTCGTAATATGGATGAATTTTTTAAAACGGCGGGAATAAAACCGGTTGGAAAATTTGTCTGTTCAAATGCGGGAAAAAGAAAAGACTTACCGCAATCCTTACTGGGGAAAATAGCAAAATGCTGGAAATAAGAGGGCGAAACGCCCATTATTTCTTTATATTGTTGTTTTCTTGACAATTTCCTATCCAACTTTTATAATGGAAAAGAAAAAATGATAGAAGCATAATTGTGCTGTTTTGTTGGAGGGGGAAAATTGCAAGCTGTACCGCGTTTTCCAATGTTTGTAAATTTATGGAATCAAAAGGTTATTATTATAGGCGGCGGACAGATAGCAGCCCGTCGGGCAGCGGTACTTTTGGAATTTGGGGCAAAAATAACTGTAATTGCACCTGAAATAGATTCCAAACTGGCGTCTTTGGATATTCAAACCATATACCGGCCTTATGCCTCTGGTGACTGTGCAGGGAGTGCATTTGTTTTAGCAGCTACCGATTCCCGGGAAATTAACCATGCTGTTTATGAAGAAGCCAAAGCACTTGGATTACCAGTCAATGTATCGGATGCACCGGAAGAATGCAGCTTTTATTTTCCGGCGATTGTCAGACAAGGGCCTTTAACGATAGGATTGGTAGCTGACGGGAAAAACCATACGTTAGTAAAGGAAGCAGCACAAGCCCTCCGAGAAAATATAGATAAAATTCTTTGGTGAAAGGGGCGGGGAGATGCAAAGACGTACCATACGGGTTGGGAGCCGGGAAAGCAAGTTAGCAGTTATTCAAAGTGAAATTATAATGGAGCAAATTGCCCAGGCACATCCAGAAATAGAATTGGAATTGATTACAATAAAAACCACAGGAGATAAAATATTAGACCGGCCTTTAGACAAAATCGGTGGAAAAGGGCTTTTTGTAAAAGAACTGGATCTGGCCCTTATGGAAGGGCGTATTGATTTATCCATACATAGCCTAAAAGATATGCCTATGGAACAGCCAGAGGGGCTTCCTATTTTGGCATATTCCAAACGGGAAGATCCCAGGGATGTGCTGGTACTGCCGGAAGGCGTCCAGGAAATGGATCCTGTCAAACCCATTGGAAGCTCCAGTCCCCGGAGGCGTATGCAGTTAGCAGCGTTATTTCCAGGGAAAGAAGTCAGAAGCATCCGGGGGAATATTCAAACCCGGTTAAGCAAATTAGAAAAAGAATATGGAGCATTGGTGCTGGCCTGGGCAGGCTTGTACCGGCTGGGACTGGAAAACCGTGCCAGCCGTATTTTTTCTACAGAAGAAATGATACCGGCAGCAGGGCAAGGGATTCTGGCAGTGCAAGGCAGAGAAGGAGAAGATTACTCCTATTTAAAATCGGTAGATGATGCAGCAGCCCGTCAAGCGGCTTTAGCAGAAAGGGCTTTTGTGCGGGCCTTAGGCGGCGGATGTTCGGAACCTGTTACTGCACATGCCCAGCAAAAAGGATCGGTTTTCCGGCTGACAGGGATGGATGGAGAGGGCCATAAAATGACAATAGAAGGGGAATGGGAAGATCCGGAAGGGCTAGGATTCCGGCTGGCTGAAAGGATAAGGAGGAAACCATGACAGGGACAGTATATTTAGTAGGGGCAGGGCCTTCTGATGGCGGATTATTTACATTAAAAGGATTAGAACTGCTTCAAAAAGCGGATGTAGTTGTTTATGATGCCTTAATTGGCTTGGAAGTCATGGCATTGATACCAGAAAAAACCCGTAAAATCAACGTAGGGAAACGGTCAGGAAATCATACAGTTCCTCAGGAAGAAATCAACCAGATTTTATTGCGGGAAGCCCAGGCAGGAAATGAAGTAGTCCGGCTGAAAGGCGGAGATCCGTTTCTTTTTGGGAGGGGCGGAGAAGAATTAGAACTATTAGCAGAGCATGACGTTCCATTTCAAGTTGTGCCAGGCGTTACTTCCGCATTAGCGGCACCGGCTTATGGAGGGATACCGGTTACCCACAGGGACTATTGTTCATCCATCCATATTATTACAGGCCATACCAACCGATCTCCAGGCCCGAATTATAAAGCTCTGGCAGAAATGGATGGGACATTGATATTTTTAATGGGGATGTCGTCGCTAAATGAAATATGCAATAACTTACGAAAAGCAGGAATGAGGCCATCCATGCCAGCCGCCATTATAGAGCAGGGAACCAGTGCCCGCCAGAGGCGGATTATTGGGACAATTACAACTCTGCCGGATCTGGCAAAAGAAGCGGGAGCCGCAGCTCCGGCAGTGATTATAGTAGGCCAGGTTTGTGCTTTATCAGAACGGTTTGCCTGGGCAGAGAAAAGGCCCCTGGCAGGCAAACGAATTTTAGTTACCCGGCCCCAGGTTCGAGCTTCTGCTATGGCAGCATCCCTGCGGTCTTATGGGGCGGAAGTAGTAGAGCTTCCATCTATTACACCGGAACCAATCCATCCCAATCCGGCTTTAGAGGCTGCATTGCAAGAAAAGTATGATTGGCTGGCATTAACCAGCCCAACCGGAGTAGAAATGCTGCTGGAACATTTCAAGCGGACAAGCTTTGATATTAGGAACCTGCATGGAGTCAGATTAGCAGCGATTGGTTCGGCTACAGCAGAACGGATGAAGGAATTTGGGTTAATTCCTGATTTAGTTCCAGAAACTTACAGTGGTGCAGCATTGGGGAAAGCATTAGCTGCCCAAGGCGGGCGGGTACTTTTAGCACGGGCAAAAGAAGGTTCACTGGAACTGACAGAAGCTTTAGAAAAAGCTGGAATGGAATATTCTGATATACCCCTTTATAGGACTTTTTTAGCGGAAGAAGATATATCCTGGTTAAAAGATGGCAGTATTGATTATATTACATTTACCAGCGCATCAACGGTACATGGATTTATGCAGCGTACGAAAGGCCGCATTCATGGTTTAGCGGTTTGCATTGGGAAAGCAACGGAACAAGCGGCGCAATCCTATGGGATGGAAACTGTTACAGCGAAAACAGCCAGTATTGCATCTATGACAGAATTGCTCCTTTCCCTATCCCAGAAGGAAAAATGTTAGCAAATCAAAATAAAATATAAAACACGATATAAAGGAGGCAGTCCCCATGGAATTATTAAACCGGCCTCGAAGGCTGCGAAAAAGCCCGGTTATTCGGGACATGGTACGGGAAACCAGGGTTTCAAAAAAGTCCTTAGTTTACCCTCTTTTTATCAAAGAAGGAAGCGGCATTGTAGAACCCATACCATCTTTAGAAGGCCAGTTCCGTTATAGTCCTGATAAGTTATACTTAGCATTAGAGCAGGTACAAAAAGCAGGGGTACCAGCCGTTTTACTTTTTGGGCTGCCGGAGAAAAAGGATGCCTGCGGTAGCAGTGCATGGGACAGCAAAGGCCCCGTACAAGAGGCTTTACGCATAGGGAAGCGGGACTTTCCAGACATTTATTTTATTACAGATGTATGTATGTGTGAGTATACCTCTCATGGCCATTGTGGAATTTTAAATGGGGAAACAGTAGATAATGACAAAACCTTAGAAGTCCTAGCCAAAACAGCCCTATCCCATGCAAGCGCAGGGGCAGATATGGTAGCACCTTCTGATATGATGGATGGGCGGGTTTTAGCGATCCGTCAGGCATTGGATCGGGAAGGCTTTCAGGATACCCCAATCCTTTCTTATGCAGTAAAATTCGCTTCCACTTTTTATGCACCTTTCCGGGATGCGGCAGGTTCTGCTCCAGCTTTTGGGGATCGGAAAGGGTATCAAATGGATTACCACAATCCCAAGGAAGCCATTCGGGAAGCGGCATTGGATATAGAACAAGGAGCAGATCTTTTAATGGTAAAGCCTGCTTTAGCCTATTTGGATATTATCCGTTTAATCAAATCAAAATTTGATTTACCTTTGGCAACTTACAGCGTCAGCGGGGAATATGCCATGATGAAAGCTGCTGTAAAAGCTGGATTATTGGATGAAGCATCTTTGGTTTGTGAAAGTGCTCTGGCAATGTACCGGGCAGGAGCAGATATTTTGATCACTTATTATGCGAAAGAATTAGCTCAATGGATGGATGAAGGCAGAATTGGATAAAGTAAAAAATACCCTCTGCAAATTTTTTGCAGAGGGTATTTTTTTTACTCAACTGTAACGCTTTTTGCTAAATTACGGGGTTTATCCACATCACAATCTCGAAAAACGGCTGTATGATAGGCCAGAAGCTGCAAAGCGATTACGCCGACAAATGGCATAAACAAATCGTCTAACGCTGGCAGGAGTATACATTTTCCAGCCAGTTCGCTTTCAGGTGTAAAAGTATCTTTGCAGAGCAGCAGGATTTCAGCACCGCGGCTGATAACTTCCCGGACATTGCTGAGGGTTTTAGACAGCAAAGCATCCTGTGTGGCTAAAGCAATAACAGGGGTTCCTGGGGTGATCAAAGAAATGGTTCCATGCTTTAATTCCCCAGCAGCATAAGCTTCACAATGGATATAGCTGATTTCCTTTAATTTTAAAGAACCCTCCATAGCCAAAGAATAATCCAGGCCGCGCCCTAAGAAAAAGAGGTCTTTTAGTTCTACATAAGATTGTGCATATTTCTGAATGGCACTGTCTAAATCAAAAACTTTTAAAGTGGCTTCAATGGCTTCCAAAAGATTATGGATTAGGCTGCGGGCTTCGTCAGGCTGACATCTACCGCCTGCCAAGGCTAATTTAATTGCGATTAGGTACATCACAGCAAGCTGTACAGAAAAAGCTTTTGTACTGGCTACGGCAATTTCCGGCCCTGCAAAGGTATGAATGACATAGTCAGCTTCTCTCGCAATTGTCGATCCGGTTACATTTACGACAGCTAATGTTGTGGAACCGGATTCCCGCGCTAACCGTAAAGCTGCCAAAGTATCTGCCGTTTCTCCAGATTGGGAAATCAATATTACCAATGTGCGCCGGTCCAATAATGGGGAACGATAACGAAATTCAGAAGCAATTTCACATTCTACTGGGATACGGGCTAAACGTTCGATCAATCCCTTCCCCAACATTCCTGCGTGCCAGGCTGTACCACAAGCTACAATCGATATGCGGTCAAACTGACGCCAAAATCCATCCGGAATGCTGTCTTCAATAGCGAAATCAGGCAATCCATCTACAATGCGGGGGTGAATCGTGTCCCGTAAGGCTTTTGGCTGTTCATAGATTTCTTTGAGCATAAAATGGGGATAACCCCCTTTTTGTGCCTGCTCCATATTCCATTGTGCCTGCTGTACATTTGGAATTTTTTCTTTTCCTTCCGAGTCCTGGATCAGGATGGAATCTGCTGTAATTTTTACAAGATCTCCTTCTTCCAGCAGGACATAATCTCGTGTATAAGGGAGAATTGCCGGAATGTCAGAAACCAGAAAGTTTTCTTCTTTTCCTTTGGCTGCGATTAAAGGGCACCCTTTACATACGCCATAAACTTCTCCAGGATGATCCCAAAACAAAACTGCAAAGGCATACGATCCTTCTAAAAAGCTGCATAACTGGCGGATTGCACCCATGGGGTCCCCAGTATAAAGACGGTCTAACAAATGGGCGGCAGTTTCTGTATCTGTCCGGGAAACAAATTTATAGCCGTCTGCCTGGAGTTTTTGCCGGATTTGTACATAATTTTCAATAATTCCATTGTGAACAAGAGATAATTTTTTCGTTGTATGGGGATGGGCGTTCACATCAGAAGGTTCTCCATGGGTTGCCCACCGGGTATGCCCAATGCCGCAAGTCCCTGAAAATACCTTCTTCTGGGAATCAATGCGTTCCCGCAGCTGGTCCAGACGTCCTAAGGATTTTATGGTATCAATTTTAGTACCTTCAAAAATGGATATCCCGGAAGAGTCATATCCCCGGTATTCCAGACTGGATAAGGCATCCAGCAATACATCCACAGCCTTTTGATGTCCAGTATAACCAACAATTCCACACATAAATATTCACTTTAATCCATTCTCCGCACAAATCAGCCCGCTCCCGTCTGTGCGGGAACGTCTTATATTATTTTATATAAGAGAAAGGGAGCGGCTCCTGCCTGGCACTTTGTCCCATCCGTTACCAGATGGTTTTTATGATAGGCTGCGCTTGGAGGAAAGCGGGGAGGCACCCGCCGATTTTTTTCGATTCTCCTCCCACCTCGTCAGCCATTCTAAAATGGCTCTGGCGCTTAACTTACTTTTTATGGAAATTTTATCGGCTCCTTTCTCTGTTTTTACAGGATTTGAAAGACATTATAGCAAAATTTAAAAGAAAACGCAATCTATTCTATGCATAAGAGTGAATTTTCATTCAAAAAGACTGGAAATTTTTTTTTTTATGTGGTAAAATACATAAGATGAAGTGGAAAAAAGGGGCGGTGAGATTGAAAAAAATCCGTGTTTTGATACCTGCATTATGTATGGGGCTTGTCCTTTTTGGCTGCGGCAAGGAAGAAAAACCAGTCGCAGCAGCTCCTTCACAGTACAAAACAGCGGATGAACTGATTCAGGAAGTGGAGCAAAAAGAAAAAGAAGAATCTATGTCCCGGGCGGCGCAAGCTTTTGGACAAACCGCAGGCACATATCTCTGTAGTTCACCAGAGATTGACAGCGAGTATTGGCCGATGCTGGAACTGGGGGTGGAAGGGAAAGCCGTTTTTCGGGCAAACTTATTAACAGGCATGGGAGAACTGACAGGAAATTACCTGGTGGATGGGGATACAGTCCAGATTTCAGTGGAAACAGTATCTTTTACAGGCTTTACTGGAGAAAATGTCCAGGATATGGTATTCCGAATTGTGTCGGATTCTATATTGGAGCTGTCCTATACGACACCAGATGTCCCCATTGGCCTGACAAATCCAGGAGATCGGTTTGTTAAAAGTACGGAGGAAGCGGCTTCCGGGACTGGCGGCGGATCGGCTCAAGGGTAAAAAAATTGCACTCTGTCTATTTCAAAACAGAGTGCAGGGGATTGCCTGGCTGAACCGGCCACCAATCGGCCGGACA
The DNA here is from genome assembly GCA_003612625.1 of bacterium 1XD42-1. Lineage (GTDB taxonomy): Bacteria > Bacillota > Clostridia > Oscillospirales > Ruminococcaceae > Anaerotruncus. The sequence goes on along the minus strand of RAZJ01000041.1, from coordinate 11,807 downwards.
TTTTTATTACGCAATGTCCATTTTTACCATCATCTTTGCACACTTATACACGTCTCCACAACCTAACGTGATCACCAAATCCCCTTCTTCCGCATGATTCATGACATAAGATGCGATTTCGTCAAATCCTGGAAACCAGACAGAACCAGGGACTTTTTCGGCAAGCTGGCTTGTATAAACTCCATCGGTGTTTTTTTCCCGGCTGCCCATAATTTCGCTCATAACCACACGGTCAGCGATAGATAATGCTTTGGCGAAATCATCCATTAGCAGCTTTGTCCGGGAGTATGTGAAAGGCTGGAATACAGCCCATACCTTTTTAAAAGGCAGCTCCTTAGCAGCAGTCAGGGTGGCTGCCAGTTCGGCAGGATGATGGGCATAATCATCAGCAATGGTTATACCACCAACTTTCCCTAATATTTCAAACCGCCGCCCTGCTCCGTGGAAAGCTTCCAGATGGGCACGAATGGCATCTAAGGGCGTTCCGGCATGTATGGCTGCGGCAATAGCCGCTGTTGCATTTAAAATGTTGTGGCGTCCAGGTACATGGATAGTAAATTCCCCCAAAGACCGGTCCCGGTTTCGTAAAGTGAATATTGACTGGGCTCCGTCAGGTCTGCGGACATTTTCCGGACGGTAATCGCTGCTTTCACCCCATCCAAAGGTGAAAATTTCTTTTCCGGAAATCCCTTCCATGGCCTTGCGTGTGTTCTCATCATCCCCATTATAAAAAATTGCTTTGGAAGTCTTTTCCGCAAAAATGTGATAAGAACGGATGGCATTTTCAATGGTCCCAAAATATTCCATGTGATCATTATCAATATTCAAAATCAGTGCAATGTCAGGAGAAAGCTTTAAAAAATGATCCTGAAATTCACAGGCTTCACAAACAAATATATCGCTTTTTCCCCGGCGCCCATAACCGCCAATGGCCGGGAGCTTCCCGCCAATTACGGCTGTCGGGTCCAGCTCTGCACCGAAAAGAATTTGTGTCAGCATGGAGGTTGTAGTCGTTTTTCCATGGGTCCCGCAAATACAATAACTGCGGCTGAATTGTTCGCTTAACCAGCCCAGCAGTTCTGCCCGCTCTGCCATAGGGATTTCAGAAGCTTTGGCTGCTAACAGTTCCGGATTGTCCTCCAGAATTGCAGCCGTATAAAATATCATGTCTGCACCTTGAATATTTTCCGGCTTCTGGCCTATTACAACAGGTATCCCCATTGCCCGTTCTGCATCTATTATACTGCCTTCATTATTGTCACTGCCAGTGATGGTATAACCCATCCCATGAAGGATTTGTACCAGCGGGAACATGCCTGAACCACCAATACCAATAAAATGCAGGTGTTTTGCTTGTTTCAATTGGGCTGCGTCTAACATGAGTATGTTTCCCCCTTATTTCCGCCTTGTGGCTGCTGCCCTCCTTTATTTTATGAAGGGCCTGCCCCAAAAGCTGGACTGTTTTTTTAGAATATAGTTCCTTTATTTAGTATAGGCGGATTTCGCGAAAAATGCAAGGAGAGGAAAATTTTATGTATAACTGTCCTTGCTTTTCCAAATACTATTAACAGCCCCCATATACCCGCTGTGCAATCGGATTATGGGATAAAAAAAATTTATGACAAACAGGAGTGGAATTTCATGCAGATTACTGATATCAAAATCCGACGTATCTATCAGGACAATCGGTTGCGTGCTTTAGTTTCTCTTACTTTAGACGGCGAATTAGCTGTCCATGATATTAAAGTAATTGAAGGCCCAGAACGTTTATTTGTGGCGATGCCAAGCCGCCGGGATGACAACGGAACTTTCCGGGATATTGTCCATCCCATTACAAGCGATATGCGCCAGCGGGTGGAATCCCAGATTTTAGCTGCTTATCATGCTTATATTGATGCACTCAAATCTACCAGGGATATTCAGCCAAAAGAGGAAGCTCCCGCAGAAAACGCTCCGGCTCAGGAAGAATAATTGTTTTTTTTAAAATCCCTTGTGAAACGGCTCGGATCCCATTGCATCCGGGCCGTTTGGTATTTTTCTGCGGCGCCTCTCTTGTGCCGGAAAGAACCTTGTGTTACAATGGAAAACAGTAGGAGGAGAGAAGCTTATGCGCTGCAAACATTGTGGAAATGAAGTCAAAAGCGATTATAAATTTTGTCCTTTTTGTGCTTCCAGACTGATGCAGGATTTTGAGGGCCATTTTGAAGATCTGGAACCCCTTGTGCTGTCGGAAGATCCTGCCCAATGGGAAATCCTTTATGAGGAAAGCCAGGAAACAGAACAGCCTTCCTCGGCCATATTCGGATCACAGGAATATTCTGTCCCCCAGCAGGAATTTAAAACCGGAGAAAACCCAGCTTCCCCGCCTGCAAAACGGCCTTATCAAATTTACCGCCCTGCCGGTGAGCCTTTGAACCAAGTCCCTCCGGTTCAGCAGAAAATAAAAAATTCCCCTCTGGATATGGATGATGAACGGGTATCCAATGCACCCTATGTTTCTATGAAGCCGGAAACAACCCCTATGGAATCCCCCTATCCAACAGGCCGGAAAAGCCCAGGTCCTGTCTTTAAAGCTTTTTTTATCTTATTTATTGTGCTGGCTGCTTTATTAACTTCTGTGGCAGCTTATTGGCTGGCTTTCGGCAATGAAGATTCTTTACAAACCAGCGCTTCTATATCCCAAGAAGGAGAGTCTTTTGATGAGTAAAAAAGTCCTTGTTGCCATGAGCGGAGGCGTTGACAGTTCCGTTACAGCCCTGCTCCTTCTCCAGCAGGGCTGGTCTGTCAGTGGCGCAACTTTTCAATTATTTGATAACGGTTCCCAACAAAATATTGCGGATGCAAAAGAAGTTTGTGACCATTTGGGCATCCCCCATATGGTCTTTGATTACCATACCGCTTTTTCCGAAAAGGTTTTGGATTATTTTGCGGATTCTTATTGGGCTGGGGAAACCCCTAATCCGTGTATCGCTTGCAATCGGGCTATTAAATTCGGCGCTTTTGTACAGGATGCTAAAAGGTTAGGCTTTACTCATATTGCTACTGGACATTATGCTCAGGTCTTTTACCATGAAGCCGAAAAACGCTGGGCATTGCGCCAGGCTCAGGATCTCAAAAAAGATCAGTCTTATGTATTGTACCATCTTTCCCAAGAACAGCTTTCTATGCTGCTTCTTCCGCTGGAAAAATATACAAAGCCTCAAATCCGGAATTTAGCTGCCGAAGCCGGCCTTTCTGTTACCTCAAAATCAGACAGCCAGGATATTTGCTTTATCCCAGATGGAAATTATCCGGCTTTTATTGAACGTTATACCGGTATACAATCAAAACCGGGAGATTATTTAGACGAAAATGGATGCGTAATCGGCCGCCACCAAGGGGTTCTCCATTATACCATCGGCCAGCGGAAAGGCTTGGGCATCAGCTTCGGTGTCCACCGCTATGTCAGCGCTTTGGATGCAAAAAAAAATACTGTCACACTGTCAGATGAAAGTGCAGTTTTTTCAAAACGTTTGGAAGCAAATGATCTGCAAATGATTGCTCCTGTTCCTTCTTCTAAAAAACTTTATGCTGAAGTTAAAATTCGTTATGCCCATCGTCCTGCCCTGGCATGGATTCATTTTTCTGACAATGGCTGGGTGCAGGTGGAGTTTGAACAGCCTCAGCGGGCTGTTACAAAAGGACAAGCTGCTGTTTTTTATCACAATGGCGAAGTTTTAGGCGGTGCTACCATCCGTTAAATACGAAAAAAGCCCTTGAGATGAGTTCTGGTATGCTTCCTTTTAGGTAGACAAGTAAAATAATAAAAACTTGTGCCCTTCCCAGTTTGGCGGACAGTAAAAATAGAGCTAAAACAGAATGAAACATAGGATAACTTGTTGACACTCGTCAACTGAAGAAGTTTTCGGCAACGGCGTTGTTGTAGGGGTCACCCTTGCGGGGACATACTCTGGCGGAAATGAAGGCCGGGCAGACGCTGATAGTAAGCGCTGGCGGCGTATTGGACGCCGCGGTCAGAGTGGAAGATGAGGCCAGGGTGAGGCAATAGAGCCAGCCCTCATCGGTGGGAATATAGGTAATATCGGCCAACCCATGCCATATTGGGCTTGTCAAAGGAGAATTGGCGCGCAAGGAGATTGGGCGTGATGGGATGGGCATGCCGGAAGTTTGTGGTAGTCTTGTAAACGCGCTTGCAGGCGGAGGAAATGCCCAGTTCATTCATCAAGCGGTAAATGCGTTTGCGCGAGCAAGAGAGTTCCTTATGGATCAGATATACAGACTGTCAAGCCCCAGTACTGGATAGCGCTGATGGAGCGCCAGCATCCGGCCTTTGAGAGCCTGATCCTGCTGCATATGGGCAGAAGCTTTGCGATGTAGCCACTCATAATACCTACTTCGGGAAACCTCTAGTAATCGGCATAATAGTTCCACAAAAGCTCCCGAGTGGGCAGTACGGATGTACTGATACTTGTCCTCTATGGCTTGGAAAGTATGCCGACGGATTTTTTTAATACATCAATGACCTCGTCTTTCTCCTCAAGCTTTTGCGCAATGCACGGTTTTCCGCCTCCAGATCGCGCAAGTATGTGGGGATAAAGGAACTCACCCCCACAATCGTCAATGAATTTATCAAGACAATCTTAGTCCATGCGCCGGAAAAGGCGGACGGGAAACGGGTACAGAAAGTGGATATTGTTTTCAACTTTGTAGGGGAAATCAATTTCCTTTCTGCCACGCAACCGAAACAGCAAGGCGCATAGGAACTCGAAAAGACGGTACAGCCCTTGTAATCGGGGCTATACCGCCTAATCTGAAATTACTTCCTTATCACCGCAAACCTTGGATTTTCAAAACTTTTTACACCCTTCCCTAACAGCACCTGTTCAACGAATGGCTGGTGAGAGATACGAGCAAGAAAATCCGGGCGGTAAAACGCTCAAAAGGCATGAGTGGGAAGCCTGTCACAAGCAAGCCCGTGTATGGCTACCTCATGGACGAGGACAAAAATTTTATCATTGACGAAGAAGCCGCCCCCGTGGTGAAGCAGATTTACAGCCTATGCCTTGCCGGGAACGGTCCGACCAAGATAGCCCGTATGCTTGCCGAGCAGGAGATCCCCACGCCGGGAACACTGGAATACCGCCGGACGGGAAGCACACGCCGCTACCACCCCGGCTATGAGTGCAAGTGGGCGACAAACACCGTGGTACATATCCTTGAAAACGCCTGAGTTATAATAAGCATAACCTTAGAAAAGCTAGGAAACATAAGGCTTTCACCGGTTATGCTTATTTTTTTATCTACACAAACTCAGACGTGAGGAGGTACAAATGGATACTAGAAAATTAACAGTTTATGCGGGAAGCGGGAAAAATTACGACCAAATGTCCAAAATTATTCTGCAAGGGAGATGGTTAGAGGATTTAGGGTTTTCCATCGGTGATAAAGTGACGGTTGCCTGTCAGCAGGGCAAACTCGTTATTGAATGCGTCACGGATGGACAAGCGCGGCAGGAGGTTCCGGGAACGGCACAGCAGGCTGGCAAACGCCAGGGGAAGGGGAATACATATGGCAGACATTAAAAAAGTATTTGACGAGACATTGAAGCTGGATCGGGGCATTCAGAGCCTGCTGTCATTCTCCGCTTTTGAGCGTAATGGCGATCTTAGCGGCTTGCATATTGATTTTGAGGACAGTGAGCAGCTGTTCCTCACGGAAGAACTCAGGGAAATCATGGAAAAACTTTCCGATGTGCATTTCCGGCTGAAATACCTCTCACGCCCTGTCAGGGAAACAGGCCGCCTGCATAAGAACCGGAGCGGCAGGTATGAAACGGCAAGCGGCCATTATTATACCAGCGGCCAGGGGATCGAAGCCCTGATTACAGATGGATACCCGGAAGTGGCATATTGGGTATGGACAAGGGTGGAGCATAATGGGAATGATTATTATTTGGTGGGGCATAAAGATGTCAGCATGGACGGGCTGACCGTGCGCATAAGGGAGGGGGTGTAACAATGGGAGCGACAATCTACTGCCTGTGTAACCAAAAAGGCGGGTGCGCAAAGACTACAAGTTCGGTTAATATCGGGATTGGGCTTGCCCGCGAAGGAAAAAAAGTCCTTTTAGTGGACACAGATCCGCAAGGTTCCCTGACAGCAAGCCTTGGATACCAGCAGCCTGACCAGATTAAAGTTACGCTGGCTACGATATTGGGCGCGATTATCATGGATACTCCCCTGCCGGATGGCGGAGGGATCCTCCACCATGGGGAAGGGGTTGACCTTCTCCCGGCAAATATTGAACTGTCCGGGCTGGAGGTCACTCTGGTAAACATCATGAGCCGGGAGACGATCCTGCGCCAGTATCTCCAGACAGTAAGTGAGGCATATGACGCGATTATCTTGGACTGTATGCCGTCGCTTGGTATGCTGACTATAAATGCCCTCGCAGCAGCGGACGAGGTACTAATACCTGCCCAGGCGCATTTTTTGTCTATCAAGGGGCTGGAACAACTTCTCAGGACTATTAAAAAAGTGAAAAGGCAGATCAACCCAGCTCTGTCCATAGCGGGGATACTGGTGACAATGGCGGATATGCGCACGAACTACGCAAAGGAGATCGTTGAGATCTTGCGTGACACATATGGTGGGAGGATTCGGATCTTCGAGAGTATTATTCCCCTGTCTGTCCGAGCCGCTGAAACCAGTGCGGAGGGAAAAAGCATCTATCTCCACGACCCCGCCGGGAAAGTAGCCGCCGCCTATGCCGCGTTGACCAAGGAGGTGATGCGGGGGTGAAAAGCAGCGCGAGGAATATTCAGATGACGAGTTATGATGACCTGTTCACTGCCACGGAAACCATAGGGGCAGATGGCGGGAAAATACAGGAAGTCGCGCTTTCCGACCTGTTCCCATTCAGGAATCACCCTTTCAAGATCCTGGACGATCAAAGCATGGAGGACATGGTGGAGAGTGTCCGGGAGCATGGGATCCTCATGCCGGGGATTGCCCGACCCCGCCCGGAGGGCGGCTATGAACTGGTGGCTGGGCATCGGCGCAGGCACGCGTCCCAGCTGGCAGGGCGGGACACAATGCCGGTGGTGATCCGGGATCTGGATGATGATGAAGCTACCCTTTTCATGGTAGACAGCAATATCCAGCGGGAAAACCTTCTCCCCAGCGAGAAGGCGTGGGCATATAAAATGAAGATGGACGCTCTGAGGCATCAGGGCATCAAAAACGCTTCTCGCCAAGTTGGCGAGAAGTACAGTGTGGACGCATTAAGCGAAAATTCCAATGACAGCGCGAGGAATATCCACCGCTTTATCCGGCTGACAGAGCTGATCCCGGAACTGCTCTGGATGGCAGACGATAAGAAACTGCCGTTCAACTCCGCCGTGGAACTGTCTTATCTCGCCAAGGAAGAACAGGGGGATCTCCTTGAATTGATGGGGAAGTTGGCTGTTATCCCCTCACTGGAACAGGCAAAACGCTTGAAAAAATACAGCCAGGAGGAAAAGCTGGGGGTGGACGTGATGGATGCGATACTGACAGAGGAACGGCCAGTTCCTGTACAGGTCACATTAAAAAAAGACCGCCTGAAACAGTATTTTCCACAAAGCTATACACAAAAACAGATGGAGGAAATAATCTTTTCCCTCCTGGAAACTTGGAAAAATGAACAGGGATAAGGCCGCAAAAGCCGTCCGGTGACTGATTTGCAGTTACCGGGCGGCTTTTTTGCGTTCATGATAGATCCGCCCCGGCAGACTTTGCGTTTGCCGGGGCTTTTTTTCATAAAAAGAAAAGGAGGCAACCAATATGCCGTTACAACTGGATTATTACTATGGCAATGAAGCGGAACAGTACACATTCTACCGTATTCCCAAAGTGCTGTTCACGGACACCAGGTTTAAAGGCGTGTCAGTAGAGGCAAAAGTGCTTTACGGCCTGCTCCTTGACCGCATGGCGCTTTCCATAAAAAACAGCTGGCTGGACCAGGATGGGCGCGTATACATCATTTATACCATCGCTGACGTGATGGCCACCCTTGGCTGCGCGGAGCAGAAAGCCAACAAACTTTTAAACGAACTGGATGCGGCAAAAGGCGTGGGACTTATTGAGCGTGTGCGGCGCGGGCTTGGGAAACCCAACGTGATCTATGTCAAAAATTTTATTGGCAGGCCAAAACCGGGAGAGTCGCAGGAATCACAAATCAAGAATTGTGAAAATCACAAATCAGGAATTGTGAAAACCACAAATCAAGAAATGCGAAAATCACAAGCAAATAATACTGACTTAAACAAAACTGATTTTAGTGATACTGATCCATCCATCTATCCGGCAGGCTCCGTGTCCGGTGATGTGGAAAATGTGGATAACCCACGGAAAGCGTGGGGGAAACCAAAACAGATTGATGGGATGGATAAGATCTCCGCATACCGTGAGCTGGTCAGGGAGAACATCAGCTATGAGGCCCTTTTGCAGGATAACCCCTACGACAAAGAACGTCTGGACGGCTTTGTGGAATTGATAGTGGAAGTCTGTTGCAGCAGCCGCCCCACAATACGAATCAACCAGGAGGATATGTGTACGGAAGCGGTCAGGAGCCGCCTGCTGAAGCTGGACAGCGAACATATCCGCTATGTCATGGACTGCCTGGATAAAAACACGACGCAGATAGGCAACATCCGCGCTTATACCTTATCTGCGTTGTTTAACGCCCCGGTGACGATCTGCCAGTATTATTCAAGCCTGGTCAGCCATGACATGGCGAACGGCTTTGGCGTTGGGTAGCCGCATGGCCGGGAGGCGTATTTTTTTCCGCTGGTAATTCCATATTGCTGTGAAGCCCTTGGGGGCTGGCAGATAAACCAAACAACTAAAATTTAAAGGAGGATTAACGAACATGGCACAGAACATGGATATTTTAATTGTGGAGCCGGGGAAGCCGCCCCGTCCGGCGGCAATTCCCAACACATTGGAGGCTGTTGAAAAAACATTGGGCGGCGCGATCCAGGTGGGGTGCTTCCTGCCCCAGAGAGTGCTGCTGCTCAGCCGAGAGGATACCGCGGGCCTTGCCCCGAACCGCGTCATGCCGGGGAAAAGGGGGCATATCAGCGGCACATTCCTGTTATGCGGGATACCGGAAGAGGGAAATTGCTTTGATTCTCTTACTTCCGGTCAGCAGAAGGAGTTCCAGGATCTTTTCGCTTCCCCGGACGAATTTATGATGGTCGGCAGTGATTCCTATGCGGATCCGGATGATGTCGCGGATGTGGTCTATGGCCTTTGGGATACGCTGGCAGATGGGGAAACCATGGTGCTGACCAAATGGGGCGGCAGGAAACAGGGGGCGGCTCGGTAAATTCCATGGGAAGCCAGGGAAACGGTAAAAAGCGGTGGGATCAGCTGAAGCCGGCCTGCCGCTTATAAGGAAGGAGGCACAACACTATGCAGGACGAAATAAGGGATAAATCAGTCGCGCTTGTGATACGGACAGGGAAAAACGAGGGGCGGCTGACAGCGGAACTTTTAAAGTGGGCGATACGGCAGTACCAGAGAAACACGCAGGGGCATCCCCATGGCAAGCAGAGCGTCAAAAGCCTGGTAAAGCAGGGAGCCGGTGTTCAGAGTATTGAGATCACGGGTCAGAACATAAAATCTTTTGAGCGGTGCGCCCGCAAATATGGCGTAGACTTCGCGTTGAAAAAGGATCCGTCACAAGGGAAATACATCGTGTTTTTCAAAGCCCGTGACGCTGACGCTCTGAATGCCGCTTTTTCTAAGTACACGGCCCAGACACTGAACCGGCAGGGAAGGAAGCAGTCGCTGAGAAAACAGCTTTCCCACTTTAAGGAGGTTGTGAAGGGCTTAGTAGCCGGACGGGAGAAGAACCGGGAGAAAGGGGGCATAGGCCGTTGAGGAATATTGAGATAAAAAAATATATTGTCCCGAACCTTCCGTATGTGTTCATGTCTTGGATTTTTTCTAAAGTCGCGGAGTGTTACCGTGTATCCGCAGGAGCGGATATGGTGTCAAAGGCAATGGCGGCAATCTCCGGGCTGGGGGAGGCGCTTACCCAAAACCCCCTCCCAAGTTTCCACCCATATGATATCCTGGCCGGAGCCGCCGCTGCCGTGGCGGTTCGGGCGGCGGTCTACTTTAAAGGGAAGAACGCGAAAAAATACCGACATGGCGTGGAGTATGGCAGCGCCCGCTGAGGTGCATAATCTTAACTGTAAGCAACACCTATATTGACGCAGGAGGGTATGCACATGAATGATTACAGCAAAATCACAGCCCTTTACTCCCGCCTTTCAGTGGGGGACGAGGACAGGGACGGCGGCGAAAGTAACAGCATTGTAAACCAGAAGAAATTTCTGGAAAGCTATGCCAGACAGCTAAAATTAACCAATATCCGGCACTATATTGACGATGACGAAAGCGGCAGATTTTTTGACCGTTCTGCCTACTCCCGCATGATTGAGGACGTGGAAAACGGCAAAATCGGCGTGTGCATTATGAAAGACATGACCCGCTGGGGGCGCGACTATCTCCAAGTGGGAAACGCTATGGAGATTTTCCGCAGAAACAACGTGCGCTTTATCGCAGTAAACAACGGAATAGACAGCGAAAAACCCGACACGTTGGAGTTTGCGCCGTTCATCAACATCATGTCAGAGTGGTACGCAAGGGACATCAGCAAGAAAGTAAAAACGGGTATCCGCACAAAGGGGACGAGCGGAAAGCCAATCGCAACCGAAGCCCCATACGGATATGTCAAAGACCCCGACAACAAGGATTTCTGGTTGATTGACGAAGAAGCCGCCGAAGTTGTCCGCCTTATTTTCCGCTTGTTTCTGGACGGGAAGAACCGAAACCAGATTGCCGTATATCTGAAAAATGAGCAAATCCCGACCCCCACATTCTACATGAAAGACCGGGGGCGGGGGACTTGTAAAAATAAGACGCTGAACGAGGAAAACCGTTACAAGTGGAATAAAGCCACGCTGACCCATATCCTCACGCGGCAGGAGTATTGCGGTGATGTGGTCAACTTCAAGACCGCAAAGCATTTCCGCGATAAGCGGAACCACTATGTAGACAGAAGCCAGTGGCAGATTACGGAAAACGTGCATGAGCCGATTGTTGACCGCGCCGACTTTGAAAACGTACAGCGGATTTTGGAAAACATTCCCGTCAAACGCCCCAATGGGGACGGGGAAATCCACCCTTTGTCGGGTTTGCTTTTCTGTAAGGACTGCGGAGCAAAAATGCACATACGGATAGAATTGAGTGCCGGGAAGTATAGGGGGTATATGGAAAAAGGTAACAGAAAACTAACAGTGTACGGAAAGACAAACCAATCCTTTCAGACAATCCCGCAGATCAGATTTGAGGGGCAATGGCTAAAGGCTCTCGGCTTTTCAGAGGGGGACAAAATAAAATTAGATTGTGAGGAAAACAGAATAACAATCACGAAGCTATCAGACGAAAACGGATAGCGGTTAAGGGGGCAAGCCACATACAGAAAAGCGGCTTGCCCCTTTAATTTTTATGATATTTCAAAAACTTTACAAAAAGGTTGCCTGTTTTGGTTTTTCTAACGTAGTAAGGTATAGGGGGAAGAATAGTTATCCCGACTTTTTGATTATCCTGACCATTTCCGGAAAAGCAGATAACTACGGGCTTTTGCTCAAAAAAGGTCGGGATAACTTTTTCATAAAAGGCATATATTTGACCGTCCGAATGCAGATGTTTTGACGCAAAAAGTCGGGATAATTATGGACGCTATTTCAGTCC
>RAZJ01000040.1 GCA_003612625.1 bacterium 1XD42-1 | reverse complement strand
ACTTGATGTCATCTTTTTGACTTTTGTCTATTTTGCTCTTGCTGTGGATGCTCTTATGTGAACACGTCCTAGATATGGTCAAGTTATACCCCCCACTGACAGACAGTGGCGGTGGTATTTACCATTCCATGTTATAATACCAAAGGCAATCATGTGACAGAGCAAACAGCGAGGCAGGGCCATCACGCCCTGCCTCGCTATTGTGTGTTCTTATATAATCTGAATAACCGTAACCAGCCTCTGTGTCTCTCGTGACCTGTTCTCAGATTGACAACAGGAGATTCTTGACAGATGTTGTCAAAGACTCTGGACTTTTCGGCGGAGGTCATGTATAATAGAGATACATAGTATTAGATCTAGCCGATAGTCCTATTGGCGGTCATGCTGCCTAATAGAACGCAGGGTCAGTCGAGCTTGAACCACAATGTTTCCCACAGAGAGAATCGCAGTAAAGGAGGATTTCCTATGCCAGATATAGTCCAGATTGCTTTCTCAATTCCACCTGAAATCCAACAGGGTATTGATGCTGGCGTTCTATTTAGATATGGTGGAGTTGTAAGAGATGCGGCAGGCCATATTGTAACACATCTAAAGGAAGTCCCTGTAAAAGAAATAGAGGAAGGTGCAAACAAGCTCCTGGGGTTTGTTAAGAAGAACAAATTTATCGTTGGCACTGTGGTTATAGTAGCTACCACAGCCATTGCTGGTATTGTGTACCTCGTGGTCAAAGACAAAGACAACAAGAAGGTCAAGGTTCCAAAATGTGTGGTTGACTTCAATGATTCCTTTGTCAGCTATCTTAATTCCATTAGGAGCGGGTCTTTGAGTGAAGACAAGATTGACAAGGTAATTGCTGCCCTTGAGACAGTCACAAAGACGCAAGAAGAAGGTGTCATCAATATCGAACTCTCTCCAGAAAACACCAGTATGCTGATTGATATGATTCGAGACTACACTGTACAGTTCGCCGCTGCAAATTCTTATAATGGGCAGGTGGAGGCTCCTGCAAATGCAAGTGAACTTAATAGCTTACGTCACTACCTCAATATTCAAAAGCAAGTGTTTGCAAAGTGTGCATGACTATAAAAGGTGGCCTGGGTACTCCCTGGCCACCTTGTTCTTGAATCAATGATTTCAGCAGGCATAAGTTAATCATGTCCATTGAGGATCACTGGGAACACCTCTTGACTGTCAGCCCACGGCATGTCTCTGTGTATGAAACACATTAGTTCACAACCTCCCTGTAAAAAATCTTTGCAGAGGAGGCAGACTATCATGATCTTAAACCAGACTTTTGAACTGTCCCTGATACTGGACACAGACCCATTCCATAAGATATTCACCACCAAGGCAAGCTACCTAAAGGAAGTTGAGCTTGATGGTGAATACATCGACCCCTCTCTGGCAGAGAAGGGCATCACCGTTGTCTACCGGGCCAGCAAATACAAAAAGAGGATTCGGGTTCTTGCCAACGCTGGCATGATCGTGAATGACTACTCCAACACTGACAAGCTGATCCGCAAGCTGGACAAGCGCATCTCTGAATACTTCAACCATAGGTACACGCTGGATGACTTTACCATGTCAGGAGTGACCCTTACTGTTGACATCGACGTTGACAGCCGGGAGAAGGTGTCGGACTACTTGAAAGTCTTGCAACGGATCGGCAAGGTCAAGGGATTCTCCCCGGTCGATTATGACTGTTTTGATAGCAAAGCCAGCTTTTGTTTGAGCGGCAACAGCAATGATATTGATTTTCTATTGTACGATCTGGAAGCTGCTACCGTGGGACAGCTTCGGAACGCAGACGCAGGCCGGAAGCAGCTACAGTCAGCAAGTATGCAGGCCAAGGGTATCCTACGGGCAGAGGTGAAGCTCACCAAGCCCAAGGCAGTCCGGGAGTATGTAGATGCAACAGACGTAGCCAGTCAGATTACGAAGGTGATGAAGAACAGCACAGAGATTTTCATGGATACCTTTGCACGAATCATCCCATTTGGGGATTTTCACAAGATGGACGCTGCTGTTGAGATCGTCCGCAGCGAGGTTAAAGACATCACCATGCGGAGGAAGATGCTGCGGCTCCTGGCTCTGATCCCCGACAAGAAATCTCTGCACCTGGCGCAGAAAGCCATGAATTGTCGAGACGTGGAGAAGGTGATGGAAACCTTCTCCCGGATCGACTTGTCCCCTGTTACCATCAGCAAGCGTCACGAGGCCAAGCACCTGGAGAATCTCTATTCCTTTTTTCTGTAACATACTGCGAGGGGCTGCTCATTGGGCAGTCCCTTGTATTTATTCTCTTTCCCGGAGAGTTGGAAGAGGTTCCTTGAGTTCTTTTGACTTATCTTCTTATCTTATCTATATATAATATTTACATTTCAGAAAATTCATGATATAATCTATATATGAACCATATAGAGACAAGAGAACAAGATAAGGACTGAGAGTGGAGGCTTTTCTATGGACGACAGTGAATATCGTGCTTTGAGGACAAACATCTCCCACATCGTGGATGAGGGACTTAATAAATTCATCGACCGCCACCGTGATGACGACAAACACCTCTATGAGTTAGCACAACATATCGAACATACAAAAGCAAGTGACTACGCCTGGGATATGGAAAAGATAAAGATAGTATTGTCGGTGCTTCAGTTAAAGAACCCTGGTGATATTCATGAAATCCTGTCTTATCTTGACCAGTCCGGCTATGGCTGGCAGGGTGATACATACCAATTTTACAACAGGTGCCTTCGCTTTGACCAGCGATGCCGACGTAACCAGCTCATAGACAATGACGCAATGGCAACAGCAAAAGTGTTTTCAGATATGGATGACATCTTTCTTTACAAAGAATACGGGGCTGTCACCACCTATCTTTTTGGATATTGTCTTGCAGCCCTGTTCAGCAGCCTGTTAAAAACTCAACATAGGGGTATTCCCTATGTCCTGCAAGTAGCTTGTAGACGCAACTCAAACACGTATAGACTGGTACATGAAATAGTTCAGATATGCGATGTAAATGCGGGGATATTCGACCAATGTCATGAGTTTCACTATGCAGAGTGCGACCATGACCATGCGACGATATACCCTAAAGGTACGCTGGAGAATGCCTTAGACAGCCTATTATATTATCGAGACATCCCAGTAGTTGTAGATGGCTATGAAAACGAGAAGCTGTACTTAGCTTTACTCCGTGAGACAGCAAACATTCCCAACAGGAACAAGCGACTTGACCTCAATGCTAAGTTCAAGATGCTTCCGATTTTCCTATGTCCGACTCTCCAATCACAGTTCCGCAACGTGTTCAGTATGGATCTTACGGAGTTGGAAATCGACGATGAGTATATCGACCTCATCTCCTCGTACAGACAGCGGTTAGGTTCTTGGGTATATGAACTTGTGAGGGATGCAGAGAAATACTTTGATGCGGGTAACTCAACTTCATACTCATCTCTATCAGAGACACAGAAGCTAGTTGAATTGCGTAGGTACGGGGGTAAGATTCCTCTGCTATATGATCTTGACGACAGCACCAATAGGTTGCGGACAAGGTATGGCGGATGGCTTGGGATCACTTCAAAAGACATAACTAACACCGGGTATCTTGCATACTTCTTTTCACACTTCATGAAGGTCTTTGAGTGTTCTATACGGCTATCTGAGGGGACGCAGTTCACATATAGAACACGGCAAGGGAGACACAACCCAAGTAAACTGGTGAGGAAAATAACAGATGAAGCTGTTGATTCTCTGCTCAGGCTCCATGCTACCTATGCACCGACACGACAAGAAACAATCCATATTGATGTAGACTCTCCCGATGCAGCAGAGAGAAAGCGTATTAAAAGGAAAGGCACAGCATACGCCAAGGACATCATAAAGTATTATCAGAGCTATGATGTTTCCATATCGATAGCACCGGAGGCGGAATATAGGGATAGCAGATATGTCTATTCAGTCAAGTTACTGCCGGGAACAGATGTGAAATTGATTAGCAGATATGCGGATGAGGTCAGGCGATTACTAGAGGTGGAGGTTCTCACTTTTGATCTAACACCTCATTCAATAAGGCTGATTGTCTCTGAAAAGCCTTTACATGAGAATAGCTTGATTAAGATATTAGAAAGTCAGGGTTTCAAAGAATCCCAGATGGAAATACCATACGCCGTCGGCTATGATGTGATGGGGGAGATGGTCATTGCTGATGTAGCACAATTCCCTCATCTGCTAGTCGGTGGGACATCCGGTTCCGGTAAATCAAGTGCCTTATTCAGCTTGATAATGAGCATCGTTTATAAGCAGCCACCCGATAAGGTAAAGCTGTTGCTATTTGACTTCGGGGGATCGGACTTGAAAACATTTGATAAGGTTCCCCACATGTTGCAACCCACTATAAGAGTGCATGAGATTGAGCGGGGACGCCAATGTATATTGTGGTTGCAGGGGGAAATGGAACGCCGTCTAAAGGAGAAAGATTCATTAGATGAAGTGGTCTTCATCGAACATTTCAAACGATGGCCATCGATTGTCTGCGTTATAGATGAATCCCCTGTGTTTATTCAAGGATTAACTAATGGGAGGGGCAATAAGAAGTCTTCTGCGGTTATTGAAGACCTGCTGGCACGCGCCAGGAAAGTTAAGATTCATCTGGTATTAGCCGCTCAGGACACAACCAAGGATGGTATTGGAATTAAAAATACTAATGATCCCGACTCCGTTGTTGATCGCGTCTCGAAGCTGTGAGGATTTCTTGACCTTCTGCACTACACCCTCTACATGGTCAAACTGGTAGACCGTATCCTGAAGCTGACTGTCCAATACTCGTCGATCCGTTACGATAATCACGGACTGAAAAATCTTTTCGTTCTGGCCATTGTGGAGACTAGAGAGCCGATGCGCCAACCATGCGATGGAGTTGGATTTGCCGGAACCCGCACTGTGCTGAATGAGGTAGTTGTGACCTGGTCCATTCTCCCTCACATTCGCCAGCAGTTTTGTTACCACGTCCAGTTGATGGTATCGAGGGAAAATCAGCCGCTCGGATTTGACCGCTCCGGTCTTTCGGTCACGCTCCACCTGTAGATGCAGATAACGTTGCAGCAACTCCAGCAGCCGATCCTTACACAACACAGACTCCCAGAGATAGGCGGTGTCATAGCCGTCCGGATTATCGGGATTTCCTTTGCCGCCGACACGTCCAGCTCCGTTGCTGCCCTGATTAAACGGCAGAAAATAGGTCGCGCCGCCCTCCAGCTTGGTTGTCATATACACGTTGGTCAAATCCACCGCAAAGTGGATCAGCACCCGGCGCTTGAATTCAAAGATAGGAGCCTTACCGTCGCGGGTGAACTTGTACTGCTGGATGGCATTGGTGGTGTCCTGTCCGGTAAACTGGCATTTCAATTCCATGGAAACCACAGGAATACCATTGAGGAACAGCACAATGTCCACGCTGTTCTCATTGGTCAGGGAATAGTGGAGCTGTCGGGCGCAGTGGAAAATATTGGCGGAATACTGCTCTTGTGTGGTATCGTTCAGAGAGGTTTCCGGCTTCCAGAAGACTGCCCGGAACTTGATTCCTCGGTCGGTAAACCCATGGCGCAGGACATGAAGCAGATGGGTTTGATGGACTTCCCGGCAGAAGCGGGAAACGATCTGCTTTTCACTGTCGGAGCCGTAGATTTTCCTGAACCGCTCCCACTGCCTGGGTTGGCTCTCTTGGATGAACTGTACAAAGGGCGTGGTGTCCAGGGCCAGCTTACGGTCAAAGGCTCGCGGGTCGCCCACAGTGTAGCCGCCCTGGGTGGTCAGGTAGTCGGCGATGTCCTGTTCAAAACGCTTTCCCTTACATCGAAATCATCCATGCGCTTGTCCCCCTTGCCATTTCACTGTGTGCTTCCCATGACCTTGAGGAATGAACTGCGCACTCTTCAACTGGGCAAGCGACTTCCTCCAAGTGCGCTCCTTGATTTTCCCCTTGTTTTCCGTCCAGTGGTTGCGAACCTCTGCAATAATTGCCTCATCCGTAGGTGATGTAATTCCATCAATGATAAAGTCGTTCCAAGCGGCAAAGAGTGTCGCAACTTTCTCAACATCTTTGGTATATTGAAATTGTTTTACAAAGTCAATTATCCTCTGCACAGTCCCTTCGCAGTTAGGGAATAATCGCTGGTATTCGCCCCAATATTCAGAGAATTGTTCGCCACGCCTGTAGATGGTGTGATCTTGCTCGTCAGAAGTATAAATCCATCCATGCTCTGCCATGATAGCTTCATAGCTCTGAATTTCCCGATCATATGGACCGTGTTTATATCGGGCATAATCCGTATCAAGATGAAGTCCTAGGTTGGGAGATGTTTCCGCAAAGTACAGTCCCTTTTGCACTTGGACACGCCCCAATACATGATTACCAAGACCGTCAATCAGTCGTGCCATCAGGACAGCTTTCATGTATTTAAGCAGCTCCGGAGATATTACCGCAACAGTGGTTGCTTTCGGCAAATCCGTATCTATTTCCCTCTTGCCAGTCACAACCTCATAGACAAGGGATTTCTTGTACTCAGTCAGTTTGTCGATAATCGCACTGTGTTGTGCTATAACGTTGTCAAGCCTCTGACATATCTGATTCAAATGTTGGACAATCGCAAGTTGTTCTTCCACTGGAGGAAGAGGAAAACGAAACTGTAGGATCGTTGTTGCGTTTGTTGATGCCAGATTGGTGGTTTTCTTCGCCGTATAGTCGAAGTAGTTTCGGGCAACAGCCGAGGTTGTCATGTAGTCCAAGAAGTGAACCGATAAGTGCTGGGGGTCAGTAGTCACTGCGTAGACATGATTTTGGTGCAGGCATGGCTCAATCTCTCCATTCCACACACAGCCACGGCCCAGCTTATCTCGATCCCCACCCTCAGTCATCAGGAGTTCTCCTCTGTGAAGTTGGTACTTTTCCGCTTCAACTGGCAACACCTGGATGCGAGCAACATCCGTGAGATCAACAAACTCACCCTGAACATTGGCAACTCGCAGATAGGGCGCTTCAATCAGTTCAGCATCTTTGGGGTATTTCTTGCCCAAAGTGATTCCAGAGCGAACGGTTGCAAAGTACTTCAGTTGGCCAATTCTCCATGCCGATGGTACTGTTCCAATCCACGCAATCCCACTGTCCTTCATGGGCACATCCGGGTTCAGTCCCTTGGTGACAGCCTCTGTAATAGCTGACAGCTTATAGGCTTTCAGTTTTTCAATCACCTGTTGCTGTTTGGCAATGACCGCGTCGATCTTGGCGCACTTGGCATCAAGGTAGGTAGCAATTTGTCGCTGAACGTCTAATGGAGGAAAGGGGATATATATCCGCTTCATACTTGACCATTTTGTAGACCATAAATCATCCACAATTCCATTTCCCCAGCGATAGAACTCATCAGCAAACAGGTCAGAACGGAACACGAAGCTGAAGTATACATTACTCATTTCTCGCCGTGGCCTCAGAACAGTGTTAATCAGTGAGCATGACCCATCATATTGAGAAATGCCACAAGAACCCCGCCGATCAGAACGACTGTTAATCACAAAGTCGCCCTTCCGTATGAGCTTCCTACTATCACCATGATCCGTTTTTGCGGTCGATTCAAGTTGCGGTACGATTCCTTGCTTAGTTACGGATAATGGCATATAGTCCTGGTCACTTACTTTCTGGCTACGTTCGTCATAGAGTGAGCCAATCTTGCTCAATTCCCAATCTGCCGGAATCTCCCCAATCCATGATACACCGGAGTGCTTCATCTCCCTCATGGTGCGAACACCTCCCGCAGCTCTTCATCAAGCCCCTTCTCCAGTTCCAGTATCTCCGCCATGATCTCTGCGGACGGTCTGGGAGCTTCGTACTGATAGAAGTACCGGGTAAAGGGAATCTCATATCCCACCCTTGATTTGCTCTCGTCGATCCAGGCATCCGGGACAAACGGCAAAACCTCGCGTTCAAAGTAGGTGCGGATATCCTCTTTCAGCGGCACATTTTCCGTATCCCGAAGTGCCGTATCTGGCTGTGACTTTCCCTTTTTCAGCACTGGTTTCCCGTGTTCATCACGCAAAGGCCGCTCCACCACGATCTTCGTATAGCCGAAGTCCGTAGTATCGAAAACCTTGCTGATCTCGCCCACGGCCATGTCCCCATAGAGCCGCGTAATCTCAGTAATCGCATCCTCTGGAATGTCGTTCCGCTTACTGCCCAGAGATTTCCTTCGTTTCTCAAACAGGCCGTTGGCATTGATGAGCTGGACTTTACCTTCACGCCGTGTTCCCTTTTTCTTGTTGGACAGCAGCCAAATATAGGTTGCAATGCCCGTATTGTAGAAAATGTCGTTGGGCAGAGCGATGATGGCTTCCAGCAAATCATTCTCCAGAATATAGCGGCGAATCTCAGACGGCCCACTGCCGGCGTCCCCAGTGAACAGGGGAGACCCGTTGTGGATAATGGCGATGCGGCACCACCCTTTGTTGGGTCTTTCATCTTGGAGATTGCGGTCAACAGAAACAGCATCTGCCCGTCCCCCACAGAGGGTAATCCGGGGCCGAAACGTCCGGCGTAGCCGAGCTTTGCTTCCATCTCCACAGTTGACTTTTCGTTCTTCCATTCTCTTCCAAATGGAGGTTTTGATATGATATAATCGAAGGTTTGGCCTGTGAACTGGTCATTAGACAGGGTGTTGCCATCCATAATGAAGTCGGCCTTATCGCCCTTGATGAGCATATCCGCCTTGCAGATGGCAAAGGTCTGGTCGTTGATCTCCTGCCCGAACGCCACAAGCTGGGCGGTAGCGTTGAGTTGGCGCAGATATTCTTCCGCAACAGAGAGCATACCCCCGGTGCCGCAGGCGGGATCATAGATCGTCCGTGCCACGTTTTTCCCAGAGAGAATGTCGCTGTCATCGCAGAATAGAAGGTTCACCATGAGCCGGATGACCTCGCGGGGCGTGTAGTGCTGTCCGGCATCCTCGTTGTGCGCCTCGGAAAAGCGGCGGATTATCTCTTCAAAGATGTAGCCCATCTCCAGATTGGAGATTTTATCCGGGTGCAGATCTGCGTGAGGGGTGGTAAACTCTTTGATGACAATATACAGAATGCCCTTGTTTGCCATAGTCGTGATGTGCCCATCGAACTTGAACTTCTCCAGAATATCCCGAACATTGGCGGAGAAGCCATTGAGGTAGTCCCGGAGATTATCCTCAATGCTGTCTGGCTCATTCAGCAGACGCTCGAAGGTGTACTGGCTGACATTGTAAAACGGATGTCCGGCGACTTGCCGGAGCAACACATCCCGCATGGGCAGTTTTTTGACTTCCTCATACTTTGTCCGCACTGCATCCTTGGTGTCGGCCAAAATGCAGTCAAAGCGGCGGATCACGGTCAAGGGCAGGATGACCTCGCCGTATTCGTGGGGCTTGTACACCCCGGTCAACTTATCGGCGATGGCCCAAATAAGCCCCGCCTTTTCATGGACATTAGAGCTTAGACTCATGAGTGCTTGCCCACCACCTTTTCTAGCAAAAGTATATACAGAACTATTATACGACATCTATCTTCGAGTTTCAATATCAAAGTCCCGAGAATTTCATGTTTTTATGAGGCTAGAGGGTATATCAACGCACCTTATGTCGCTTTATCGTATGAATCATATCAAAGCATGTAGTGAAGACTGAAAACAGGCTCTCCATTCAAAGTAGCATAGGGGATTCTTTATGTATCCGTTGCAACTAAAGCTATGATTTGATTGACCATATTATCGTCTGTGTGATTCACTAGATAGGGGATGATAGATTGAAAATTCTTCTTTTTCACCCCTGAGAGTTTCCTAATATCCGACCAATAGAAGGGCTTACCCTGCGCTCTTAATCTCTGATATGCCCAAATGATCTTCCTGGCCCAGTTCTCAGGATACGATTCCGTATACCTCTCGAAGATAGCCTGGCACATCGGCATATTTTCCAGTTGATGCCCCAGCAAGCCCATCTCCCGATACACAAGTCTCTCTGATACTTGTTCGGGCCTGCCGCTCTCGCTGGCGGTTCCGTCATATACGCCTCGGATAACAGCTTCCAATATAGGAGCTGTGTCCGTATCCAACTGTACCCAGTCTACTGGGGCAGTATCCTTCATGTAGTGGCTGTCCTGCTCCTGCTGAACCTGCTCCGGCGTCAAGGTAGGGGATGTTAATTCCTCTGGCATCATCCCCAAGAAGAAAGCAACTTGGCAGACAACGGAAAAATCAGACCTACTCCCCAGCAATACCCTTTGAATCTGGTACATACTGGCTACGGTATATAGCCCCATATCTCTGTAGAAGCCATTCAGATCATCGGTAAGTTGCTTCGTGTATCTGCTCCTGCCTGATGGTTTCAAATACTTTGTCTGGCACATTCCATGATACAGAACGGAGCTGATAGGAGTATCATTCTCAAAGTCCATCGGTGCATCAAATACGGATTCCAGGTAGTTTGCAAACTGGATCATCTGAGGATCTTCCTCAAAGACAACCTTATCGCAGCCTGTGTAGTGCTCTGCCGGGCAGAACACAAAGCCCTGCTCACTCTTCGCCGGAACACTGGATTCCACAAGCCTACACCTATGCTTCGTGCAGATGCCCATGTTTCGGATTTGATGTTTCCGATGCCAGTAGGTTTCACCGCATGTCTCCCTGTCCTCATTTACACACAGCGGACAGAACCGCAAGTAGTGTTCCCCCTCAGACCGAGGGAGAACACAGAACAGGTGGTGTGCATCGCAGTTATCATGTCCCAGCCGATATAGGGCAGTCTTCTTTTGCTCCAACGAAATGAAGCGGGCATACTGTGGGTACATGGTATGTTCCAGCACCAGCTTGTCTAAGGGATACATCTTTGCAATCTGTTCCACGGCCCCAGGATTGAGATTTCCAATGAACTCCTTGCTGGGATTGTCTGACCGCTTGCAATATAGCTCCTGCATGGCTGATTTACTCGAAAAGAAACCAGAATGGACGTAATACCGACAGAACCAGCTATACACCAGTTCATCAGGATAGATGGCGGGAAAGTAGGAGATCATACCGCCACCTCCACCACTGGCAGATGTTCTTTCAACAGCTCCACGATGTCAACGCCCTCGGATTTGGCCTGAGATACCAAACCTGCAATCGTAAACTCTCCATCTGGTTCCACATCAACATCGGCCTTAGCAATGGCAGTCTTGCGCTTCGTTTTCGAGGTCTGGCACTTCTGCCGAGGCTGGATGAACCCGTGGAGCATGGATAGCCGCTGCTGGTAGGCTTCGTTCAATGATTCCAGGTTTAGAATCTCTCTGCCGTTGAGAATGGCAATCTCCTGTGCATCGTGGATCAGGGACACCACCACCGATATATTCCCTGATGTATGTTCGTAGAGCCATTCTGTAATGCCATTGGTGATCTCTGTCCTCCGCCTCACATACTGGTAGGAATACAGGACTTCACAAAACATCTTGAAGTTATCCCCGTACTCCATCACATCATACCGCAGCCCCAACGATCTCCGGGCAAGCTGCATAGCCTGTTCAAAGAACACAGCACTCTCAGGAGTACCCACCATGCAGATTGAGATACCACTGTTGTTGATAAGCTGGGTAAGCATCCCTACAAGGCTCTTGCCGTTCTTGCTGTTGCATACGTTCTGAATCTCATCTACCACCAGCAACCCTATGTGGTTCAAAGCCACCTGACTGACGCTGCCAATCAACATATCCGTGGTTGTTCTGGCCCGTAGCGCATTGGGATAATAGTTGCCGCCAATGACTTCATCCACCTTCCGTAGAATCTCCAGTAGCAATCCCTTCACTGATGAATCAAAGGGACACTGGACGCAGATACAGGGGATGATCTTGGTGTGAGGATTCTCTACCTCAATAATTCGATTCTCGGTAATCAGCGTGATTGCCCTGCTGATAGCAGATGATTTACCGATACCGGATGCCCCAATGATCGTGAAGCTGTCGGAGCCGCCCATGATGCCACTGTACTCCTGCTGAACGATAGCCCTGTAATTCTGATTCCGCTGTTGTATTGCCAGTGTTGTACCCTTCTTCTGCAACGACCGCATCAACGCCAGATAGAGCTTGCTATAAATCTCCAAGGACATCTGATTGGGAACGTACACCCGGTAGAGGTCAGAGAGTGCCATGAGCCGTACCGGAGCATCGGCATCGCAGATAGCAGTATCGTACTCCGGCAACACTTCCAGCGCAGACAACAGTTCATTCCCTGACTTCATGGTTGGCAGGATATGGATAACGTCTGAAAGATCACTCATGGATCGTCCCCTCCTTCATGTAGTCACGGTGGTGCTTGGCTTGTTCCTGCCTCCTGGTGCTGCGGATATTCTTCATGCGGACATCACCACGACTAGCACCACTACCCGCAATGGCCTCGATGTGTTGAGCAAGATTGATCTGAGCCTGTAGGTTATCTCTAACTGCACCCCTGGCAATGGTTCTCTGGCTCTCTTGTAGCTCCTGCACCGCAGTAAAATCCTTGCCCTGGTAACGAGATTCTATAATTGTGAACTCGGTATAGCCTCCATCTTCGAGTAACCATACACAGGTCACATCTTCTGGATTGTAGGCTACGACCACATCACCGCCGGATAGATATTGCTCCGTATAGCCCTCACAGTGATACCGCAGCTTGTTCACCTTCAACCCGTATCTGCTGAACTTACCTGTAGTCCTGGGCAGCAATGTCAACATCAGCTCTCTTTTCCCAATTTCAATAAGATTGGCCCCGATTTGGGATTTTCCCCAATTCCAGATTTGGGAGGCATAGGGCTTCACCTGGGCGGCGATCATATCCTCGGTGTAGGGGAAGTTCTCAACGATCCTCTGGGAGTTGTAGTAGATGATACAGTGCAGGACGATCTTCTCAAAGTCAGTCATGGTCAGACAGGCATCCTTCCGGTAGTCATGCGCTCCCCGTTCCTGATAGTCAGGCTCAATAACACCCTTGCCCTTCAAGTGCTTCTTATAGCTCTCCTGTACCAGATCGAAGAACTTCTCTATCAGGCCCTTTAGCTCCGGCCTGTAAGAAGGAAGATTGACCACAGTAACCCCCAGCTCTGCGATCTGTTCAAAGTTCTCGGATGTGTACTCACTCCCCATATCGGTAATGAACGTAGCCGGAAGAGAATCGCAGTCCCAGTCCTCACGTTGGATGGAGATACCGAACCGATTACACCACTCTACCTTGTCGGCAATAATGTTCAGCATCAGTCCCCGGAGACTGTAGACACCACCTTCCCACGACAACGAATACCCACAACACAGGCCACTATAGGCATCGACACAGGCCGTCAGAATCGGTCTACCTACCAGACTTCCAGTGTCATTGATAAGATAAATGTCACACACAGTAGCATCCAGCATCCCAGTACCGACAGCAGGGGCAAACTCCTGTACTCCCTCACCCACAAGGGGCCTGTTGTTCCTCTGGTAGTTTTTCAGCCCATCACGGGAGATGTAGAAGTTCTGTAGGCTCCTGGTCTTACGATAGAAGTACCTGAACTGATAGAAGGACGGGTATTCCTCTGCCAACACACCCAGCCCATCACAATACTTCTCTTTGAGCATCATTGTGTAGGCAGTCATGAGAGAGTGCTTCTTGGTGGTATAGAAGAACTTATTCAACGCCCATCTCATATTCTTCTCGTCCTGGGTCAACACTCGTTCATCCTCCCGACGTTTCGGAGCAAGAGTAGCCACGTCCATGTAGGCCAGATACAGACAGAGGTAGCTTCTGACGGTCTGCTTTGACACTCCATGTCCCTCGGCCACAGCGCAGATCAACCGGGAGCGCATCTTGTCATCGGCTACGAAAGCCAGGATAGGAGCAATCATCGTATACCTCTCGTACATGGTTTTCCTCTGTTCAGCATCCAGATCGTCAACACCGACAAGCACAACCTCTGTGACCTCGGACAGTTCACCGATGGTACACTCGGAGTAGGAATCCAGAGCTACCACCTCTACCCACACAGGCATCGTCCTCTTGATGCAGTCAATGACAAGAACCCTGTCACCCTGTACTTCCAGTACCCGGATGATTGAATCACCAGACCGGAGCAGATCATACTTCTTCATCAATGACCACCCCCCAATCCGTGACCCCATGCCTGAGCCAGTAGTCCCTCGAAGCATCCAGCAGCTTCACCGTCAACGGCTTCATCAGGAACTTACAGTAGACACACTCCCTGACCATCAGATCACCGTCTGCCTTTGTGCATACGAAGTCAGAAGTGTACTCTCCGACTTCCAGCCCATCCAGCAGGACATTGCACCTGATATCAACAACCTCATCACTCGCTTGCAGTAGGTCGGCGTAGGCGTACTGGATAGAGTCATACGTCCGGCAGACCTCGGCGCACTTACCCAGTACCCGTTTCTCACATCGTCCCTTGAAGTTCTTCTTCCTCATGTTGGTTGTCCTCCCCTGTGGGAACATCCTGCATCAATCCCCAAAAATGAAGTCAGCTTACTTTGGGGGAATTGGGGCCTGTACTTTTTGGGAAGTGTAATTGCTCAAAGTCCCTATTTGCAAGGGTTTCAAGCCTGATGCCAAATCCCCAAAAACATTATCCGGGAATATCACCATGTCGTAGGGCAATGTGATTTATCCTGTTTGGGGCAAAGTAGTTTATTCACCCGGCCCTCGGGCCGGACGCCCCTACTCCGTGGTGATATAGCGCAGAATGTTCCGAAAATCCTGTGATTAGGCAGGGAAATGCTAGTCTGAAAGACAAAAATAAGACCCTGCACGGTTAGGTGCAAGGTCTTATTTTTCTATGACGTAGGCTAAGTGTTAGTGCCCTACACAGGCTAAATCACAATGCCCTACGACAAAAAAAGTTTTTATTTACGGGGATTTTTAATTGCAGCCTGTGCAGCAGCAAGGCGGGCAATAGGAACGCGGAATGGAGAACAAGAAACATAATCCAACCCAACATTATGGCAGAATTCAACAGAAGTCGGGTCGCCGCCATGTTCACCACAGATACCCAAATGGATATTTGGACGGGTAGTACGGCCTAATTCTGTGGCCATTTTTACCAGTTTGCCTACACCTTTTTGGTCGATATGGGCAAATGGATCGGATTCATAAATTTTGTTGTCATAATAATAGCTTAAGAATTTGCCTGCATCATCACGGCTGAAACCAAATGTCATCTGGGTCAAGTCATTGGTGCCGAAGGAGAAGAATTCAGCTTCCTGAGCGATTTCGTCAGCAGTCAAAGCGGCACGAGGAATTTCGATCATTGTACCGACTTCATATTTCATGTCGATACCGCTTTCTTTGATGATCTTGTCAGCAGTAGCTGTTACAACATCTTTTACATATTTCAGTTCTTTTACTTCGCCAACCAATGGAATCATGATCAATGGTTTTACAGTATAACTGTTGCGTTTTGTAACAGCTATGGCAGCATTGATAACAGCAGTTGTCTGCATTTCAGCAATTTCCGGATAGCTGACGCTCAGACGGCAGCCACGATGGCCCATCATCGGATTGAACTCATGGAGGCTTGTAATAACTGCATGAAGTTTTTCTACTGTGATACCCATTTCTGCTGCAATTTCAGCAATATCTTCTTCTTTAGTAGGCAGGAATTCATGGAGAGGCGGATCCAGGAAACGGATCGTTACAGGGCGGCCTTCCATAGCTTCGTAAATGCCTTCAAAGTCGCCTTGCTGGTAAGGCATAATTTTAGCCAGAGCTTTTTTACGATCTTCTGTATTATCAGCTACGATCATTTCACGCATAGCTTTAATACGGCTTTCTTCAAAGAACATATGCTCTGTACGGGTTAAGCCAATGCCTTGTGCACCGAATTTGACGCCTTGAGCAGCATCTTTCGGAGTATCAGCATTTGTCCAGACTTCGATCTGGCGGGCAGCATCAGCCCACTTCATGAAGCGGTCAAAATCACCAGCGATTTTTGCATCAGAAGTCGGGATAGCTTCACCATAGATGTTACCAGTAGAGCCATCAATGGAAACATAATCGCCTTCTTTATAATCTTTGCCGCCTAAAGTGAATTTCTTTGCTTCATAATCAACCTGGATTTCGCCGCATCCGGAAACACAGCAAGTACCCATACCACGAGCTACAACAGCAGCATGAGAAGTCATACCGCCACGGCAAGTCAGAATACCTTGAGAAACGGCCATGCCTTCAATATCTTCCGGAGAAGTTTCCAAACGAACTAAAACAACTTTTTCGCCTTTTTCATGCCATGCTTTTGCATCGTCCGCAGTAAATACGATACGGCCGCAGGCTGCACCAGGAGAAGCAGCTAAACCTTTGCCAATTACCTGAGCTTTTTTCAAAGCATCCGCATCAAATTGAGGATGCAGCAAGCTGTCTAATTGTTTTGGTTCGACACGCAGGACAGCTTCTTTTTCATCGATCATGCCTTCATCTACCAAATCAACGGCAATCTTCAATGCAGCAGCGGCAGTCCGTTTGCCGTTACGGGTTTGGAGCATGAACAGTTTACCATTTTCAATGGTAAATTCCATATCCTGCATATCTCTATAATGTTTTTCCAAACGGTTTGCAATTTCAGCAAACTGGTCATAAACTTCCGGCATATCCTCTTTCAAATGGCTGATCGGGGATGGTGTGCGGATACCTGCTACAACATCTTCGCCTTGTGCATTGATGAGGTATTCACCAAATAAAGCACGCTCACCAGTTGCAGGGTTACGGGTAAAGGCTACGCCTGTACCGGATTTTTCGCCGGAATTGCCGAATACCATTTGCTGGACATTAACGGCTGTGCCCCAGTCATAAGGGATCTCATTCATACGGCGGTAAGTGTTTGCACGGGGATTGTCCCAAGAACGGAATACTGCTTTTACAGCTTCCATTAACTGTACTTTTGGATCGCTTGGGAAATCTTCACCTTTGCGTTCTTTATAGAAGGCTTTGAATTTTTTAACCAAAGTCTTCATGTCTTCCGCATCCAGTTCAATGTCTTGTTTAACGCCTTTTTCTTCTTTCAGAGCGTCAATCACTTTTTCAAACTCGGATTTCGGCAGCTCCATAACAACGTCGGAGAACATTTGGATAAAGCGGCGGTATGAATCATAAGCAAAACGTTCATTGTTTGTAAATTTTGCAAAGCCTTCTACAACAGTGTCATTCAGCCCCAGATTCAAAATAGTATCCATCATGCCAGGCATTGAAGCACGGGCGCCAGAACGGACAGAAACTAACAGCGGATTGACCGGATCAGCAAATTTCTTTCCGCAGATTTCCTCCATTTTTGCCAAACCTTCATTGATTTGCTTTTGGATTTCTTCATTGATTTGACGTCCGTCTGTATAGTACTGTGTGCAGGCTTCCGTAGATACGGTAAAGCCCTGAGGTACTGGCATCCCAGCTTTTGTCATTTCCGCAAGGTTTGCGCCTTTGCCGCCCAGCAGCTCCCGCATATCCTTATTGCCTTCGGAAAACATGTAGACATATTTCTTTCCCACTGTTATCTACCTCCGTTTTTAACTTTTCCCGCTTGCTGCATAACTCTTTGCAGCGCGGCTTGCTATTATTATAACAAACCATATAATATTTTTCCAGTATCCAGAGGAAAAATACTCCCTTTTTGCATAATTTTTTTAAAGAGTTCATAATTTTTTCATTTTTTGGGGCAATATTCATTTCCAAAAATTTTCTGTTCCAGTATCACCTTCCATTTCAGTTAAAAAACAGTCCTTCTATAATATTGACAAATACATCTGGTTGTTTTAAGGCATGGGATTTTCCATGCCACCATATAGTCGTACCGTTTGCTTCTATGTTGATATCATTTCCATTTTCGAGATGATAAGTAATCCCAATTATAGGGTTTCCCTCTGCTTTGCCCCAAAGCTGGTAATTCAAAAGATTTACAGCGTTTACTAATAATGCGATATCTTGTTCTTCTGTAATTTTTCTTTCCTCTATCCCATTACAATGGATAGTAATGCTTTGTATGTCTTCTTTTTCGGGAAATCCCATGAGAGGAATTCCATGAAATGCAACCCATATCACCGCATTTAGCAGGCAGGATACCATGATAATACATAATGTATTCCATGAAAAAAATTTCCAAGGCTTTTTTGATTTTTCCATGCAATATGCCTTCTTTTTTATTGGTTTTCAACTTAAAAGTTATAAAATGAAAGACTCCAGGTCGTTTGGAACATAAAGATTCCCATGATAATATTTTTTTCCTTCAGCCAGATACAGTTCTTTACGATTTTTTATATTTTTATCTTCGGTATGGTACAGTAAAAGATTTTTAACCTTTAACTGTTCTGCCAGTTCACAGGCGTCCTTAACAGTAGAATGATGTTTTTCATAAGGCGAAAAAAGATCGGCTTGGGAATAAAGGCAAAATGCTTCATGGAGCAGCCATGTGCTTCCTTCCACATATTTTTGCTCACATTCGTTATAAGGCTCATCGCCACAGCATGTCAGTTTTTCTCCATTCCCCAATTCCATAGAAAAACCAAACTGTTTCGCTTTTGTTGAGTGAATATCAAAAAAGGTTACTTGCTTTCCTAAAATGTCCTTTATTTCGTTATCGAAAACGACTCTGAAATGGAGCCGCGTTCCCATAAAAGCAGTTTGTTTCGGCTGTAATAATTGGTTTGCAAGCTCCATGATAATAGAAATTACTTCATGATGCCCGTAGATATTGACATCTCCATCATATTTTCCCTGACTCATATGCTGGCAGATCATTCTGACTAACCAGATAATGCCTAACAAGTGGTCGATATGCTTATGGGTAACAAAAATATCATGGATATTTTTCCAATCTACCCCGGCATATTTTAACTGGTGCAGAATAGCATTTCCACCGCCGCCATCCACTAAAAAACAGTCTTTCCCTTCATTTAATACAAAACAAGTATTATAACATTCTGTAACCAAAGCATTGCCTGTCCCTAACATTGTAAGCTTCATTTTTTATCCCCCGCTAACTTTCTTCTTTATCTTTATAGATTATATCATGCAGGAAGCCTTTGCAATCTAATTTTAAAAAAATTCTTGACAAAAAGATGAAAAAAAGATAAAATAGTATGTGCAAATACTATTTTAGAATTTATACATACTAAAAGGAGGCTCAGAAATGAATCATTTCTCAAATAATTTTTACTCTGCCCAGGCAAAAGGGAATGCTTTATATGCTCAGTGGGCCAGCAAATACAAAATCGGCTATCCGGAGTTAATCGTTCTTTATGCCTTAGACACAATGGGAAATCTTACTCAAAAAGAAATCCGGGAAGGATTCGGACTGTTGAAACAGACTGTCAATACTGTTATCTGTGATTTAAAGAAAAGAGGCTTTGTTACATTGGAAGCTTGTAAAGAGGATAAACGGGAAAAACTGGTTGTTTTTACGGAAAGCGGAAAGCTCTATGCACATCAAATAATAGAACCATTATTAAATGCAGAAGAACGGGTTTATAAAAAAATTGGATATGAACGCATGGAGCAAATGCAGGAAACAATGGAACTATTCAATATGATCTTTGAGAAAGAAGCGGAAAAAAGCAATGAAGAAAACATATGATATTAAAACTTTTTTCAATATGTTATCCCGTCTGTACTATCCTTTGCCTTATCTGGTGTTTATGCGATTGTAGACGGTTTTTTTGTAGGAAACAGTATCGGTGATCTGGGGCTTTCAGCCGTTAATATCGCCTATCCTATCGTCGCTGTTATCCAGGCACTGGGAACTGGAATTGGCATGGGCGGTGCCATTTACTATTCCATCAATAAAGCGGAAAAAAAGGAAACACAAGCCAGGGAATTTACAGCAGGTGCTTTATGGGTACTAATCATTTCAAGCGCTGTTTTGACATTTTTGATTTTCTTTTTAAACAGCCCCATTCTAAAACTGCTGGGTGCCAAAGGGGACCTGCTTTATTTAGGAGAAGAATATATTGCAATTATTGCTTTAGGGGCAGGGCTGCAAATTATTGGTACCGGACTGATTCCATTTATCCGCAACCATGGCGGTTCATTTTATGCAATGGTTTCCATGATTGCAGGCTTTGTTTCCAATATGATTCTTGACTATCTCTTTGTATGGGTACTGGATCAAGGCGTTGCCGGAGCAGCATGGGCCACAATTATTGGCCAGGGCATTACAATGCTGATTGCGTTGATCTATTTACTGCGTAACAAACAATTTACCTATAAATGAGCAAATTCAGGAATTGACGAAAGCAGACCGGCAGCGGTGAAGGCCGGTGAGGAAGGGCACA
>RAZJ01000003.1 GCA_003612625.1 bacterium 1XD42-1 | reverse complement strand
GGTCGTGCTTCCATTATAACACTTGAGGCTATGCCCTCTTTTTTGTCATTTTTCAGATTTGCTCATTTATAGAGTCGAATCCAAGCTCCTTACCATCTATGATGGTAAGTGGCTCATTTATACCCAAAGTGGGGAATGTACTGCTTACATCATCGTAGGCCCAAAAAGTTAAATAATCCTTATTTCCATTATGTTTTTTTATCTCAGCTAAGGCAGTTTCTTTACTATCGGCCCAATATGATATTTTTTCATTAGGAAATAATCTTGAGTATCGTCCCCTATGATCGTTATCTCTTAAATTCCCAGAGTGTAATGTACTTATTGTTTTTCCATATACCCAGTTCTTAACATTTACACACCTATAGAAATTAAATTCTTGTGTTTTATATATGGGCAGTTTAGTATGTTTATATGCACACGAACTATATGCATGATTTTGAAAAAGTGAGCTCATTATATACCTCCAGGATTTTTCTTATAGTTTCTTATAAATACTACTCCTAGTCCGTAGACTGGTGGTGGAGATTTTTTTGTAAATCTTTCTATCCCTTTACCCCTTGCACAGGTCAAGCTTTATGGGCCTTGAGCTAATCATTTAATCATACGACGGTGGTTTTCCTATTTTTAGGATGTACTTCTTTGCTGCTAATGGTATATGTTGCTTGAATTTAACCTTTTTAATGTGCTATACGGAACTGATCTAATTCTAATTTTAAATACTAATACTATAATAATACAAAGAAAGGTCTTTTAATTTAATATGAAATCATCAGGAAAACACTTAACAGAATTTGATCGTAAAAATATTTACTTTTTAAAGGGAATATTAAAAATTCAGGGAGAAGAATGAGGGAAGGGTCTTGACCGAATGAGTCGAAACGTGTAATATAATAACATTCTATTAAAATTATTATAACAAGGTTGGGAGTTACTGGGTATGAAAAGAAAGATAGCTTTTTTATTGTCGGTTATCCTATCTGTTTCTTTGGCAGGCTGTGCCTCCCGAAATACAGTATTGAAAGATCCTATCGTAAGCCGGACAGAACAAACCAGCGTATATGGTACAGAAATGCCAAGCAGTACAGAAGGAGTCGTTCTGTCAGATGGAAAATTAGTTGAATATACGCATCAAGTATTAGCAGCGAATACAGTTGCTGAAATGCGTGGTGTCTGGTTAGCCTATGTAAATTACCGGGATATCATTACAGGAAATACAAAAGCGCAGTTTACTGCGAATATGGATAAAATTTTTGCAAATATAGCAGGATCTGGATTTAATACCGTTTTCGCACAAGTACGGCCTTTTGGAGATGCCCTTTATGATTCAGCTTATTTTCCATGGTCCCGTTATTTGACAGGGACAGAAGGAAAAAATCCAGGTTATGATCCCTTAGAAATTATGTGTCAGTTAGCCGATCAATACGGTTTGCGTATTGAAGCATGGATTAATCCTTACCGGGTACGGACAGATGCACGTCCTTTATCAGCAGACAATCCTGCACGGAAATGGATAGAAGCTGGGGATTCGGCAGCATTAAAGTGGGGAGATGGGATTTATTATAATCCTGGAAATGAAAAAGCCCGGAATCTGATTGTAAATGGTGTTAAGGAAATTGTGGAAAATTATGAAGTAGACGGGATTCATTTTGACGATTATTTTTATCCTACAACCAATATGAGTTTTGATGCAGCAACCTATAAAGCATCTGGCAGCAAATTAACACAAGCAAATTGGCGGCGGGAAAATGTAAATATTTTGATCCGTCAGGTTTATGCAACCGTAAAAGAAGCAGATCCAGATTGTGTTTTTGGGATCAGTCCTCAAGGGAATATGGAAAACAATTATGACGGGCAGTTTATTGATTGTGCAGAATGGCTTTCCAACGAAGGCTACGTGGATTATATTATGCCCCAGATTTACTATGGTTTCCAGAATGGGAAGAATCCGTTTGCAGCCACAGTACAAAAATGGAATGATCTGATAAAAAATAATCATACTAAACTCTACATAGGAATCGGTGCTTATAAATTGGGAGCAGAGGATGCATGGGCAGGCGAACAAGGCAAAATGGAATGGATCAATACCTCCAATTTGTTAGCCCGGATGGTAGAAACAGCGCGGAAAGCAGAAAATTATGGAGGCGTAGCCCTTTATAATTATGATTCTTTATTTTTGAAGCCCAGCGCTCAGATTAAAAAAGAGGTTGCAGGGTTAGAAGCATTATTTTCTTAAAGAGATAAGCCCAAGATCCAATTTTTTTGGACAGTTTTTAGGCGTATTGTTAGTACGCCTCCATAGGGGGAAAATTAAGTGCTGAGACCGCGCGTCAGCATAAAAAAATTAACAGTAATCCTGTCAGCAGCGTTTGTAGTTCTTACGCTGCTGACAGGTATTGTTGCGTTGCTGCTCAAGGGGAACCCTTATGAAGATCAGGAAACCATGGCGTCTTCCAGCAGTAGTAAATCTTCCTCAAAAGGGGAATCAGAAGACAATTTAACAGATGAATCTTCATCTTCAGAAGATAACTCAGATGAAAATAGCTCATCAAATCCCTCAGAAGAAGAACCGTCAGTCATACCTTCTTTTCATGTGCCTTCAGAATTACGGGGTGTAAAGCTTACAGAAGGGACTGAATACTTCATAACGCCGGAATCGGCCTCTCCATCCTCCATAGCCGGGGAGATCGATCAGGCGATAGCAAGTGCCCAGGAACTGACAATGAATACCATCATTTTAGATGAAAAAAGCCAGAATGAAAATGGTTTTGACAGTATAGATTATGCGATTTCCAAAGCGCGGGAAAACGGTCTTTATGTGTTTGTTATATATCATGTCCGTCAGATGCTAGACGGTTCTGAAGCCAATTCTGCCGATGGACACAGCTTAGATCTGGCGGCAGACAGGGCAGGGGATTTTGCAGCAGCTTACCAGCCGGATGCAATTTTGTTAGACGGGTATGCTTATGCTCCGGACGCTTCCGGCTATGAAAACTATTTGGCAAATGGCAGCGGGATAGGCTATGAAAATTATGCCAGACAGATACCAGAATCTTTTTTACAGGCTTGTGCCAAGGGGATTCGGAAAAAAGCGCCGGATACCCAAGTTGGTTTATTATCGGCGGCAGTATGGGAAAATAGTACAGCCCATCCGGAAGGCAGTGAAACCACAGCAGCTTATACAGATTTATCAGATGGGAACTGTGATACCCGGGCTTTGCTGCAAGAGGGACTATTTGATTGTATTATGGTCCAGAATGATGGATCAGCCGAGGAGCAGCAGGCAGCAAAATTTGATGTTGTGACAGCATGGTGGGCGAAAGAAGCCCAAATCAGCAATACCCCTCTTTATATTATGTGTGGAACCGTTCAGTCGGCCGATCCCTTTGGGGATCTGGAGCAGATACCGGGAATTTATGGCGGAGCATTTCATTCCTTAAAAGCACTGCAATCCATTCCAAAAGATAATCCGGAGGCTGATAATCCGGATAATAAAGATGATCCCAATAACACGGATAATACAGATAACAAAGATGATAAAAACAATCAGGAAAATAAAGACAATCAGGTAAAGGAAGAATATGTTGTAACCCAGCTTTCTTTATCGAAGCCGGCTCAGCTTGTTTTTACCACAAAAGAACAATCTGTTACATTTCAAGGGGCTTCTGATCCGCGGGAGCCAGTCACTTTAAATGGACAGGAAATTGATACCAATGAAAGCGGCTATTTTACGGTACAGGAAAAATTAAATCCTGGATTAAATAAATTTGTCATTGCCCATAAAGAGAAATCTGTTACCTACGAGATTACACGGGAAGTGGACGTACTGAGAGAAGTCCAGCCAGTAGGAACGATGACCGTTGAAGGCGGTATGCAAATTAAAGTAACAGCTCTGGCTTATGAAGGGGCTTCGGTTACAGCTTCTCTTGGTGGACAAACTATCACACTTTCTCCCACAGAAGCTTTGGAAGACGAAGAATTGCGTCAATCCGGATATGGGCTTTATGCAGGAAGCTTTACTGCACTGGCAGCATCCTCTGAACCAGTGACAATGGGGACAATTTCAGTGACAGCCAGCGCCCAGGGTGCGTCCAAGACATTGCAGGGAGCTTCTATTACCGTAAATAAGAAGGCTGTATTAGGGACAGGCGGTGTGATCCGGGTAACGGCTGACCAGGCGGAAACCTTCCCCATCAGCAGTTCAGATGATACTTCCAGCCCATCCTGTTATCCTTTGCCCCAAGGCACATTGGACATGACCAGCGGTGATGAAATTGTTTACAATGTTGCAAATCAAAGCTACCGGTATTGGAAGCTTCAGTCCGGCTTGCGGGTATACAGTGATGACATTCAAGCAGTAAATGAAGTTTTACCGGATAACAATGTAATCAGTAACATGAGTATTCAGTCAACAGCCCAGTATACAACAGTAACGCTGTCTACCCAATATAAAGTACCTTACAGTGTCAGTTATGATGGTTCCAATGTTGTATTTGGCTTTAAATATACATCTGTTGTTCCGGATTCTGTTACTTTGAACAACAATGCTATTTTTGCTTCGGCAAATTGGAATGGCAGCAATTTAATGCTGCGTTTGCGCAAAGCAGGAGGATTCATTGGCTACCGGGCATATTATGAAGGAAACGACTTGAAGCTGCGCTTTAACAATGCTCCCGGTTCCTTGTCAGGCGCCCGCATTGTAGTAGATCCAGGCCATGGTGGAAATGATCCGGGGGCATCCGGCTTCTATCCGGGGAAAAATGAAGCAGATATCACTTTGGCAATCGCTCAAAAACTGGTAGCAGAACTTCAAAGCAGGGGTGCATCAGTTTTGATGACCAATCCAGGCAGTACAATGGCCTCCCGGATGGCAGCAGCCCGTGCCTTTAATCCCCAGGTAATGGTCAGTATTCATGGGAATTCTAGTGAAGCCAATCCCAACGCTTCAGGAACAGAAGTTTATTACTTTTATCCTTTTGCCAGACAGTTAGCTGCAAATATTGCAGCAAATGGAGCCAGCTCTTTACAGACGACCAATCGGGGAGCCAAAACAGGATATTATTATGTGACAAGGGAAAGTCAGTTTGCTTCTGTCCTGGTAGAAACCGGCTTTGTAACCAACGAAAGAGAATACACCAAGCTGATAAATGCCCAGTATCAAACCCGTATTGCCCAGGGGATTGCCAACGGGATTAGCGGGTATCTGGGTGGAGCCAATTCCGGCGGCGGCACAGGAGGCACAGATGATATAATAGACAATGGAAACAGTGGAAATGGCTCTGCTGGCAATGGGAGCGGCAGCGAAGAAGCAACATTAGAATTAAATCAAACATCCTTAACCCTTGAAGTCCGGGAAACCGCAGTATTAAAAGCTTCCGGCGCAGAGAAC
This sequence comes from bacterium 1XD42-1, assembly GCA_003612625.1. GTDB lineage: Bacteria > Bacillota > Clostridia > Oscillospirales > Ruminococcaceae > Anaerotruncus. Next base: position 172,293 of record RAZJ01000003.1, on the reverse strand, counting down.
GTGAAATGGGAGTCAGATGACGAAGATGTAGCAGAAGTATCCTCCTCCGGCAAAGTGACAGCAGTAGGAGAAGGGACAGCTATTATCTGGGCCTATGCAGGGGATCAGGAAGCAAAATGCCGTGTCCAAGTAACTGCTCCGGAACAGGAAGAAAAACTGGAAATTCAAGGAGAGTCCAAGCTTTATTTAGGAGATCGGGAAACTTACCGGATAACTGGATCTTCGGATGTAGAATGGTGGGTAGATGACGACAGTATTCTTATCATTATTGATGAAGAATCGGATAGTTGCCGAATAGAAGCGATTGGGACAGGGGAAACCTATTTATATGCAGAATCACAGGAAAATGATCGTTCTGAATGCCGCTTTTTAATTTCTGTAAGGGAATAAATCCTTCAAAAAGTATAAAAAAGCGAAAAAAGAAGCCATTTTATAAAAGTCCCCCCAAAATATCAAATTTTTTCATATTTTTAGGTGATTTTGCTATTGTATCAAACCGAAATCCTTGTTATAATGGAGGACGGACGAAAACTTGCCGTGTTGTACACGGCGGAAAGCAGGAGTGAGCAAATGTATAAAATTGTAACAAAGCGGGAGCTGAATGATACCGTCACATTGATGGAAATTGAAGCGCCGCACATTGCCAGGAAAGCCAAAGCTGGACAGTTTATCATTTTCCGCGTGGACGAGCAGGGAGAGCGCGTCCCCCTGACAATCGCTGATTACGATACGGAAAAGGGTACCGTAACAATTATTTTCCAAATTGTGGGAGCTTCCACAAAATTGCTGAATACATTGAATGCAGGAGACAGCATTCTTGATTTTGTAGGCCCGTTAGGTGTTCCTACCCATATCGATCCGGAAGCAAAACGTGTATGCGTTATCGGCGGCGGCGTGGGGAATGCGATTGCTTATCCTCAGGCAAAAGCTTTGCATAATGCAGGGATTCAAGTGGATATGATTGCCGGGTTCCGCAGCAAGGACATTGTCATTCTGGAGGATGAAATGCGTGCTGTAACAGATAATCTGTATATGATGACAGATGACGGAACCTATGGTGAAAAAGGTCTGGTTACAGATAAATTAAAACAACTGATTGAAGCGGGAAACCATTATGATTTGGTTGTTGCAATCGGTCCGGTTATTATGATGAAGTTTGTAGCAGCTACAACAAAACCTCATAATATTAAAACATTGGTTTCTTTGAACCCGATTATGATTGATGGAACCGGAATGTGCGGCGGATGCCGTGTCCGTGTTGGCGGCAAAATGAAATTTGCCTGTGTAGATGGTCCTGACTTTGATGGGCATGAGGTAGATTTTGACGAACTGATGCACCGCAACAGTTTCTATAAAGAACAGGAAGCGACGGCTCGGGATCATGAGTGCCGTCTCCTGAAGGGAGGAAACCAGAATGGCTAATATGGCCCCCAAAAAGACTGCTATGCCGGAGCAGGAACCAAACGTCCGCAATAAAAACTTTAAAGAAGTTGCTCTGGGCTATACAGAAGAAATGGCAAAAGAGGAGGCAACCCGTTGCCTTCATTGTAAAAATAAACCTTGCGTCAGCGGCTGTCCGGTAAATGTTCATATTCCGGAATTTATTGCCAAAGTTGCAGAGGGCGATTTTGAAGGAGCTTATCAGGAAATTGCACTGACCAACTCCCTGCCTGCTGTATGCGGCCGTGTCTGCCCTCAGGAAAACCAGTGTGAAGGCAAATGCGTCCGGGGCATCAAAGCGGAGCCAGTAGGCGTAGGCCGTTTGGAACGTTTTGTAGCTGACTGGCATATGGCTCACGGCAGCGATAAAGTGGAAAAACCGGCTTCCAATGGCCATAAAGTTGCTATTGTCGGTGCTGGCCCTGCTGGATTGACCTGTGCTGGCGACTTGGCAAAAATGGGCTATCAGGTTACCGTATATGAAGCATTCCATGCAGCAGGCGGCGTATTGATTTACGGGATTCCTGAATTCCGTCTTCCGAAAGCTATTGTTGCAAAAGAAGTCGCAAAATTAGAACAGCTTGGTGTAGAAATTAAAACCGATATGGTTATCGGAAAAGTGGATTCCGTAGATGAACTCTTTGAACAAGGCTTTGAAGCAGTTTTCATTGGTTCCGGTGCAGGTCTGCCCAGCTTTATGAATATTGAAGGGGAAAGCTTATTAGGCGTTTATTCTGCAAACGAATATTTAACCCGTATCAATTTGATGAAAGCTTATAAAGACGGATACGATACACCTCTTGCCAAGAGCAATAAAGTTGCTGTTATTGGCGGCGGCAACGTAGCAATGGATGCGGCCCGTTGCGCAAAACGTATGGGCGCGGAAACAGTTTACATTGTTTACCGCCGTTCTATGGAAGAACTTCCTGCCCGGGCTGAAGAAGTCCATCATGCCCAGGAAGAAGGAATTATCTTTAAACTGCTGAACAATCCTGTTAAAATCCTTGGTGACGATCAAGGCCGGGTTTGCGGGATGGAATGTGTTGAAATGGAACTGGGTGAGCCGGATGCTTCTGGACGCCGCCGTCCAATTGCAAAGGAAGGTTCCAATTTCACATTAGATGTAGACACTGTGATTATGTCTATTGGTACTTCCCCAAATCCCTTAATTCGCACTACAACGACAGGCTTAGAAGCAAATAAGCATGGCTGTTTGATAGCAAAAGAAAATGGAGCCACAACCAAGGAAGGCGTTTATGCTGGTGGCGATGCTGTTACAGGTGCTGCTACCGTAATCCTTGCAATGGGCGCTGGCAAAACAGCAGCGCAATCCATTGATGAATACATCAAGTCAAAGTGTTGATTGTTTGAGGGGAGGGGTGCACTTTTGCGCCCCTTTCTATTTTAAGAGCCTGTCCGGACTCCTGTCTTTTTTATAGAATGGGATAGATGACGGGCTTCTGACTTCGCGGGCAAAGTGATGTCCATTGGAGGGGTAAAAAAATTGGCAGACCAGTCAAACGGACCAAAAGTGGAGAAGGTCACAAAAGGCGGTAAAGGAAAAAGCGCCAAGCCTGGGAAGGCGAAAGCCGGGGAAGGAGCCGCTGTAAAGGTAACCAAAACGCATTCTAAGGCAGACGCAGCGAAAGCAGCAAAAGAAGCAAAACGTGCTGCGGCGAAAGAAGCAAAAGAAATTAAAAAAGCCGCCAGAAAAGAGCAGAAAGAAGCACAAAAAGCTGATAAAGAAAAGAAAAAAGTTGCTTCCGGCCAGGTAAAAGCCGCTAAGAAACGTATCAAAGATGAAAAGACAGAAGCCGTAAAAATTGCCCGGGAAAATACCGGGAAAAAAGCAGGCATCAAAAATAAAAAAGTCATTATCATTATAGCAGCAGTTATTTTGTTATTGCTGATTATTGGGGCAGCAATATTCTTAATCCGGATGATTTTTGGCGGCAAAGAGGAACCTAATACGCCGCCGCCAGAAGAGATTACTTCTTCCAGCCAGGCCCAGTTGCAGGGCGGAACGGCTGGTGGTTCATCTGCTTCTGCCGGGGATCAGGAAGGGCCTGCTTCACCAACAGAAAGCAGTTCACAAGGGGATTCTTCCAGTTCATCATCTCAAAAAGAAGATAGGGAATCATCTTCTGGAGAACCCAGTAAAAATACAACTTCTTCCTCCACAGCAAGCCAAAAAGAAACAACAGGAAGCCCTGAAGGTACAGATGCTGTAACCAGCAAAGAGCTTGCGGATCAAGCTGTGGAAGGTGCTGCCGGAACAGCCAGTGTTTCAGCATTATTGGGATCTGGCCAGGGTGATCCGGAAAATATGGATATTCCACAGGAAAATGTGATAAAACAGTCAAAGCCAGGGCAAATTGTAGGCGGTACAACAGTGGGAGGACAGGAAGATACGTCATCTTCCGCCGCATCTTCTGAGGCACCCCGCAGGCCGGAAGCAAATCCGGATCATGGAACAGCGTTGACATCTCCAACACAGACGCAGGAAGTTGTTGATTTTAAATTCAGTGAAGAATCCTTGCATTTGCCGCCTTTTGATTATGCAGCAGCAAATGGTTTAGAAGCCGCTGTACATAGAGATATAGAAAATTATCTGGATGAAAAAGATGATCGTCCAGGTGTCCAGGTTTCTTCTGTTGTAATCGGCGGCCAATATACCTTGCCGGATGGAACGGTGCGGATTTTGGCTTATGCCTGGGGCAGCCGGTATGCAATAGCAGATAATACTTTATTTGATTATGGAAATCTGGTAGGGCCTTGTGCATTAGATTATCGTGGCGGAGCGCTGCAAAACATTACTTTAGCGCGGTCAGGAGATCAATTTGAAAGCTCTGTTCGGGAATTCTGTGGTGATATGACTGATATTGCAGATCGTATGCTGAACCATTCCTACGATTTGGAATTACGTGGACAGATGATACGCAATGTATCTTCGTATATCCGTCAAAATAATATTCCAGTAGACTTTTTCCGCGCGTCAGGGCAAGTCTACAATAAAGATGGCAGTATCTATCTGCCTCCGGATATGCAGCAGTCCGAGGAAACAGAAGAATCTCAAGAATCTTCCATAATTGATGAAGCTACTTTGCAGGAAGATTACCGGCTGATTCAGGATATGCCGGAGTAGAGTATGACCAATAGGAATGTTTCCTAAGATTCCCGGTTCTTCTTTGTATGAAACCGTCAAGCTGCTAATCTTTTTTAAAAATATTGCATTGTTTCCTTTTTTCGTGTAAAATAAAAAATATCGAAACAGAAATGGCTCTTTTTTGTATTCCGCATAGGAAGGACGGGTAAAATGGCGATTTGTGGCAGGATCTCTTTGTTTTGCCGCCGCGCTGAGCGTGGCTCTATCGCTGTACAATAGGATATTTGCAGGCTGTGAGGGATCGCAGCCTGCTTTTTTTCCTGGAACCTTTTGAAAAAGGAGCCAATTAGGAAGGAAGGGATTGAGTTTTGGCAAATTATAAAGTTGCAGTTATTATGGGCAGTGACAGTGACCTGCCAACGGTAAAAGGTGCTATAACCGTATTACAGGAATTGGGCATAGAAGCAGAAGCTCATATTATGAGTGCCCACCGGACACCAAGTCAAGCGAGTGCTTTTGCATCCCAGGCCCGGGAAAAAGGATTTTCTGCTATTATCGCCGCGGCAGGAAAAGCAGCTCATTTAGCAGGTGTATTAGCAGCACATACAACATTACCAGTTATCGGGGTTCCAATTAAATCCAGTACATTAGACGGGTTAGATGCTCTGTTATCTACCGTACAGATGCCAAGCGGGATTCCTGTTGCCACAGTAGCCATTGATGGGGCTAAAAATGCTGGCTTATTAGCGGCACAAATAATAGCCGTTCATGATGGGGAAATGGCAAAAAAACTGGATGCCATGCGCCAAAAGATGGAACAGGAAGTATTAGAAAAAGATTCTAAATTGGCAGAACAATTGTCTTAATTTTAGGAGGTATAAAAAATGAAAAAATTAGAACAGCTTTATGAAGGCAAAGCAAAAAAAGTATTTGCCACAGATGATCCAAATGCTTATATTGTAGAATATAAGGATGATGCAACAGCATTTAACGGCTTAAAAAAAGGTACAATTCATGATAAAGGAATTATGAATAACCGGATCTCCAATCATTTAATGAAGATGCTGGAAGAAAAAGGGGTTCCCACCCATTTGGTTGAGCAGCTTTCTGAACGGGAAACCCTGGTAAAAAAAGTATCTATTGTACCTTTAGAAGTAATTGTCCGTAATATTGCCGCTGGTTCCCTTTCCAAACGTTTGGGACTGCCGGAAGGAAAAAAATTGGCCAAAACGGTTTTAGAATACAGCTATAAAGATGATGCTTTAGGCGATCCAATGGTAAATGATTATCATGTTTTTGCAATGGAACTGGCGACTCCGGAAGAATTAAAAACCATTGCAGATTATGCCATAAAAATCAATGAAATATTGACAGCTTATCTGAAAGATTTAGGGATTGAGCTGGTAGATTTCAAATTAGAATTTGGCCGTACTCCAGATGGGACAATCATATTGGCAGACGAAATTTCTCCAGATACATGCCGTTTCTGGGACAGCAAAACAGGGGAAAAATTAGATAAGGATCGGTTCCGCCGGGATTTAGGCGGTGTAGAAGATGCTTATCAAGAAGTTTTACATCGTTTGATGGGGCAATAATAGGGGGTTACAAGAAATTGAACAACGCAATCCATGAAGAATGTGGCGTTTTCGGTATTTTTGAACCGGAAACAACGGATGTAGCCCAAAGTGCATATTTTGCCTTATATGCTCTCCAGCACCGGGGCCAGGAAAGCTGCGGGATCGCAGTCAATGATGATGGTTTGATTAACTGCCATAAAGATATAGGATTAGTCCCAGATGTTTTTAACCGGGAAACTCTGGAAAAATTAGGCCGGGGAAATATGGCAGTAGGCCATTGCCGGTATTCCACCACCGGGACAGTGAATGCAGTAAATTCGCAGCCATTAGTCGTAAGGCATTGTAAAGGCGCATTAGCGATGGCTCATAACGGGAATCTTGTCAATGCCGCACAGCTTCGCCAGGATTTGGAAATGAACGGTGCAATTTTCCATACCACCAATGACAGCGAAGTAATCAGTTATATTATTACCCAAGAACGGCTGAAATCCAAGAGTATTGAAGATGCAATCGAAAAAGCAATGGATAAAATTAAGGGAGCCTATTGTTTAATTATTATGTCCCCTAAAAAATTGATTGCAGTCCGTGATCCCAATGGATTTCACCCCCTTTGTATTGGCAAAACAGAAAAAGGATATGTATTTGCTTCCGAAAGCTGTGCCTTAGATAGCATCGGGGCACAATTTGTTCGGGATGTAGAGCCGGGAGAAATTGCGATTGCAGATGAAACTGGTTTGCGGAGCATCCGGACCCATTGCGGACGACCCTCGTCTTTATGTGTTTTTGAATATGTTTATTTTGCCCGTCCGGATTCTGTCATTGAAGGGGTTAGTGTCCACGCAGCCCGTCGAAAAGCAGGAGCTTTGTTGTACCGCCAAAATCCAGTGGAAGCCGATGTTGTAATTGGTGTTCCAGATAGTGGATTGGATGCGGCTTTGGGATATGCCCAGGAATCAGGAATCCCTTATGGAGTAGGATTTGTAAAAAATCGTTATATAGGCCGGACCTTTATCCAGCCCACCCAAGGGGAACGGGAAAACGCTGTGCATATTAAATTGAACGCAATGAAAGAAACCGTTTGTGGGAAACGGGTCGTTATGGTAGATGATTCCATTGTTAGAGGGACAACTTCTGCCCGGATTGTGAAATTGCTGCGGGATGCGGGAGCAAAAGAAGTCCATTTTGCGGTTTCTTCGCCACCTTTTTTGAATCCATGTTATTTTGGAACAGATATTGACAGCCGGGATAAACTAATAGCTTGCTCTATGAGTATCCCGGAAATTGCAAAAGCCATTGATGTCGATACATTAAATTATCTTTCCATAGAAAATGTAAGGAAAATTGCAGAAGAAGCCCATTGCGGCTTATGCAGCGCTTGTTTTGATGGCAATTATCCCGTTGAAGTGCCCAAAGAAATGCCCAAAAATAAATTTGAATATAAAATCAGCGAACGGAACAAGGAGTGAAAGCAGGTGGAAAATAGTTATTCCGATTCCTATAAGGCGGCAGGAGTAGATGTTACCGCAGGATACCGCGCTGTGGAATTGATGAAAGCTCATGTAGCCCGGACAATGATGCCAGGAGTTTTAGGCGGAATAGGTGGATTTGGCGGCCTGTTTGAAATGGATCTTTCTGGGATGCCTCATCCCGTCTTATGTGCAGGAACAGATGGTGTCGGAACAAAGTTAAAATTGGCTTTCCTGATGGACAAGCATGATACAGTTGGAATTGACTGTGTAGCTATGTGCGTAAATGATATTGTCTGCTGTGGTGCAAAACCTCTTTTATTTCTGGATTATATTGCATGTGGCAAAAATCAGCCGGAAAAAATTGCTTCTATTGTTTCTGGGGTTGCGGAAGGCTGTGTCCAGGCTGGCTGTGTTTTGAATGGCGGAGAAACAGCAGAAATGCCAGGTTTTTATGATGCAGAAGAATATGATCTGGCTGGTTTTTCTGTTGGGGCAGTAGAAAAAGAAAAGATTTTAAATTCTGAAAATGTTTGTGCAGGAGATGTCCTAATTGCATTGCCTTCCAGCGGCGTCCATTCCAATGGTTTTTCCTTGGTGCGAAAAATATTTGAGGTGGAAAAGCCCGGTATGTTGGAACAGTATAGCGCTGAGTTAGGTAAGACCTTAGGAGAAACCTTGTTGACTCCTACAAAAATTTATGTGAAGCCAGCTCTTTCTGTTTTGGAGCAGGGGAAAGTAAAATCCATTTGCCATATTACAGGCGGTGGTTTTTATGAAAATATTCCCCGTGCTTTGCCGGAAGGCAAACGGGCTGTTGTTGAAAAAGAAAAACTTCCAGTATTGCCTATTTTTGATTTAATTGCTAAAGTGGGCAAAGTTCCTGAACATGATATGTACAATACTTTTAATATGGGCGTTGGTATGGTACTGATTGTAGATCCTAAAGAAGCAGACTCCGTTTTAAAACTTTTAAAGCAGAACGGGGAACAGGGATGCTGTGTGGTTGGCCGGATTGAAGAAGGCAAAAAGGGTGTGGAATTATGCTAAAGCGGGTTGTAGTGCTAGTATCTGGAGGCGGAACAAATTTACAAGCATTGATCGATGCACAGCAGCGGGGAGAATTAAAAAATGGATTTCTTGCCTGTGTCATCAGTTCCAATCCAGACGCCTATGCTTTAGAGCGGGCCAGACAAGCAGGGATTTCTACCAAAGTAGTTTCTCGGAAATCATATGCTTCCTGGGAAGCATATGATGAAGCCCTTTTAGCAGCATTAAAAGAAGCGCAAGCAGACTTGATTGTTTTGGCAGGATTTCTTCTTGTATTAGGGGAAAAAGTCGTAAAAGCTTATGACCGTCGTATGATCAATGTACATCCATCTTTGATCCCTTCTTTTTGCGGGGATGGTTATTATGGGCTGCGTGTTCATGAAGCAGCTTTAGAATATGGTGTAAAGGTTACAGGAGCAACTGTACATTTTGTGAATGAAGTGACAGATGGCGGGCAGATTATTTTACAGAAGGCAGTAGACATTCATGAAGATGATACACCAGAAAGCCTTCAAAAAAGAGTCATGGAAGAAGCAGAATGGGTTCTTTTGCCGAAAGCAGTTTCCCTGTTTTGCGAGGGAAAATTGTAACTTTAAAGCAAAGTGCAAATGGAAGAAGAGGATTTTATGAAGCAAGTCAATGAATATCTGCAAGGAAATCAATATCCTGGACGAGGAATTTTATTAGGGCGGAGTGCCAGTGGAAAAAGCGGTGTTATAGCTTATTTTATTATGGGGCGCAGTGAAAACAGCCGCAACCGTATTTTTGTGGAAGATGGACAAGGGATTCGTACAGAAGCTTTTGATCCAGCCAAAATGACAGATCCAGATTTAATTATTTATCATCCAGTACGAGTATTTGACCGTACTACAATTGTAACCAACGGGGATCAAACAGATACTATTTATGATTTTTTCTCAAAAGGGAAAAGTTTCCAAGCTGCATTGCGGACAAGGACTTTTGAGCCGGATGAGCCGAACAATACCCCCCGTATTTCTGGAATTTTAAAATGGAAAAAGAATAAAATGTCTTATCGTCTTTCTATTTTAAAAAGTGCAGAAGGAAATTCCAAAAGTGTCCAGCGGTTCTTTTTTGAATATCCAAAGCCTATCGCAGGCCAGGGACATTTGATTCATACTTACCGTTGTGATGGTTCGCCAATACCATCTTTTGAGGGCGAACCTGTAACGGTAGCAGTCCCAAATGATATGGAAGCTTTTACAAAAATGCTGTGGGAATCTTTAGATGCTGAAAACAAGGTATCCCTGTTTGTCCGTTATATAGATTTGGAAACAGGGGATTGCCATACAAAAATCGTAAATAAAAATAAATAAGTAAAACGCAATCAGGTTTCCAAAAAGAAAATAGAAAGGACTGTTGAGCTTTGGCAAAGGAAATGGAATTGAAATATGGATGCAATCCCAATCAAAAACCTTCCCGTATTTTTATGCGGGAAGGGGAACTTCCTATTGAAGTATTAAATGGTCGTCCAGGTTACATCAATTTTTTAGATGCTTTTAATAGCTGGCAGCTTGTGAAGGAATTAAAAGAAGCCTCTGGACTGCCAAGTGCTGCATCCTTTAAACATGTAAGCCCAGCAGGTGCAGCAGTAGGAACGGAACTTAGCAACATAGAAAAGAAAATCTATTTTGTAGAAGATATTCCGCTTTCTCCCATTGCCAGTGCTTATGCCCGTGCCCGGGGAGCAGATCGTATGAGCAGTTATGGTGATTGGGCAGCCTTATCTGATATTTGCGATAAAGAAACAGCAGGTATGTTGTCACGGGAAGTTTCTGACGGTATCATTGCCCCAGGCTATACACCAGAAGCTTTGGAAATTTTAAAAACCAAGCGGAAAAGCAGCTATAATATTGTACAGATCGATCCAGATTATGTACCTGCTCCCATAGAACATAAAGATGTTTTTGGGATTACCTTTGAACAAGGCCGGAATAATTTTAAAATTGATGCTGGATTATTAGAAAACTTGCCGACACAAAATAAAACCCTGCCAGAAGAAGCAAAGCGGGATTTGATTTTAGCTTTGATTACATTGAAGTATACCCAATCTAATTCGGTTTGCTACGCAAAAGAAGGAAAAGTAATTGGAGTAGGAGCTGGACAGCAAAGCCGGATTCATTGTACCCGGCTGGCAGGAAATAAAGCCGATATTTGGTATTTACGTCAGCATGAAAAAGTTTTAAACCTGCCTTTCCGGCCAGATATTCGCCGTCCGGATCGGGATAATACCATTGATGTTTATATTTCCGATGATTATATGGATGTATTGGCAGATGGGATTTGGCAGCAATTCTTTACCACATGTCCGGAACCCTTGACAAGAGAAGAAAAAGCTGCATGGCTTACCACTATGACAGGCGTAGCTTTAGGATCGGATGCCTTTTTCCCCTTTGGTGATAATATTGAACGGGCCCACCGCAGTGGTGTACAATATATTGCACAGCCAGGCGGCTCTATCCGAGATGACCATGTAATTCAAACTTGTGACAAATATGGAATTGCAATGGCATTTACAGGGATGCGTTTATTCCATCATTAAAGGAAAGAGGAGGTTTTGCAGGCAATGGAAGTAAAAGACATTTTAGTGATAGGATCTGGCGGCAGGGAACATGCACTCATTCGGAAATTAAAAGAAAGTCCATGGACTGGTAAGCTTTATTGCGCGCCGGGAAATGGCGGAATTGCTGCTGACGCCCAGTGTGTCCCAATTCGCGCAACCGATATTGAAGGAATGACAGCTTTTGCAAAAGAAAATAAAATTGGCTTTTGTGTTGTAGCTCCGGATGATCCACTTGCTTTAGGCATGGTGGATGCAATGAATCAGTTGGGAATCCCAACGTTTGGCCCTACAAAAGCAGCAGCTCGAATTGAAAGCAGTAAAGTTTTTTCTAAAAACTTAATGAAAAAATACGGGATCCCCACAGCAGCTTATGAAACTTTTGACGATCCGCAAAAAGCAATTTCTTATTTGCAGGCGAACCAGACATGGCCTATTGTAATCAAGGCTGACGGTTTAGCATTAGGGAAAGGCGTATTGATTTGCCAGGATTTGGCGGAGGCAGAAAAAGCAGTTCATTCTATTATGGAAGAAAAACAATTCGGTGCATCAGGCAACCATATTGTAATTGAAGAATTTTTAACAGGTCCGGAAGTCAGTGTTCTTTCTTTTTGCGACGGAAAAACCTGTATTCCTATGGTATCTTCTATGGATCATAAACGGGCATTGGATGGAGATGAAGGCTTAAATACCGGCGGAATGGGTACGGTTGCCCCCAATATACATTACACACCTGCCGTAGCGGAAGAATGTATGGAGAAAATTTTTAAGCCTACTTTGGCTGCTATGCAGGCAGAAGGATGTCCTTTTTCCGGATGCCTTTATTTTGGACTTATGATTACGCCAAAAGGCCCTTATGTCATTGAATATAACTGCCGTTTTGGTGATCCGGAAACCCAAGTTGTATTGCCTTTATTGGAAACAGATTTGGTAGAAATCATGACTGCTATTTGGGAAAAAAGATTGGATCAGTACCCAATTCAATTTTCTAAAGATTGTGCGGCTTGTGTGGTACTGGCAAGCGGCGGGTATCCTGTGAAATATGAAACAGGATTCCCTATTTCCGGATTGGATCAGAATGGACAGCATCCCGACGCAATCATATACCATGCTGGAACAAAATATGCAGATCATACATATCAGACAGCAGGCGGGCGCGTGTTAGGGGTAACCTGTACAGGCCCCGATATGGCAGAAGCAATCAAACGGGCTTACCACGCAGCAGAACAAATTACCTTTGAAGGGGTTCATTTCCGGAAAGATATCGGCAAAAAAAATATGTAGTTTAAAAGGCTCCCCAGATTTTCTGGAGAGCCTTTTTTATATCCATTTATTAGCCTTGGGCAAAGTTGACCGCTACAATATCAAAGCTGTATGAATCATCTGTGCCGTTGTCATCAACCCAAATCTGCATCTGTATTCCAGAGCCTTCTAAGGGAATAGCAATACTATAACCGTTTGATGTTCTGGGTAATGCCGTAAAATCATCTGAAGAAGTAATTTCTGGGATTGTACCCACAGAAGCAGGTACAGGCATTAAACGTGGTGCATCCGGATCTGACATAGATGTATCAGCCGTATCATTATTATAAGCCCGTATTACTTTATTGATAATTGTAATAAAAGTTTCATTGGAGGGCATACCGTCTGTTTTGGCTTCGGCTACAATAATTTCTTGCAGGGAATCTGAATCTCCAACAAAGCTTTCTGCATACCGGTCAAAACTTTCAATGATAGTTGGCATGTTTTCTGCTGCATGTTCAAAAGCTTCTATTGGCAATTCCAATCTTTCTTCTGTTTCTTCCGAATTATCTAACAGTATATTTTCGATATCAGATTCAGAATCCAATTCTTCCGGATCGACAAGAATATTGGTTTCGGAAGGTTCCGAATCATCCAACATATCTTGTGATTCTGGATCAGAAGGTGCCTCTGAATCAGGGGGAAGAAAAACTTCATCCATAGAGGAATCAGGGACAGAGGAGGATGACCGATCAGGGGTTACAGGAGAATCCACAGACACCATAGGAGCTTCCAGCTTTGTGGCAGCAGCAGCAATTGCTGTACTGGAAAGGAACGATAAAATAACCGAAAGACATAGCAAAGCGGCACCGCCTGTTTTGGGCGGGGAGGAAAGAAGCCGGATTAACCGATGGCCCGTAGCCACTGGATTGCCATAAGTATGGGAAGTAAAAGCAGTATTACATCCGGAGGGTGTTTGCATAACACTTAAAATGGTTTCGCTGTATTGGCGGCGTGTTTTTTCTGAGGCGTTTGCTAACAGAGCATCATCACAGGTGGATTCCAAATCCAATTCTGCTTTGCGGCACATCATCCACACAGCAGGATTAAACCAATGTAAAGCATTTACTACGGATAAAAAGGTTTTATAAGTGATATGTTTATGGAGGAAATGATAAAGCTCATGCCGGAGCAGAATATCAAACTCTACATCTGTATAATTTTCATGGGGAAGCAATAAAATAGGTTCTCCTAATCCAAGAATCATAGGGCAGGAAACATAAGCAGAAATAAGGATTTTTAAATTTTTTGGCAGGTTTAATTCTTCTGCTAGGCGGCCCATTTTCATAACAAAAGCATCATTTTCCGGTTCTGTACTCCAGCGTAGTACATTTTTGCGGAAACGCTGCTGCCGCAATACATGAAAAACAAAAACCAAAACAGCAATCACAAACCAAAGAATTATCATCCATGGATAGCTTTGAAAAAACCTGTCTACCGCGGGGATTGCTGGGGCGAATGGGAGGCAAAGGCATATTGCCAGTATTCCCCATAAACGTACACTCCATTTCGCAGCAAAAAAGCGGCTCCAATAGGAATTGGTAATCAGCATAAAGGAAATAAACAGCCCCATCCCTACGGAACAGGCCAGAAATCTTGTAAACATATTACGCTCCAATCTGCCATAAGGCTAATCTGGTAGTATTATAGCGCATAAACAGGAAAAAAGTCAATAAAAGGCGGTCTTGTGCGGCAGATTTAAAAATGGTATAATAACCATAAAACAGGAATAAAACAATGGCTGCGAGGTGGAAAATTGAATTATCATACAATTTTATGGGATTTTGACGGGACATTAGTCGATACATCTCCTGGAATTATGGCATGTATTTGTTATGCCTGTGCCCAGTTAAAACAGCCGGAGCCAGAAAAAGCGGTACTGCGCAAGTTTATTGGACCGCCATTATATGATTCCTTTCAGGCATATTTAGGTTATTCGCCTCCGCTGGCAGAAGAAGCCACAAGAATTTACCGGAAATATTATGAAAAGGATGGGTTGTACCAGTCCAATATATATCCTGGCATGAAAGATCTTTTAAAAGATCTATGCAGCCAAGGGGCCCATCATGCAGTCACTACGTTAAAACCGGAAAATACTGCACGGCAGCTTTTAAATCATTTTGATATTGCACAATATTTTACACTTTGTGAAGGAGCAGATCCTTCCAAAATGAAAAGCCGTACAAAAACACAAATTGCAGCAGATGCTTTAAATCGGTTAGGTGTAAAAGACAAATCTCATACCATTTTAATTGGCGATACCGTTTTTGATGAGCAGGGGGCAAAAGAAAATGGTATTGGTTTTGTAGCGGCTGCATATGGGTTTGGATTTTCCACACCGCCGGAATGCCTGTTTTATGCGGAATCGGTGGAAGCTTTAAGGAATTTTTTGTTGTAATGATTGTTACAGCAAATTCAATAAAATTAAGAGATATACTGAATCATTGATATGAGAGGAAGGGACTATTTCAAAATGGATAAGAATACCACACAAATCATCAGCATCCGGATCCAAAAAACCATGGAAAATCTGAAAAAAAACAATATGGAACCGTATTATGTAGATTCCTGTGCCCAGGTGGTTGATTTAGTAAAAAAATTATGTCCGGAAGGCCGGAAAGTATCTTATGGCGGCTCCATGACTTTGGAAGAATGCGGTGTTTTAAATTTATTGCGTTCCGGGAAATATGAATTTTTAGATCGGGCTGCAAAAGGGGCCGATCCGGATGCTGTCATGCACCAGGCATTTTCCTGTGATACTTATTTTATGAGTACCAATGCCATAACGGAAAATGGTGAGCTATATAATGTGGATGGCCGGGGAAACCGTGTAGCAGCATTGATTTATGGTCCTAAAAATGTCATTGTCATAGCGGGCTATAACAAAATTGTTTCCGATTTGAATGCAGCAGCCCACCGGGTTTGCGAAATGGCAGCCCCTGCCAATACCCTTCGTTTAAATCTGAACACACCTTGTACAAAGGTAGGAGTCTGTTGTGACTGTCATTCAGCCGATCGGATTTGTTGTAATTTTGTAGTCAGCAAATATCAAAAAATACCAGGACGGATTAAAGTAATTATTGTAGGGGAACCTCTGGGCTATTGATGAAAGGAAGGATTTCAGAATGCAGACTGTTTTTATAGAATCATTACAGTCCGGGATTCCTTTTACTGGAGATATGTCTGGAATCATACTTCCGCTTATGGGCGGCTTGTTAGGGATTTCCGCTGTTTTATTTATCGTTTATGTTGTGCTTTCCAAAAGAAAAAAATAGCTTTTCACTAGAAAAATACCGTTTCGGTAGGAACGGTATTTTTCATTACCAGGGATAAGAAATATGAGGGGAGGAAATCCAATTTGCTGGAACTGATTCTTGGAGGTGCTGGCACAGGGAAAACAATACTGATTTACGACAAAATAAAACAAGCGGTACAGGCAGGACAGCAAGTGATCTTATTGGTACCGGAACAAGCTTCTTTTGAAAATGAACGGCAGCTTTACCGGCTGTTAGGCCCTCAAAAAGCCCTTTCCGTAGAAGTGCTTAGTTTTACACGTTTATGTGACCGGGTATTCCGTGCTTATGGCGGTATGGCAGGAATTCATATGGAGGACAGCTCCAAATTATTGTTAATGAGCGTTGCTTTAGAAGGCTTGCGGGAACAACTGCAAGTTTATGGCAGGGAAACAGCAGCACCTTTTATAGAATCCATGTGTGAATTGGTTCACGAATTAAAAACGGCTGGAGTCATTCCTTCCCAACTGCGCCAGGCGGCATTGGAACAGGAAACTGAAGAATCTAAAAATAAGTTTTACGATATTTCTCTGATTTACGAAATGTACCAGGCGGTTATAGAGCAAGGCTATGATGATCCGGACGATCATTTGCTCCGGGCAGTCAGGCTTTTAGAAGGCAAACAATTTTTTGCAGGAACCCACGTTTTTATAGACGGCTTTACTGCTTTTATGGGTGCGGAATGGCGGATGCTGGAAGAAATTTTTTGTGGCGGAGGCATTTTAACAACAGCTTTATGCTGTGAAAATATCCATACAGGGAATGGTGTATTTGCCGCCGCTTCTGCCACAGCCCGCCGTTTAACAGATTTAGCCAGCCGCTGCGGGAAGAAAATAGCGGCTCCCATTTGCTTGCAGGAGCCTGTCCGATTCCAAACGGCAGGTCTAAAAGCATTAGCGGAAAAATTCCCGCACATACGGCCGGAAAAAGCGGAATCTTCAGAAGGCGTTTTTTTGACAGAATGTGGTGATTTCTATGATGAAATCGAAATCGCTGCCTCCCGGATAGCAGCTTTTGTGCGGGAAGGATACCGTTACCGGGAAATTGCAGTGATTGCCCGGGATACAGAACCTTACCAGGCTCCTATTGAAACGATATTCAGCCGTTACCATATTCCATATTTTGATGACCGGCGGTCGGATGTTGTAACCCATCCGTTGGCAAGAGGCTTATTATATGCACTGGATGCTGTGCAAAGCGGCTTTGAAAGCGAATATGTACTGGCTTTATCAAAAAGCTGCCTGTTAGGGCTTTCTGCGGAGCAGGGCGGCCTTTTAGAAAATTACTGTTATGTTTGGAATGTAACCCGGAAAACATGGCGGACGCCTTTTGAAAACCATCCCGACGGCTTAAAAGACGCATTAAATGAGGAAGCCTCCCAACGGCTGGCCCAGGCCAATGAAGCCAGAGCATATATTATGGATCATTTACTGGCATTGGAAGAAGATCTGCGGGATTGTGACGGGAAAGGGTTTGCCACAGCAGTATATCAGTATTTATTAAATATCCAGGCTGCGGATCATTTGCGGGCCGCTGCGGAAGAAATGGAACCAGCCGAAGCAAAACAGTTATTGGAGGATGGTGCGCAAGTCTGGGATGCCCTAATGGGAACGTTAGATATTTTTGGGGGCGTGTTGGAAACAGTCCGGTTTCCTTTAAACCGGTTTGTTGATCTTTTCCGCCTTTGCATTGGGAATTTACAAATTGGGATACTCCCCCAAACGTTAGATCAGGTTCTGATAGGGAATGCTGACAGGATTCGTCCGGCAGAACCAAAAGCTGTTTTTGTTTTGGGGCTTAATGAAGGCAAATTCCCTGCGTGGACCGGGAGCAGCGGGTTATTGACAGATGGGGAACGGGAAAGACTGCGGACAGCCGGAGTGGATCTTCTGCATACAGCAGAACAACAGGCATTGCTGGAAAGCTATTATGTTTATTTTGCTTTGACGCGTCCTTCGGAATGTTTATATCTTTCTTATCCCAGTTGGGATACAGCAGGAAAGGGAATGGCAAAATCTTCAGCAATACTCCAGGCAGAGCGGATTTTTGGAAAAACAGCAGAACCATCTGTTTCCTTTTCCCCAATGGATCGGGTATGGAGCGAAAAATCAGCTTTTGATTTAATGGCCCGGGGATGGCGGGAAGCCACTCCGGAACAGGCAGCTTTGCGGGAATGGTTCCAAAGCCGCCAGCCTGAACGGTATCAGGCTTTGGAACGGGTTTCCGGGGTACATCCTTTTTCCTTGCAAAGCGAAAAGGGAAAAGCATTGTTTGCTGGGGATTTACGGCTGTCCCCTTCCAGACTGGAACGGTATTTCTTATGTCCTTTTTCCTTTTTTTGTGAATCAGGATTGGGGCTGCGGCCCCGCCGGAAAGCAGAATATAATCCTTTGGAATCTGGTACGCTGATCCATTTGGTTTTGCAGCAGATGGTGGAGAAATATGGCGGAAAAGGGCTGAACAGCTTGGATGATGCCAGGCTGCGGGAAGAAAGTGCCGCTTTTTTGGATCAGGCATTGAAAGCCCGTGTCAATCAGGATATGCCATACCGCTTCCAATATTTGTTTGCCCGGCAGGTTGATACATTAGCATGGCTTTTGCGTCATTTAGGCCAGGAATTTTCTCAAAGTGCTTTTGCCCCTGTTGCAATGGAGCTGCAAATTCGGGAAGGAAGCCCGTACCGTCCATTGAAGCTGCCTGTTTTTGATGGCTCCCGTATTATTGTAGAAGGCGTTGTAGACCGGCTGGATGCTTTTGAAATTTCAAAACGGCGTTACTTGCGGGTAGTAGATTATAAAACTGGGATTAAGAAATTTGAACTGGGAGATATTTGCCATGGGCTGAATATGCAGATGCTGATTTATTTATTTGCTTTGTGCGATTGTTATGGCGGCCTGACAGCGTCTTATAATATTCCGGCGGGTGTATTGTATATGCCTGCCCGGGCTGACGTGGTAGAAGCGAAACGGGAAACCGATCCGGCAAAAATAGAATCTATGCGGGATGCGCAAATGAAAATGAACGGGCTGCTTTTGAATGACAGGGCCGCATTAAGTGCTATGGAATGTGGGATCAAAGGCCGGTTCATACCGGCAAGGGTAACGTCAAAAGGAGAACTGGATCAGAAAAAAAGTTCGGTTGTTTCTGAAAAGCAGTTAAAAATGATACGGGGTGCAGTAGAAGCCCGTTTAAAAGATATGGCGAACCGTTTAAAACGGGGACGTGTAGAGGCTTTGCCCCTCCAGCGGGCGGATCAGAATGAAGGCGGCGGAATTTGTGAATATTGTGATTTTGCTATGATCTGCCTTCATGAAGGGGAAGATCCGGTACGGGAACTGGCAAAACTGGATCAAAAAGAAGCATTGCAGATGATAGAAGAAATCCTAAACCTCGCAGAGAAAGAGGAGGAGGAAGATGGCTAAAAAACAATGGACTCCGGCACAAAAGGATGCCATTTCTGCCCGGGGCGGTACAGTGTTGGTTTCTGCCGCGGCAGGCAGCGGAAAAACAGCCGTTTTAATTGAACGGATCATGGGACGGATTTTAGATCCGGAACATCCTATTGATGCAGACCGGATGCTGGTTGTAACATTTTCCAATGCGGCGGCAATGGAAATGAAACAGCGTTTAATGGGGGCTTTGGACGAAGCAATGGCAGAAGATCCAAACAGTGCATTGCTGCAAAGACAGCGCAGGCTTGTAGAACGGGCAAAAATCTGTACCATCCATTCCTTTTGCTTTGATTTAATACGGGAAAATTTCCACCGTCTGGGAATCCCGCCCAATAGCCGTGCGGCAGACGAAAAAGAATTATCCTTACTGCGGCGGGACTGTATGGAACAAGCCATAGAAGAATTATATCAGGATAAAGAAGCTGCTTCCCATCCTTTAATAGAACTCCTGAGCAGCGGACGGGATGACCGGAAATTATTTTCAACTCTGCGGGATTTATATGATTTTGTACGGGCACATCCGTTTTACCATACCTGGATGGATCATAAATTGGCTTTATACGATCCGGCTGTACCGGCTGCCCAGACCCCTTGGACAGAAGCCATTTTTCAAGGGACCCAGGAAACCCTGCAATATTGCGAAGCGTTGATTTCCAACGCGCTGAAAACCATTTGCACCATTCCGGAAATGGAAAGTGCTTATTTCAGCGCTTTTAACTCTGACTTAAAAAAGTTTTCAGAAATACGTGCGTTATGTGAAAAAAAGGACTGGGATGGAGTCTATGACGCATTAAAAAATTTAAAGCGGGACAGGCTGGCGCCTTTATCAAGCGATTCTCCGGAAAAAGCTTATGTGACTGGCGTGCGGGACAACGTTTATGCAAAAATTATCCCAAAACTGCAAAAAGGGACGGCTACCAAAGAAGGCTATTTTTGTGCGACCCAAAAAGAATTTGCCGGGGATGTGGCATTTTTACAGCCCCTTGTAGCCCGTTTATTTATACTGGTAAAACGGTTTGATGAAATTTTTTCTGGAGCCAAACGTCGCCGTATGATGATTGACTTTTCTGATATGGAGCAGTTTGCAGTATCCTTGCTGGCTGAACCAATAGAAGGCGGCTGGAAACGTACAGAACTGGCTTTTGCGGCGGGCAGTGTTTATGATGAAATTTTAATTGATGAATTTCAGGATACCAATGAAGTACAGGATATGATTTTCCGGGCCCTTTCCAAAGAAGAAACCAATCTTTTTATGGTAGGGGATGTAAAACAAAGCATATACCGTTTCCGGCAGGCATGCCCTCAGCTTTTTATTGATAAAAAGGAAATATTTGCTCCTTATGACGGGGAAACTTTTCCCGCTAAAATTATTTTAGGGAAAAATTTCCGCAGTGCCCCGGAAGTTACCCAGGGGATTAACTTATTTTTTTCTTTGTTGATGAGCAAGCCCTTTGGCGGGATCGACTACAATCAGGAAGAAGCTTTAGATCCGGGTTTATCTTATCCTCCAGGGCCGGAGCGGGGATGTGAACTGCATGTATTGGATTTGCAGGGGGATACCTCGGATAAAACAGGAACGGAAGCGGCTTATGTATCGAAAAAAATCCGGATGCTGATAGACAGCGGCTATCAAGTAGCGGCAGGAGAAAATTTACGGCCTTTGCGTTATGGGGATATTTGTATTTTAATGCGTTCTGTAAAAAGGGCAAAAGCATACCGGGACGCCCTGCAAAAAGAAGGGATTCCGGTATGGTCAGAACCAAAAAACGGCTTCTTGAAAAGCCGGGAAATAGCGCCTTTAGTCTGTCTGCTGCGGGTATTAGGAAACCCTTTATCAGATATGGATCTTGTAGCAGTCATGTTATCTCCTTTATATGGATTTACTGTTGACCAGTTAGCGGCTGTCCGGACAGCTTCGCCAAAAACGACAGTTTATGAAGCAGTAAAAATCCAGGCGCAGGAAGGGAATGAAACTTGCAGGACTTTTCTTTATTCATTGGAAAACCTGCGCCGCTATGCGGCACAAGCCCCAGCAGATCAGTTTTTGCGCCGGGTTATGGATGAAACAGATTATTTGAATAAAGCGATGGTTATGCCAGGAGGCCAGGCCCGGCGGGCGAATTTATTGTTACTGATAGAATATGCCCGGAATTACCGTACAAATTGCAGCAGTGTATTTTCTTTTGCTTCTTTTTTAAACCGTTTGCTGTCAGCCGGGGATGATTTGGCACCCTCCTCTGATTTTTCAGAACAGGCTGATGTGGTACGGATTATGACCATCCACCGTTCAAAAGGCTTGGAATTTCCAGTGATTTTTTTATGTGATTGTGCCAGGGAATTTAATAAAATGGATTATAGCGGGGGAATCCTTTGGAATTCAGAAATGGGATTTGCCTGTGCCCGCCGGGACTTTGAAACCCGGAAACAATATCCTACAATTCCTTTGCAGGCATTAAAACTGGAACAGCAGAAAGCTTCTTTAGAAGAAGAACTGCGGATGTTATATGTGGCATTAACGCGGGCGAAAGAGTTACTGATTATAACGGGGACCTGTCGGGATTTGGATAAAAGCTTAATCACCTGGGCAGAAGGACCCCGCACAGAAAAATTACCGGCTTATGTAATGCGGGGCGCTAAAAATTATTTAGATTGGTTAATGATGGTTGCAGTCCGTCACCCAGCATTACAGAATTGTTTACAATCCCATGGGATCACAGCAGATCCAGATCTCTCAGGCCCATTGCGGTTTATAGAAGCTGCCGCCCCCCAAGCTGTATCGGTTCCTGTTGTCCAGGAAATACAGCCAGATCCATCCCCGGAAGGAAAAAAGCTGTTAGAACAACGGCTTTCTTTTACATATCCTTATGAAGCACAGACCCGGATTCCAGGAAAAATTGCCGCTTCCCAGTTGGGAAAAGGGGATATGGATAAGGCTTACCGTTTTACTTCCAGCCCGTCATTCCTGACAGGGAAAGGAATAACAGGGGCTAAAAAGGGAAACGCTTTACATAAATTTATGCAGTTTTCTGACTATGAAAAGGCTGCCAAAGATCCCGTAACTGAAATACAGCGGCTTTGCCAGTTGGGATTTTTAAGCGCAGCCGAAGGTGCTGCCGTAGACAGTAAAAAATTGCAGAAATTTTTTCATAGTACATTGGCAGCCCGCATTTTTTCAGCAGAAAAAGTCATGCGGGAACTGCGCTTCTTAGCGGAAGCCGGGAAAGAAGAAATCGGGGATTTTCTGGATCTGCTGGGAGATGAAAGTAAGGTTGTAGTACAAGGAATAGCAGACTGTGTTTTCATTGAAAATGGCGGTGCAGTCATTGTAGATTATAAAAGCGACTGGATTTCATCCGAAAAAGATTTAATTGACCGCTACCGGGGCCAGTTGGAAATTTACCGCAGGCTACTAGGACAAAGCTTAGGGGTTCCTGTGCGGGAATGTATTTTATATTCCTTTACCCTTTCCCGGGCAATTACAGCATACAAAGTTTAGCTTTTAACGGTGCGCTTTAAAAAAAAGTTGCGGATTCCTCTTGAAAAAGCATAATAATATGTTATAATAAAAATATCTGTACAAACATGGAGGTACGTCAAAATGAGCATCGTTGAAATTATTGGCGGCGTAGTGATTATGGTTTGCGCAATTATTATTGTGATCGCAGTCATGGCCCAGGAAGGCAAACAAGGTGCAATGAATGCCTTGTCTGGCGGGAATGATTCCTCATATTTAGGCCATAACAAAAACCGTTCCAATCAGGCTATGCTGGTTCGCTTTACAAAGTATACAGGGATTGTATTTGTAGCAGCAACCTTAATTGTCTATCTGGCAGTTTCGGCAATGAAATAGCAAAAAAATAGCCATAAAGAAAAAGACGGGGGAATTTTCTCCCGTTTTTTCTATTTGTTCACATCCCGTACAAAATCTTCCGATATACTATTCTAAGAGCCTGTCCTAAAATAAGACGTGCGCAGATTGCGCCGTCAGATTTCGTGCCAGATAAGGCGTTTTTTTGCAGGCGGGCTGCCGCCCGGCAAGAAAAAACAACGAAATATGGCAAAAAATATGCAAGCAAGATGTGTGCGAATTATTTTAGGAGAGGCTCTAAATTAAGGTGGATGGGGGAATCCATAAATGAAACGTATTTTAGCCGCTGCGGCGGCAGCTATGCTTTTCAGTGTACATCCTATGGCAGCCAGTACACAAGCGCTGCTTAACCGTTCTAAAGCGGTTTCTGAAACACCAATGCCAGCCCTTTCCCAGCAATCCGAAAAAGTGGAAGTCAGTGCAGATGCACCGGTACTTTCTAAGACATCGGATACTTTAGCAGCGGCCAGGGTTTATGAATACCATCCTTTTGATGCCAATTATTCCGGAATTTATATCAATGAGTTTTATTGTGAAACAACCCGTTTAATGATTGTAGCTGATGATGGGAAATCATATCTTGTTACCGATCCGACACCTTTTACCAATGGCAGCTTAACCTGTACCCTGCGTTATGGCAATAATGCTCCAATGATCCGTTCCATGAAAGTGGCTACTGCCAGCCAGCGGGCAAGCAGTATGCCTGCTTATATTATGCGCCTGTCCGATAATGCAATATTAGATGATATTTCAGCAACCTTTTCGGCGACTTTTATTCCAGCAGGAGATGTTGCTGTAACAGTTCGGGATGCTTCTGATTCCAGCGCGCCAAAACAAAAAATGTTAATCAAAAATGGTGCAAAAATTGTTATCCGCCACCAAATGGATGTCAGCTATGAACGGCTGAATCAATTACAATTTACTCCCAAATATAATGTAGATTATAATGCCCTCCGGCATGATGGTCCTGCCGGAATTGAAAGTGATGTGATGTATCCTGACAGTGATTATGAAAATAGTACCGCTGATTACTGCTGGGAATCCCTTGGACGGATTTGCGCAGAGTTAAACCATAGTGATAGTGCGGTGTTAAATTATATACCGAAGCTTTCCACTTTTTGGACAGATGGGTTATTACTGAAAAAATTTAGCAATGCGTCTGCTTTCATCCGGGATTTTGGAAATGCAGATATAAAAGCTAATGTTCAGTTACTGATTACCAACCCATTTGTTACTTTTGATGGGGAAGAAACAATCCCGCATGAAGATATTATCATTTACCAATATCATGGAAAAGGTTTAACTGATGTTACAAATAAATTCCGCTATACCAGAAATTCAGACGGGGATGGGGCATTTGTCACCAGAACCAATCATTTAGGAATTTATATTCTTTCTTCTGAAAAAGTACGCTAATCAATATCCGCCGGCTTTGTCGGCGGTTTTTCTTTATATGGCGAAAAGGATGCGGAATAAAAGAAGCGCTAAAACCCCTGGAATTCCCAGTAAACAGGAAACACTAGCTGTAAAAGGGTTGAAGGTGAGAAGGACGCCAGTATAAGCGCCTAACCAGCAGACAACAGATAAAGCACCGATTCCGGTAAATGCAGTAAAAAAGAATGTCCGAAAAAAGGCCCGGGAACGGGCAAAAATAAGGACTGGCAATGCGCAAACAGCTAAGAGCATATATTTTTCCATATCAATCCCTCCGGTTTTATATGTATGAATAGCGGGAAAAAAATATACTGTTTTTGAAAAAACGCCTTATTATTTCGCTAAATAAAACTTTAACGAAAATATAGAAAAATAAAAAAATTACCCTGCTTCACCAGAAGGTGAAACAGGGCCGGAACCGAACCTGTAAGCCGGGTTCTGTCGAGAACAGCGATCTTTCTTGGCTGTACGTTGCCATACAACTCGCGCCACCTTTCGGAACCCGGCGGGCCGCCGCATTGTTCCTGCTGGTGTTGCTTCGGATAGGGTTTACATGGCAGTACAGTCGCCTGTACTCCGGTGAGCTCTTACCTCGCCTTTCCATCCTTGCCAAAAAAATTTTTGGCGGTTTCTTTCTGTTGCACTTTCCCTCGAGTCGCCTCGGCCTGCCGTTAGCAGGTATCCTGCCCTATGAAGCCCGGACTTTCCTCACAGCCTGTGCTGTGCCGCTGTCCAGTCCGCTCCCGGAATATTTTTATTATACAGGATAAGAAGCATTTCGTCAATTATGCAATTTGCCTGCTTTCCACCAGGATTTTCTTTGCTTTTTTACATATGATAAGAGGAAAATTGCAAGTTTTCTCTTGCAATCCTGCATATAAGCCATTATAATAAAAATCAGAATCTTGGATATTATGATTTTATATTGAAGGGTTGTGTTTCTTTCATGGCAGAATTAAAAAATGTATATCTCAAAAATGTCTATGAAACGGTATGTAAGCGTAATGCAGGAGAACCGGAATTTTTACAGGCAGTGAAAGAGGTATTGGAATCTTTTGAGCCTGTGATGGAGCGTCGTCCCGATCTCATAGAAGCAGGTGTAGTTGACCGTTTGGTAGAACCAGAACGTTTTATCCAGTTCCGTGTGCCTTGGGTAGATGACAATGGGAAAGTACAGGTAAACCGTGGCTTCCGTGTCCAGTTTAATTCTGCCATTGGGCCTTATAAGGGCGGTTTACGCCTGCATCCCAGTGTTTGTGCTTCCATTATTAAATTCCTGGGCTTTGAACAGATTTTCAAAAACAGCCTGACAGGACTGCCAATGGGCGGCGGCAAAGGCGGCAGTGATTTTGATCCAAAAGGGAAATCAGATGGGGAAATCATGCGGTTCTGCCAAAGCTTCATGACGGAATTATCCCGTCATATTGGCCCTGATACAGATGTACCAGCAGGGGATATTGGTGTTGGCAGCAGGGAAGTCGGTTATATGTTCGGCCAGTATAAACGGCTCCGGAATGAATTTACCGGAACCCTCACTGGAAAGGCAATTCCTTCTGGCGGCTCTCTGGTTCGTACAGAAGCAACAGGATATGGTTTACTTTATTTCACAGAAGAAATGCTGAAATCCATGAAAAATGATTCTGTCAAAGGAAAAACTGTTATTATTTCCGGTTCCGGCAATGTAGCAATTTACGCAACACAGAAAGCCCAGCAGTTGGGAGCGAATGTAGTTGCTTTATATGATTCCAATGGCTATATTTATGATCCGGCAGGCATTAAACTGGATGTCGTACGCCAAATTAAAGAAGTAGAACGGGGCCGTATTAGTGAATATGCAAAGCGTGTTCCTGGTTCCGAATATCATGAAGGCTGCAAAGGCATTTGGAAGATTAAATGCGATATTGCATTACCTTGCGCAACACAAAATGAATTGGATCTGGAAAGCGCCAAAGCTTTGGTTGCCAATGGCGTTATGGCAGTTGCAGAAGGTGCGAATATGCCTACGACACCGGATGCAGTAGAATATTTACAGCAAAATGGTGTCTTATTTGGACCTGCAAAAGCTGCAAATGCAGGCGGCGTAGCATGCAGCGGATTGGAAATGTGCCAAAATTCTGCCCGTTATTCCTGGAGCTTTGAAGAAGTCGACGAAAAATTAAAAGGTATTATGAAAAATATTTTCCATAATGCTTTTGATGCAGCGAAAGAATACGGTTTAGAAGGCAATCTGGTAGCAGGCGCTAATATTGCAGGTTTCTTGAAGGTTGCCGAAGCCATGAAATGGCAGGGAATTGCATAAAAAATAAGGAGCAATCATACAGGCTGTTTTATCATGCCTGTATTAAAAGGAGTGTCTTTCCAAAATGGAAATTAAAATCCAACTGACAGACCATCCCAAGCAGAAACCAACGGATCAAACAAAACTTGGTTTTGGGCATTGTTTTACCGATCATATGTTTTTAATGGATTATCATGAGGGACAGGGCTGGCATGATCCCAGAATTGTGCCTTATGGCCCAATTCCGATGGATCCTTCGTCAAGCTGCTTTCATTATGCCCAGGAAATTTTTGAAGGAATGAAAGCATACCGGACAGCAGAAGGAAAAATTCAGTTTTTCCGTCCCCAGGAAAATTTTAAACGGTTAAATAATTCCTGCCAGCGTTTGGTTATCCCCCAAATGGATGAGGGCTTTTTACTGGAAGCGTTGAAAAAGTTTGTAACAATTGAAAAAGATTGGGTACCGTCTGCTCCAGGAACATCCCTTTATATCCGTCCTTTTATCATTGCTAATCAGGACTTTTTAGGGGTACATCCTTCTATTAGTTATATTTATTGTGTCATTCTTTCTCCATCTGGCGCTTATTATGCCAGTGGTTTAAATCCGGTTAAAATTTATGTGGAAACGAAATATGTCCGTGTCAGCAAAGGCGGCATGGGCATGGTAAAAACAGGCGGCAATTATGCGGCTTCTTTGCTGGCTCAGGAAGAAGCGGAAAAACAGGGCTATTCTCAGGTATTATGGCTGGATGGCGTGGAGCGTAAATATGTTGAAGAAGTCGGTTCTATGAATGTTTTCTTCAAAATCAATGGGGAAATTATTACACCTGCTTTGACAGGCAGCATTCTGCCAGGCATTACCCGTAAATCAGTCATTGAAATGCTGAAAAGCTGGGGAATGCCAGTGAGTGAACGGCGGCTGCCCTTGCAAGAACTGCTGGACGCCGTAGAAGCAGGTACTTTAGAAGAAGCCTGGGGAACCGGTACAGCTTGTGTCATTTCTCCGATTGGGGAATTGAAATGCGGGGACAAACATGTTACCATTAACAACAATGAAATTGGCCCGGTAAGCCAGAAATTGTATGATACATTGACTGGAATCCAATGGGGAGTAATTCCAGATCCCTTTGGCTGGATTGAACCTTGCTGCTAAATTTTTAAAAGCGGGCGCCTGTGGAAAATGATTTCCACAGGCGTTTTCTTGTATGAAGAAAACCACTCGCTAGGCGAGTGGTTCAAGAGAAGCCTAATGGCGATGATGTAGACAGAAAAACTCCCTTTGCTTAAAATGAAAGTGCGGTCAGCCAACTGCACAAAAGAAAGCAAAGGGAGGTCATTGCAATGAACGACGTAAACAGTTTAGCGCATACAAAATGGAATTGCAAGTATCACATAGTATTTGCACCAAAATACCGGAGGAAGGTATTTTATGGAGAAAAACGGCTGGAAATCGGAGAAATATTGAGGACACTATGTAATTGGAAAAAGATACGGATAGTCGAAGCAGAAGTATGTCCAGATCATGTACATATGCTTGTGGAAATACCGCCGAAGTTTTCTGTATCCAGTTTTATGGGATACTTAAAAGGAAAAAGCAGTCTGATGATCTACGAGAAATATCCAGAGTTAAGGTACAAGTATAGAAATCGTGAATTCTGGTGCAGAGGCTACTATGTAGACACGGCAGGAAAAAATGCGAAAAAGATTGAAGAATATATCCGACATCAATTGGAGGAAGATAAAGCAGGCGAACAACTAACGATGGGAAATTTTTAAGCCCGTTTACGGGCGGCCAGTAACAAATTCTTCGCGGCTGGCAGATCGTACTTGCGCGACGAGACGCGCAAGCTAGTATTCTAGGGCTTTGCCCGTATATGCAAAACCCCCGGCTTTGCCGGGGGTTGTTTATTATGGTTTCATTCCATTTCAAGAAGGTTTCGTTCCATTTGATATAAAAAATGGAGATTGCTGCCGATAAAAGAATTAAGGGATTCGATATAAAATCTGAGGTGCGAAATTTGATTCAGATAGCAGTTGTAGATGATGAAAAAATAATTCAGGAACAAATCAAAAATTTAATAGAAGAAAGTATGCCGGGTTCCAATCCCGACAGCTTCCGGACTGGAGAAGGGCTTCTTACATCAGAAAAACAATTTGATATTGTTTTTTTGGATATTCAGTTGGAGGGTATGAATGGAATTGATACAGCAAAAATGTTCCGTAAAAAACAGCCGGAAACAGTTTTGATTTTTATTACAGGAAGCAAAGAATATGTATTTCAGGCATTTGATGTGTTAGCATTCCATTATTTGTTAAAACCAATCCAAAAAGAGAAATTTAAAGAAGTTTTTAGCCGTGCTATTATGGAAGCAGAAAAACGGAAAAAACAAAAACAAGAGTCATTGTTTATCAAAACAAGAAACCGTAGTTTTACAATAGATAAAGATAGCATTTTATATGTGGAAAGCAGGGCGAAAAAAGCAGAAATCCATACTTTAAAAGAAATTTTAGAAATTTATGCTTCTATGAATGGATTGGAAAAGCAGTTAGGAAAAGGGTTCTACCGATGCCATAGAGGGTATCTTGTTAATATGGCATATATTACAGAATATAATAATGACAGTATCCTTTTAAAAAATGGGGAAACCATTTATTTAGCAAAGGAAAAATATCATGAATTTGTAAAGGAATATATGCGTTACCTGCGGAATGAGTGGCCTTATGAATGATATACTGAATATAATCCATATACTTTTAGAATTTATGATTGCTTTGTTTCAAGGATATTTTCTGCAACGTTTTTATGAAGCATTTTTAGAAAAACGATTCTCCACAATGCCTTTTTATAAAGGCATTGTAACACTTTCTTATGGAGCACTCAAGCCCGTTATTAACATCATATTTCCGTCACAATATGATCCGGTCAGAATTATCGGGAAATTGCTTCTGCATATCATCCTTTTATTGCTTTTAGCTATATTTTTTTATAAAGCATTTAAAATGATTACCGCGTTTCTTGTGATTACTTTTATATCTGTCAGTGAAATTAGCTTTTTTATAGCATATATGGTAATGATGTTCGGAAATTTTCTTATGGATCTTTGGGTTTATCTCATACAAAAAGCATATATCCAGCCCCTTACTTTTGAATGGATTTATAAAATTACAATTATTACTTTTTTTATTCTGTGTTATGCAGCATTTGTTATACTTTTATATATTTCATTGAAAAAGATCATGTGTTATTTTAAAGAAAAAGAATATCCAGTAAATCGGACAGAACTTTTCTTTCTTTTACTGCCTGGGGTAGTTGGACTATTGATTTGTGCTTTGCTGCGGATCATTATGGTAACTGTGGAAAACGGGATTGCAAAACTTTTATATCATCAATTTCCTGTTTTAATGTTTGTGGTTCCAGCTATTTTAATTTTATCTTTGCTGTCAATTTTATATGGGATAAAATTATTTCAGGATTTGCTCTCTTTAAACAGGGAAAGAAACAGCCGCGTTATTTTAGAAAAACAAATTGATAATATGCAGGATCATATAACAGAAATAGAACATATTTATTCTGGCATTAGAAGTATGAAACATGATATGAAAAATACCCTTGCCGTTATTATGCAGCTGGCCCTGGAAGAAAAAAAAACAGAAAATACAGAATTAAAAAATTATTTATCAGAACTCCAGAAAAGTTTTGACAGGCTGGAATCCCGCTTTAAAACGGGAAATGCAGTTGTAGATATTCTGTTGAATATGAAATACCATGAAATAATCCGAACCATACCAGATTTATGTTTTTATGTGGACAGATTGCTTTTTCCTGCTAGTCTGAATATCCAAAGTTATGATATTGGAGTCATTTTAGGGAACGCTCTGGATAATGCAATTGAAGCTTGTAGAAATTTAAAAACGGAATCTCCGGATGAAAATATTTTTATTCGTTTATCTTCGTTCCAAAAAGGAAAATTTTTCTTTATTGAAATAGAAAACAGTTTTAATGGGAAGCTAATACGGAAAAAACAATCTGAATTTCCTGTAACCAGCAAATCCAATAAACAAGCCCATGGAATTGGGTTTGCCAATATTAAAAGTACAGCAGAAAAATATCATGGCGCAGTGGATTGGTCTGTTCATGATAAAACTTTTCTGTTTTCTATTATGATGAAAAATGAAAGGGGGAATGAAGTGGAATATTGATAAAAAACAAAAATATTTTATCCATTTGAAAGGGGCGTAGAATCAGTGGCAGTCAAAGGAATAGAAAATCGTTATAATTCCCCAATATATGAAAAAATATATGGTTCCTTAAAGAAACACAGGGAAAAGGAAGAAGCAAAAGAAACGGAAATAGTACCAAGTTCAGACGACAAGCAAGGAGATTCTGTTACAATTTCTTCTCAAGGCTGGCAGGCAGTTCTTGAAAATATAGATCTGGTGCAAGAAGATGTTCCTGATTTAACAGATCTAAACGATAATAATTTTGATACGATTATAAAAGAAGAATTGGTTGAGCCATTTCAAGAAAATACAGGAGAAATTACTTCGCCAGAATTACGGCGGCAGGAAGATACAAACAGGGATTCCCAAGAACAAAAAGGCCGAATTGGTTTTAATGCGGCAAAACGTGCCAGACAATTAGCGGCAGCAAAAAATATTGGTCAAGTGCAAACTGTTATTGCCTTATTAAATCAAGATTTATCTGAGTGTAAAGCAGGCTTACAAAATGATATGTGTGATGAGAAAGAAGTGCAAAAAGTACTGGAAATGCTTCAACAAGCACAGAAACGCATCAGTGAGGTTTCCCAAGAAGATGGAGAAGAAGAAAATCAAGGATTTGACGCATTTGCAATCGCTTCCCTTTTATAAATAAAAATGAAGGAGGAATTTATATGCGTATCGGAAATTACCAGGGGATTTGGAAGCTTTTTTCAGGAATGAACCAGAGAAATCACTTGGCCTCAAGGCAGTCAAACAGTTATGGCCGTAATACCCTGCAAGATTTATTAACGGGCCATTATAAAAATTCTTATGGCGTTGAAGGAATGTGCGTAACAGGCAGGAGCGATTATAAAAAAATAATTCCTGTGTCGGATGAAATGAAACAGCATGTTTTGCAAGATGTAAAAACAGCTTATTATAAATATAATGGCATGTCAGGAGATAATGAGGCAGAATGGGATGCTTATTACCGTAAAAACAACGAATATTATAAGACACTGAAAAAAGAAGATCGTTTGTCAGCATGCTGGACATTGAACCAGCTGCATTTAGAAATATCGGGGAAAGTGACCAGTGCAATTAAAGAAAAAGTTCCTGGCTGGAGCGCAGGAAAACAAATCCCTGCTGGGGTATTGGATGAGATTTTTTCCAATGGGAATTTATTGCAGGACAGTATGAATACAATCAGTGGAAAGAAAAATTTAAACATAAAAATATAATCTGATTTTATGGAAAGGACAGGGATATAATGGACGATTTTTTGCCAATCAATTATCCGGTTGGGGCAATCTATAAAGCTTTGGCTCCCAGATTGGAGTCAAAAACAAATGAAATGCAGGACAAAAATTTTTATGATATGGTCAACCAATTTAGCGGAAAGCAAACCGACATTTTGGATATTGGTACAATACAAAAGTCCCACATATCTGATCCGAAAGCTTATAAAAAATATTTGGAACAACGTTTCGGACCGGTCACCTTACAAGATGTACCGAAAGATCAAAAAAGTTTAGATGCGATGGGAGCCCGGATGAATGGGCGGGATATTGTCATTGCTCCAAATATTTTCGATAAAATGGTAAAGGACCCTGAAAAAGCCGCCTATTACGAGGAGAAAATATCATACTTTTTTACAGATGTTATCCCCAAAGGGGAGGCTTACGCAAAATCGGTCGGATTAACTTTTGAGCCGTGCGGCGTTGTAGTTCATTCGGATGGAACGGTGACTTATATTTGCGGCGGCGGAGATCCTCCGGAAAAAGTCGCAAAGGTTGCAGCCGAAAACCGGGCTAAAATGAAGAAAAAAGCCCAAAAGCTTCGGGAATACATGGAATGTGCGGCAAAATCAGCAGCCCAACTCCGAGTTATATGGGAGGATTTTATTCAAAAAGACGCAATGGAAAAATCTCTTTCAGCAACCGATGACTGGTTAAAAATACGCAGGCTGATCCCTCCATCTGCCGATTTCCATTCAGAACCCGTTCCTCAGGCAGATTCAGCTAACTTTTTCTATCATTATATACCGCAATAAGCAAAAAGCATGGATGAAAGATTTCATTCATGCTTTTTCAGATCTGTATCAAAGGTTTGGTATAAAATGTTCACAATTTATACTTGATTTTTATAGGAAAGTGCTTTACAATACAATTAGCAATCGAGATATGAGAGTGCTAATCAATTTGTTAGATTTTATTTTGATGATAGACGGAGGCGATCCTAATGAACGCACAAAAACTCACCCAAAAATCTTTGGAAGCCATCCAAACAGCCCAATCTTTGGCATTGGAACGGGGACAGATGCAAATTGAACCATTGCATTTATTTGCAGCTTTATTGGCCCAGCCGCAAGGACTGATTGTACAAATGTTAGGCCGTATGGATGTGGATAACGGCCAGCTAAATCGGGAAATCGAAACGGAGCTTGGCAGGATTCCAAGTGTCAGCGGGCCGGGACGGGAACCAGATAAAATTTATGTTTCCCAGGAAACTGACAAAGTCCTGACAAAAGCCGAAAAAGAAGCGGAACGTATGAAGGATGAATATGTTTCTGTGGAACATATCATGTTAGCTTTACTGGAAAGCTCAGATTCCGGCTTAAAACGGGTCTTGAAGTCCTGTAATATTACAAAAAACAACTTTTTAAATGCGTTGGCATCTGTACGGGGAAATACCCGTGTTACTTCTGATATGCCGGAAGAAACATATGATGCCTTAAAAAAGTATGGGACAGACTTAGTAGAACAGGCACGGAAACAAAAACTAGATCCAGTGATTGGACGTGACAATGAAATTAGAAATGTAATCCGGATTTTATCCCGGAAAACAAAAAATAACCCTGTTTTAATCGGGGAACCTGGCGTCGGTAAAACAGCCATTGCAGAAGGTTTAGCACAGCGTATTGTACAGGGTGATGTTCCAGAAAATTTAAAAGATCGTACAATATTTTCTTTAGATATGGGGGCATTGATTGCAGGGGCAAAATTCCGTGGTGAATTTGAAGAACGTTTGAAAGCCGTTTTACAGGAGATCCGGAAAAGTGAAGGAAAAATTATCCTATTTATTGACGAATTGCATACGATTGTTGGCGCAGGCAAAACAGAAGGTTCTATGGATGCAGGCAACCTATTAAAACCCATGCTGGCCCGGGGAGAGCTGCATTGTATAGGAGCTACAACTTTAAATGAATACCATCTCTATATTGAAAAAGATGCAGCTTTGGAACGGCGCTTCCAGCCAGTTATGGTAGGGGAACCAACCGTAGAAGATACTATTTCCATTTTACGAGGATTAAAAGAACGTTATGAAGTATTTCACGGAGTTAAAATTCAAGATCAGGCATTGATTGCAGCCGCAGTTTTATCCAACCGATATATTTCTGACCGTTTCCTGCCTGATAAAGCCATTGACCTCGTAGATGAAGCCTGCGCTATGATCCGAACAGAAATGAATTCCATGCCAAGTGAACTGGATGATCTGTCCCGCCGGATTATGCAGTTGGAAATTGAAGAAGCTGCCTTAAAAAAGGAAACAGATCAGCTTTCCAAAGAACATTTAGACAAATTGAAAAAAGAACTTGCGGAATTGCGGGAACATTTCCAGGAAATGAAAGCAAAATGGGAAAATGAAAAGGATGCTATTTCTAAAGTACAGAAATTACGGGAAGAACTGGAACAAGTCAACGCTGAAATTGAAAAGGCCCAGCGTGGCTATGACTTAAATAAAGCCGCAGAATTAAAATATGGACGTTTGCCCGAATTACAGAAAGAGCTTGCCCAGGAAGAACAACTGGCAGAAGCCGCAGAAAAAGACACCACTTTACTGCGGGATAAAGTGACAGAAGAAGAAATTGCCCGGATTATTGGCCGCTGGACTGGTATTCCTGTGGCCCGGCTCATGGAAGGGGAACGGGAAAAATTGCTCCATTTGGAACAAATTCTCCACCAGCGGGTCATTGGCCAGGAAGAAGCTGTTACAAAAGTTGCAGAAGCGATTCTGCGTTCCCGCGCTGGTATTCAGGATAAGCACCGCCCCATTGGTTCCTTCCTGTTTCTTGGCCCTACGGGAGTAGGCAAAACAGAATTGGCGAAAGCTTTAGCACAAGCGCTATTTGATGATGAAAAGAATATGATCCGTATTGATATGAGCGAATATATGGAGAAATTTTCTGTCAGCCGCTTGATCGGGGCGCCTCCGGGATATGTTGGATATGAGGAAGGCGGCCAGTTGACAGAAGCTGTACGCCGTTCCCCTTATGCAGTCATTTTGTTTGATGAAGTGGAAAAAGCTCACCCAGATGTATTTAATATTTTATTACAAGTCTTAGATGACGGACGGATTACAGACTCCCAGGGCCGGACAGTCGATTTTAAAAATACCATTTTAATTTTAACCAGCAATTTAGGTTCACCTTATATTTTGGATGGGATTGATGAAAAAGGCGAAATTACACAAGAAGCCCGCAATGCAGTCGACGGCCTGTTAAAGCAGTCATTCCGTCCGGAATTCCTAAACCGGTTGGATGAAATCGTATTTTATAAGCCTTTACAAAAGGCTCAGATTACAAAAATTGTAGATTTATTGCAAGCGGATCTACAAAAACGGTTGTCTGACAAGCAGCTTACTTTAGAAATCACAGAGGCGGCAAAAAAATTCATTGTAGAACGGGGCTACGATCCCATTTACGGCGCCCGTCCATTAAAACGGTATATGCAGCATAGCATTGAAACCTTATTGGCAAGGCTAATGATAGCTCAGGACCCTGCCCCGAATACCCATCTTTTAGCAGATGTAGAAAATGGAGAACTGACCGTAAAAATCAAATAATATCTTATCCAAAAAGAACAGGCTTTCTAAAAAAAGGAAGCCTGTTTCTTTATGAAAGATCATAAAAAAACACTTGAAAGTTGTAAAATCTATGATATAATATCTGTGGTATTATTTTAATACGAAAAAAGGGAATCATTGTTAAGAGGAGGTGCAGGGTTGCCTGATCAATTCCAACTGGTTTCTTCCTACCGCCCAACAGGGGATCAGCCCCAGGCAATTGAAAAGTTAGCAGCAGGGATTTTGCAAGGGGATAAAGAACAGACGCTCCTTGGAGTTACTGGATCTGGAAAGACTTTTACAATGGCAAATATTATTGAACGAGTAAACCGGCCTACATTAGTGCTTGCCCATAATAAAACCTTGGCAGCCCAGCTTTGCTCCGAATTTAAAGAATTTTTCCCCAATAATGCAGTAGAATATTTCGTTTCCTACTATGACTATTACCAGCCAGAAGCTTATATTGCCAGTACAGACACCTATATTGAAAAAGATTCTGCCATCAATGATGAAATCGAAAAGCTGCGCCATTCTGCAACAGCTTCTTTAGGGGAACGGCGGGATGTCATTATTGTAGCAAGTGTTTCCTGTATCTATACGTTAGGGGACCCGATTGACTACAAAAATATGGTAATTTCTTTGCGGACAGGAATGCAAAAAGAACGGGATGAACTGATACAAAAGCTGGTAGAGCTGCAGTATGAACGCAATGATATGAATTTTATCCGTAATAAATTCCGTGTCCGCGGTGATGTAGTAGAAATATTTCCGGTTTATTCCGGCGATACTGCTATTAGAATCGAATTTTTTGGAGATGAAATTGATCGTATTTCAGAAATCAATACCCTTACTGGAGAAATAAAAAATGTTGTAACACATGCAGCTATCTATCCAGCTTCCCACTATATTGTACCGCCAGAAAAATTGCATACAGCTATTGACGAAATCCGGAAGGAATGTGATGAACGGGTAAACTATTTTAAAGCAAATGGCAAGCTGATTGAAGCCCAGCGGATTGCAGAACGAACCAATTATGATATGGAGATGCTGCAAGAAATCGGGTTCTGCAAAGGAATTGAAAATTATTCCCGTGTGATTTCCCAGCGTCCTCCAGGCAGTACGCCTTATACCCTTTTAGACTATTTTCCAAAAGATTTCCTTTTGTTTGTGGATGAATCCCATGTTACATTGCCCCAGGTCCGGGGAATGTTTGGCGGGGATCAGGCCCGAAAGAAAAATTTAATTGAATTTGGCTTCCGTTTGCCGTCAGCCCTTGATAATCGTCCTTTGAATTTTGATGAGTTTTATAACAAACTGAATCAGGTGATTTTTGTCAGTGCAACCCCAGGAGAATTTGAAAAGGGGAAAAGTTCCGAAATTGTGGAACAAGTGATCCGGCCAACAGGGCTTCTTGATCCGGAAGTGGAGGTTCGTCCAGTAGATGGTCAAATTGATGATTTACTGTCAGAAATCAATCTGCGGACAGAGCAAGGAGAACGGGTGCTTGTTACAACTTTAACAAAGAAAATGGCAGAAGATCTGACTGGTTATATGGAAAATATGGGTGTCCGTATCCGCTATATGCACCATGATATTGACACCATTGAACGGATGGAAATTGTCCGAGATTTGCGGTTAGGGGAATTTGATGTTTTAGTCGGAATTAACCTGCTGCGGGAAGGCTTAGACATTCCGGAAGTTTCTTTGGTAGCTATTCTGGATGCAGATAAGGAAGGATTCCTCCGCAGTGAAACTTCCTTGGTACAGACAATCGGACGTGCTGCTCGGAATGCTTCCGGTAAAGTGATTATGTATGCAGATACTGTAACAGACTCTATGGAACGGGCCATCAGTGAAACAGTCCGCCGCCGGGGAATCCAAAAAAAATATAATGAAGAACATGGGATTACACCGCAAACCATTCAGAAAGAAGTCCGTGAAATTCTTGAAATTTCTGCAAAAGATGAAACAGAAAACCGGACAAAAAATACAAAACGGATGTCCCATAAGGAACGGGATGCCTTGATTGCCAAATTAACAGCAGAAATGAAAAATGCTGCTAAGATTTTGGAATTTGAACATGCTGCCTATCTGCGTGATAAAATCAATCAATTAAAAGCGGAAAATGATACACTGAGAAGTCAATCCCGTCGTTTGCCGAAATCAAAAAAGTGAGGAAACATAAAAAATTATGGCTTTGGATAAATTAGTAATCAAAGGGGCTCGGGAACATAATTTAAAAAATATAGACTTGGAAATCCCCAGGGATAAGCTTATTGTATTTACAGGCTTATCCGGTTCCGGAAAAAGTTCTTTGGCTTTTGATACCATTTATGCAGATGGACAGCGGCGCTATATGGAAAGCCTTTCCAGTTACGCCCGGCAATTTTTGGGGCAGATGGAAAAGCCAGATGTAGACAGTATAGAAGGGCTTTCTCCAGCTATTTCCATTGATCAAAAAACGACTTCAAAAAACCCCCGTTCTACCGTCGGAACCGTTACAGAAATTTATGATTATTTGCGGCTGCTTTATGCACGAATCGGAATTCCACATTGTCCCATTTGCGGCCGCCCCATTGAACAGCAGGCCGTTGATCAAATGGTAGACCGGATTATGGAAATTCCAGAAGGGACACGGATTCAAATTCTTTCGCCAAAAGTGCGGGGAAAAAAAGGCCAGCATATCAAGGAGTTAGACAGCGCCCGCCGTTCTGGATATGTAAGGGCACGTATTGATGGAAATTTATACGACCTGGCAGAAGAAATTACACTAGACAAAAATAAAAAGCATACCATTGAAATTATTGTAGACCGCTTAGTCGTAAAAAAAGAAATGGAATCCCGACTGGCGGATTCTTTAGAAACGGCATTGGATTTATCAGGCGGTCTTGTTATGGTAGACGCTGGGGAAATCGGGGAATTTACTTTTTCACAAAATTATTGCTGTCCAGAACACAGTGAAATTTCCATTGAAGAATTAACCCCTCGCATGTTTTCCTTTAATGCTCCTTATGGAGCCTGTGAAAAATGTACTGGATTGGGTACTTTTTTAAAGGTTGATCCTGATTTGGTGATTCCCAATAAAAACCTTACCATCCGGGAAGGAGCTATCCGGGCTTCTGGTTGGTATTATGCCGAAGGCGGTATTGCCCAGATGTATTATGAAGGTCTGGCGGAGCATTACGGTTTTTCTCTGGATGTTCCAGTGGCAGAGCTGCCGCCAAAAGCCGTACAGATTTTGCTGTATGGTTCTAACGGTGAAAAAATTATGGTGCGTCGGGAAACCGATAGTATGAAGAATGCCTATTATACAGAATTTGAGGGGATCGTAAATAATTTAGAACGTCGTTTCCGAGAAACCAATTCTAACTGGATGCGTGATGAAATTACCACATGGATGAATAGTGTGGAATGTCCGGCTTGCCATGGAGAACGGTTAAATAAAATTGTCCTGGCAGTAACGGTTGGCGGTGTAAATATCAGTCAGTTTTGTAAAATGAGTGTTGTACAGGCTTTAGACTTTTTAAATAACCTATCATTAAATCATAAAGAACAGATGATTGCAGCATCTATCATTAAAGAAGTCCGGGAACGGTTAGGTTTTTTATGTAATGTGGGGCTGGATTATTTGACATTATCCCGTTCCGCAGGGACTTTATCTGGAGGAGAAAGCCAGCGTATCCGTCTTGCAACCCAAATAGGATCTTCTCTGATGGGGGTCCTGTATATTTTGGATGAGCCTTCTATTGGTCTGCACCAGCGGGATAATGATAAATTGATTGCAACGTTATGCCATTTGCGGGATTTGGGGAACACGCTGATTGTCGTAGAACATGATGAAGATACCATGCGAGCAGCGGATTATATTGTTGATGTAGGGCCTGGCGCAGGAATCCACGGGGGGCAAATTGTCTGTGCAGGGGATATTCAAAAAATAGAAGCCTGTAAAGAATCCATTACAGGGCAGTATCTATCTGGATCGAAAAAAATTGAAATTCCTGCTATACGCCGGAAAGGAAACGGAAATTCCCTTAAAATTATAGGGGCATCAGAGAATAATTTAAAAGGGATTGATGTAGAAATTCCGCTGGGAGTTTTTACAGTCGTTACCGGCGTATCCGGTTCCGGAAAAAGTTCGTTGATCAATGAAATCCTATTTAAACGCCTGACAAAAGAATTAACCAATCCCCGGATGAAACCCGGAAAGCATAAAGATATTGTAGGAATTGAATTTGTCGATAAGGTAATTGAAATCAATCAGGCCCCAATCGGCCGGACGCCCCGTTCCAATCCAGCCACATATACCGGAGTATTTACAGATATACGGGAGTTGTTTGCCCAAACAGCAGATGCAAAAATGAGGGGATATAAGTCTGGACGGTTTTCTTTTAATGTGAAAGGCGGGCGCTGTGAAGCGTGTGAGGGCGACGGTATTATCAAAATTGAAATGCACTTTTTGCCGGATATCTTTGTACCTTGTGAAGTCTGCAAAGGCAAACGCTATAACCGCGAAACATTAGAAGTTAAATATAAAGGAAAAAATATCCATGAAGTATTGGAAATGACAGTGGAAGAAGCGTTAGGATTTTTTGAAAATCTGCCAAAAATTTCCCGTAAGCTCCAAACTTTATATGATGTTGGATTAGGGTATATTAAAGTAGGGCAGGCAGCTACGACTTTATCTGGCGGGGAAGCCCAGCGGGTAAAATTAGCAACAGAATTATCCCGGCGGCCTACTGGTAAAACCATTTATATTTTAGATGAACCAACTACCGGGCTTCATACGGCGGATGTTCACCGTTTAATTGATGTATTGCAGGCTTTGGTGGACACAGGGAATACAGTCATTACTATTGAGCATAATTTAGATGTGATTAAAACAGCAGATTATATTATTGATTTGGGGCCGGAAGGCGGCGATAAAGGCGGAACCATTGTAGCAACAGGAACTCCGGAAGAAATTTGCCAGGTAGAAGCCAGTTATACTGGACAATATTTAAAACGGATGCTTTTTTAAGCAAAGAAGTGAACGAACTTTTAATTTTTTGGAAGGAAGTTTGAAAAAGTCTTTACAAAATTACACATTTATAATATAGTGTAATAGTTAAAAAGTTTGTCCTAAAAGATCATGGATAGTCAGAAAAGAAAGGAGCATTATAATATGGAAAAATATGTTTGCAATGTTTGCGGTTATGTTTATGATCCGGCTAAAGGAGAACCTGATGCTGGGATTGCACCAGGAACAAAGTGGGAAGATGTCCCGGAAGATTTTGTATGCCCACTTTGCGGTGTTGGAAAAGATCAATTTGACAAAGAATAAGATTCTTGACCATGATAGGATTTTGTCCTGTCATGGTCAAACCTTGTGATAGGGGGAAGGAAAAATTGGCTTCAGTCAAAATTACAGACAGTCTTTATGCAGTAGGTATTTTAAATCCGGCTTTACGAGTTTTTGATATCGTAATGGAAACAAAATATGGTACAACATATAATTCTTATCTCTTAAAAGGGACAGAAAAAAATGTTTTAGTTGAAACAGCCCATTTACAATATTTTGACCGTTACTTGGAAAATATCCGGGAAGTAATCGATCCTTCTAAGATTGACTATATTGTATTGAATCATAATGAGCCGGATCATACAGGCTGTGTCGAAAAGCTTCTGGATTATATGCCAAATGCTACCATATTGATTTCTAAAGCCGGTTCGATTTATTTAAAAAATATTATCAACCGTTCCGGTGCAAAAATTCAAGTGGTAAAAGATGAAGAAACCATTGATATTGGCGGCAAAACGTTAAAATTTTTAATGGCGCCGTTCCTGCATTGGCCGGATTCCATGTTTACATGGGTAGAAGAAGAAAAAACATTATTTAGCTGTGATTTCTTAGGAGCCCATTATTGCGAGCCTTATATGTTTGATACCAATATGGCATATCCGGAAAAATATGAAGAAGGATTTACCTATTATTATCAAGCTATTTTTGGACCGTTTAAGCCTTATGTTTTAGCAGGTCTGGAAAAAATCAAAGGGCTGGATATACAGCGTGTCTGCAACAGCCATGGTCCAATCCTGACAAAGGGCTGCCGTTTAGAATATGCTATGGATTGTTATCGGACATGGAGCCAGCCCCGTTCCAATGAAAAAACAACAATCCCGATTTTCTATACTTCTGCTTATGGAAATACACGCCAGATTGCCCAGGCCATTCAAGAGGGTATTTTGGAAGCAAAACCCGATGCAAATGTAACGCTTCATGACATTATCCACGAGGACATGGGACAACTGGCAGATTTATTAAATAGTTCGGATGGCTTTGCATTGGGAAGCCCTACCATCAACGGAGATGCTGTACCGCCAGCCTGGATTTTATTGAGCCATGTAGATGCAATCAATAATAAAAAGAAACCTGTTCTTTTGTTTGGCTCCTATGGCTGGAGCGGGGAAGCTGTCCCCAATTTAACAGCACGGGTAACAGGGCTGAAAATGAAACCTTTTGAAGAAGGTTTAAAAGTAGCTTTTGCCCCGTCTAAAGCGGATTTGGAAAAGGCAAAAGAAACCGGCAAAAAATTTGCCGAAAGTATGTAATGATATAATAAAAAGCGCCGGAAAGGATTTTGCAATATCCCTTTCCGGCGTTTTTTATGAAATTTTAGGTATTTGGAGGGAAGGGAAGCGGGCGTCCTTTAGCCAATCGGTTAACACAATCAATCCCACTAATTTTATTATCGTCTTTGGCAGTTTCATAAAGAACAGCATAATCCATATTGCTTGCTTTCACTAAAGTATGTTCTGAATTTTGCCAAATTTCAAATATTGCGCCTGTATTATATTCCACTGTAATTTTCGCAGCATTTTTTATTACAGAATCTTTTTTTACTGTTTTAACGGAATCATTCTTAACGGGATCTATATATTTAATTTCGTCCCAATGCTTCAAACGCCAATCAGGTGGTTCTGTTTGGGATATACTGTGTTTTCTGTCAGAAGAAGTATAAGTAATTTTTTGAACATTTTGAGCAATGGCATATTCAGGCCAAAGAGGTTTCCAGGATTGTATGTTGTTCCATATTTTGTCAGCATCACTTAAAAATTGCGCATACGCTGTTTTATCTACATTAAAATAGCAACTTTTAGAAAAACTATGAGAAGGACAATCGGTTAATTCGATAAATCCATTTTCATAAAATGTATAAGTATAACGTGTAGTGAATTTATCTTTTTCTATATATACTACATATTGAAAATCACGTATAGGCACAGAATTTGCAGACAGTTGACCTGAAACCGGGTTTAATGAATGCAAATCTACGTAAGTATTATCGTCCGGTTTGTAGTGTGCGGCAGTGTAGCGATCAAAGTTAATCCATCGTATGCTTTGCAGACTATAATCATCCATTTTAGAATAGCTTTGTAGAGTTTCTTGTATGTTTGACGATGTAAGTGCAGAAATAGATATACTGTAACTCAATAGGCTAATTATAATAGCTAAAATGGAAATAATTTTTCTCTTTAATTTGTACATATTTATCATTCCTTTCATGAAACATTATAAGGGGTAAAACAGATTTAGTCAAGGGCTTAAGCCCTTGACTAAATTCAGAAATACCGACCAAAATATTAGTTAGCAAATTCTAAATCTAAGGCACGGTCTATATTAAAGGCTTTAGAGCCAGCACCCCAAGTTGTAGTATTATTATCATCTACAACATTATCTGTCCACCATTGAGATTTATTGAGTCCTACTAAAACATCTTGAGAGTTTCTTCTTGCAATAATTGCAGAACCACTATCACCCGCAATAGGCATAAAATTATAACAAAACATATCAGAAAAATAACCATCTTCAAAATTACCGCTGATATTAATATACATAACCCTTCCTGTTTTGGTTCCCCGAACACCCAACATTGTAACAGAATCATTGACTCTTGGGTTAGAAATCTGATCAATAGGATTTCCGTTGCGATAACCGCCCCATGTCAAATTACTATTTTTTCTAAAGAAAATCGCATCGACGGATCCCGCTTGCTGTTTTTCAGTAGATGTTCCTATTATAGTGCTTCCAGAATAAGCTCTACAACCAATAGAACCCCAACCATGAGCGGACGTAACAAAACCAACATCACCATTGTTATGGAGGGCCCAAGCACCTAAT
The DNA here is from genome assembly GCA_003612625.1 of bacterium 1XD42-1. Taxonomy (GTDB): domain Bacteria; phylum Bacillota; class Clostridia; order Oscillospirales; family Ruminococcaceae; genus Anaerotruncus. The sequence goes on along the minus strand of RAZJ01000003.1, from coordinate 128,246 downwards.
GTACACCAGTTATTACCAGAGGATTTAGCAAGCCATGAGCCGGATTTTAGAGTAATACGTGCCTGTATTTCTTTTTCGGATATTAAATCTTGTTTTTCTTCTTTAGGTTCAGAAGCAATAGGCTTATTATTAACATAAATGTCGGGTACAATAACAATAGGCATATTTACAATAGATGCAAAGTCATTGCTATTTCGTGTTTTTATATCTGGTACAAAAAGGGCTAGTCCATTATTTAAAATATCAAAACCTACTGCTGAAATGCCTAACAGTTCTCTTTGTTCAAGAAGTTGCTCTTGAGCTTTGCTTAGATCTTTTATTGAATACTTTGTATTGACAATTTCAAAGGTTTCCATATCGCTCATATTGTGAGAAGAAAGTTCTTTCTTTAGAGCTTCTGAGTCCGGTGAACCCAAACACAATTGATGATTTTCATTGTAGTAAAGGCCACTATGTAATGCTGGATTCAAAGAATCAATCAACAAATCTAATGGATTTTTGGGAATAGGTGTTGCTTTTGACATAATATCATTTCTTTCAAAATTTTAGAATTTTGTTTAGGGCAAAACAACGAATGATGATTTTGGGCCATATCAACTCCTTGCAATATAAATCTTTATAGTATCCTTACTCGTGAGTAAGGAATATATAATCTTTATATCCTGCAAAAATAAGATTATATAATAAATATATTATTTTTATGTATTTAATATTTTAATTACATACATAATATACCATCGTACCTAAAATTTGTCAATAAGAAAAATACTATTAATTTAGCTTTTATTATTAAAAAAATAAATAAAAATAAAAAGTTCTTAGTATTTTATAATACCAAGAACTTTTTGTAGTTTTAAAATCAATAAATCATATTTAAAGGAAAATTTTGATTAGGCTAATTTTTAAGCAGGAAAAGATGTACCATCTTCATGACAACATTCATGATCCATATCCCCATCATCTACAATTTCTCCAATGCGCATTTGACGGGCAATTTTCATTTTTTCTACATGCGTGTGGATCTGCTCTTTGACAATGCGGGGACTTTTGATATTTTCAATATGAAGCTCTGGAAGAGTCTGGTCGGAAGATTTTACAATAATAGTACCGACTCCAAACAGCCGCTGCCATAAGCTGATATGAAGGCTGATGTCCCGTACCCGGTATAATAGGATTTCTTCCTGATTCATATTTAAAAGCCCTGTTTCTAAAAACAGACGGTCTTTTGACATGGAATACTTTGTAAAAGTAATAGGCATCCCTAAAATTCTTTTCCGATCCTTCCAAATAAGCTCCATATCTGGCATACCAGGAAATCCTCCTTATAGTGATTTAGCGATTTCTTTTAAATAATCCCTGAAATCACTGCCAATTTCAGGATGAGATAAGCCGACTTCTACGGTGGCTTGTAAAATACCTAATTTATTTCCCATGTCATAACGGGTTCCAGAATATTCCACACCCATCATATTACCCCTCCGGGCTAAAACCCGCATGGCATCGGTAAGCTGGATTTCCCCATTCCGGGAAGGCGGTGTTTTTTCCAGCAAATCAAAAATATCGGATGTCAGCAAACAACGGCCTAATATCGCAAAATCAGAAATTACCTCATCTGGCGTAGGCTTTTCGATCATGTCATATACATCATAAATATGATCGGAAATTTTTTTGACTCCTAAAGTACAGTATTTTGTAATTTGTTTTAAGGAAACACGTTTGATACCTACAACACATTTCCCATATTCTTCATAAGCAGCGATCATTTCGCCAATGGCTGGGCGGGAAGGGGGAATAATAACATCATCCCCATATAAAACCGCAAAAGGTTCATCCCCAACAAAAGATTTTGCACACCATACTGCATGGCCTAAGCCTTTTGTTTCCTTTTGGCGTACATACTGAATGTTGCAAATATGAGCTAAAGAAACAACTGTATCATATAAATCCTGTTTTTCATTGGCGAGAAGCTTTTGCTCCAGTTCGGGCGCATGATCGAAATGATCCTCAATCAATGATTTTCCGCGGCTTGTAATGACGAGAATATCTGTTATTCCAGCAGCTACCGCTTCTTCTACAATGTATTGAATGGCAGGCTTATCGACAATAGGAAGCATTTCTTTGGGTACAGCTTTTGAGGCAGGCAAAACCCGTGTCCCAAGACCAGCGGCAGGAATAACTGCTTTTGTAACTTTCATAAAAAAGTTCCTTTCCCATTTTTATTGTCCTAAGGCATAATAAAAAGCATCCATATTTGGGAGCATAAGCAGAAAAGAGATTAAAAAATATGCTGCAACAATCCCAACAAATACAATAATAACCATACCAAAGCTGGTATGCCCCCGCCGTGCCAGCATTTCTGTATAAACATGGTCGTTAAAGCCCTCAGGAGATTGTTCACAGCGGAGATGGATTTTTTTAATATGGTGTACAGCACTGTACAGATACATCCGGTTCCCAAACAGGGATAAACAAATGGAAACAGCCGTAATAATATACCGCATATAAGGGAGCAGGGATACAGCCCAAAGATTTTTCTGGGGCTGAAAATTTGACATCACACTGGCCAAATCCATTGTGGAAATAAATTCATTGAAATGGGCTGCCAAATAAGAAACCATCTCAGAAGCTATCACAAAAGAAGGAATTAAAGTAATTGCATAAAGGCCCAGTAATGCGGCTCCTATTACATACATTTTACGGTAGAAGAAGTAAAAAAAATTCAGCAAAGCGGGAAGGTTAATAGCAAAAGGCTTTCCTGCCGCTAAATCACGGAAGCGGGGGAGAAAATAATGGGAACCCTGTCCTACATAAAGGGCTAAATCTCTTGCACTGACCCCTAAAATATCTTCTTCCGGAGAAACGCCCCCAAAGGCCATCGTATAATAAGCAGCAGCCATTTTATGGGACATATTATTTTCCCCTAAAGGCGTCCCGCATTTCCAACAGAAAATCGTCCCAGGAGCAACCGCTGTCCCGCAGGTTGGGCAGATTTTCCCTTCATTGTCTTTCTGAAAGTCTGTTTCCGGATCTTGCTGCTGGGGCTGAGGAGGTTCCCACATATACCCTTGTGCATGTAAATGATCAAATGTACATTTACCAGATTGCTGGTAACAGGCACGATGATGGGGTGCCCCGCAAATAGGGCATACTACAATATCATCATTTTCATGAAATGTTTTGCCGCAGGCTGGGCACTCTGCGCCAAAGTAATTTGCCAAAAATATCACCTTCCCACAATATTCACATTTCCAATCATACAAAAAAATAATGAAAAAAACAAGCGCCTATTTATGAACAAATCCACGGAAAAAATTATTTACAGCAGAGGATTGATATAGTATAATGGTTAGTATTGTTGTTGATTTTATTGTTGTATGAGTGAAGGAGCAAAATGGGATGCTGCAATTTGAAGAATTAAGGCTGCGTTTGGAAGCCCATGGCCAGGAATTGGAGGATTATATTCAAGCTGCCGGATATGACGGGCTCCACCGCAAGCTGGCAGAATTGGAAGAAAAAACAACAGTTCCCGGGTTTTGGAATGATTTGGAGAAATCTCAAAAAAACCAGTTGGAAATGGCAAAAGTACGTGGAAAAATTGAAATATGTGATGGTTTAAAATCTCTTTATGATGATACTTTAACCTTGATTGCCTTAGCGGATGAAGAAGAAGACGCTTCTGTTTTTGAAGAAGCTAAAAGCGATGTGGAACGCTTTGAAAAGGAACTGGAAGCCGAAAAGCTGGCAACCTTGCTGACCGGGGAATATGACAGCAATAATGCCATTGTTACTTTCCATGCGGGGGCAGGGGGAACAGAAGCCCAAGACTGGGCGCAAATGCTGTACCGGATGTATACCCGCTGGGCAGAACGGCATGGTTTTAAAGTAAGGGTATTGGATTATTTGGATGATGACGAAGGCGGCTTAAAAAGCGCTTCTATGCTGATCCAAGGGGAAAATGCCTATGGCTTCTTACGTTCAGAAAGCGGTGTCCACCGTTTGGTACGGGTATCCCCTTATGATGCTTCCGGGCGCAGGCATACTTCTTTTGCTTCAGTGGAAGTCCTGCCGGAGCTGCCGGATGATAAAACCATTGAAATCAATCCGGAAGATATTGAAATGGCTGTATTCCGGGCATCCGGTGCAGGAGGCCAGCATGTTAATAAAACATCTTCTGCTGTCCGCCTGACTCATAAGCCTACTGGAATTGTGGTATCCTGCCAAAATGAACGGAGCCAGTTCCAAAACAGGGAAATGTGTATGAAAATGCTGGCAGCGAAATTATTGGAAATTAAAGAACGGGAGCACTTAAATAACATTAACGAGATCAAAGGCGATCAAATGAAAATTGCCTGGGGAAGCCAAATCCGTTCTTATGTATTTATGCCTTATACGTTGGCAAAGGATACCCGCACCAAATATGAAAACAGCAATATCAATGCTGTCATGGATGGCGATATTGACGGCTTTATCAATGCTTATCTGAAAGCTGCCAGCTTGGGAACTCTTGGCCAGCCGGAAGAAGAATAAAACTTTTTTAACAGCGAATAACAGATTGCCTGTATGCCCACAATGGTTGTAGGGATACAGGCTTTTTTTATTTTTCATATTTTATTTAGGGGCGTTGGAATGTATAGGAAAGCAGCAGGTTTATATATTGTAATGGTAGCATTATTTGCCGGGATGGTATGCCGGATTTATGCTTTGACAATGGGAGATACATTAGCTTCCGTGGCAAATACCCAAAGCGGTTTTTTGTTGGAGGTAGACCGGACCAGAGGCATGATTTATGACCGGAATATGCAGCCATTGGTGGGAACAAAAATAAAACCGGTTGCGGCCGTAGCGCCGATTCCGGAAACTGTAAAAGCATTGGCTGAATTTTCCCAGCAAAAAGAAATTTCTTATGATGGCCAGGCCAGACAACCATATCTGCTGTACCCGGAAGAAGATATTTATGCCCATGGGATTCAAATGTTTGATGTGGCTCAGCGGTATTCTGACGGACAGCTTGCACCACATATTATAGGCTACCTTGCTCCCGATCATAAGGAAGGTGCAGCCGGCGTTGAATTGGCCTGTAATGATATATTAGAAGCCCATAGCGGGAGCTTGCAGCTCCGGTATACCATAGATGCGGCAGGAAGGACATTAGATATAGAGCCGGAAGTCATAACAGATAATTATCAGGATGCCGGCGGGGTGGTATTAACCTTAGATGCCGGGATTCAGCGGGCAGCACAAAATGCCATGGCGAAAGTGGAAAAAGGCGCGGCAGTTGTAATGGATGTCAATACGGGCAATCTGCTGGCATCTGTTTCCTTGCCGGCTTATGATGCCAACCATTTGGCAGAAAGCCTGCAAGATAAAAACAGTCCTTTTGTCAACCGGGCATTTTCCCCATACAGTGTGGGTTCGACTTTTAAACTGATTGTTGCTGCCGCAGCTTTGGAAAATGGCTTTGGCAGGTATACCCCGTATACCTGTAAAGGATATATTGACGTTTCTAACCATATTTTTTATTGCCACTGGCGTCCTGGACATGGGGAATTGGATTTAAAACGGGCTTTGGAAATTTCCTGTAATCCGTATTTTATCCATTTAGGCAGGATTGCGACCGGAAACCGTATCACAGCGTTGGCCCGTTCCATTGGGTTTTCCCGCGCATCTTATCTTTCAGAAGATCTTGTTACCCAAAGCGGAACCTTGCCAAGCCAGCAGGAATTAGAAAATCCGGCAGCTTTAGCAAACCTTTCCTTTGGACAAGGAAGCCTGACAGCTACTCCAATCCAAATTGCCCAAATGATTTGTGCTGTGGCAAATGGCGGATATGCGGTAACGCCCCGGCTGATTGAAGGCGAAACAGAAAACGGGGAAGTTATAAAAAACCATATGCCTGTATATGCAAGCAACCGGGTATTTTCTGAAAAAACCTCAGATATTTTAAGGGAATGCCTTGTGGCAAATGTGGAAGAAGGAAGCGGGGAAAAAGCACGGCCTTTGCGGGGTCAGGCAGGAGGAAAGACAGCCTCCGCACAAACCGGAATTTACCGGACGCCGGGTAAAGAAGACAGTGAAATTGTACACGCATGGTTTGCGGGATTTTATCCGGCAGATACCCCAAGATATGCTATTGTTGTTTTGGTAGAAGGAGGAAATTCCGGTTCAGACAGTGCCGCACCGATTTTTAAAAAGATTGCAGATGCAATCGGTATCCTGGATCTGACACAGCCATAATCATTAAAATCCGCTGACTGAATCAGCGGATTTTAATTTAAGAAGACGGATTATTGTCTGAATGGCCCATTTCAGACTCCTGCTCTGGAATCTGATCAAAATTGGGGATCTCCGCCTGCATGGGGATATGCATTTGGATCGTGTCCTCCGAAAAAGCTGTATTTTTCTTTTCTGCCTGGGCAGCCAAGGAACCGGGCAGTTTCTTTTTTTCCGCAAACTTTCCGATTTTTACTGTAATAAGAAGCAGCAGATAGATCAAGAAAAAAATTAAAATAAATCCAAAGAAAAATTTCCCGTAAATAAACCAGGGGCTTTCTTCGGTAGGTTGGGAAGTGCTTTCTGGTTCTGGTGTATATCCTGGGTAATATTCCGGAGCATAGTAGGGGAATGTACCGGATTCCGCTGTATAAACAGCAACCATAGCAAGTTCTGTTGTTTCAGGGGAAGAAACGCCGCCCAGGGTTTCACTATATCCGCCATCTTCATTCTGAAAAAGATCTAATGCAGTCTGAAGACGGTTATACCCGGAAAAAAAGGTTTGGGCAGGCTGGTAAACAGAAAATGTAATAAGCGCTTCGGCAGTTGCACTGCAACTGGATATTTTGTTATCAGAAAAAGTCCCGTCACTGTTTTGCTGGCTGATCAGCCATTTTAGACCATGTTCGATTGTGGAACGGATATCGGAGGTATGGCTGTAAGGATACAAAGCGGTTAATGCCTGGGCAGTCACCTTCACATTAGGTACATCTCCGGCTGTCTGTGCAAAACCACCGGATTCCTGCTGGGCAGCAGTGATGCGGTCTAATAAGGAATTGGGGGAATTGGGCTGGGATTGGGAAATTTCCTGTCCGGAAGCGTTATAGACGTAAAGTGCCCCGGAAATCCCTTCTAAGCCGCTGCCATCTAAAGCATTTTGCACATAAAGCCTAGAAAGGAGATCCATATTGGAACCATCAGAAAGAGATTGGCCTGTTTTCAACAAAGACAGCATAGCCAGCTCATATTCTACCGCAGAAAATTCATCTTCCCGTTCCCACTGGTGGAACTGCTTTTCTAAAGCAGGCTGAACTTCCGGATGAATCGGCCAGCCATTTAAAGAGGAAACAACAGCGCTTCTGGGGCCGGGGGGATTGGCTTCCAAATATTGACGGGCTTTTTCCAAACCCGTCATTTCTGCAAAAGCATATATCGGAAACAGCAAAATAATAGTGACTGTAATTAGAGATAAAGAGATTTTTTTGGACAAAACAGCACTTCCTTTTTCAATTTCACGGAATTTGCCTCGAATTGGTATTATACAGGATTTATTTTAGAATTGCAACTGTCCTAAAGAGGCGCAAGCCAGGAAGAAAAGGAAATTCTTTGGCAAGATGAGAAATAAAGGTTTGAAACATGGCACACTTTAGGGTATAATAGCCGTAAGGCGGCTGTTTCAAATCCCGCCTTTTGTATAAATTCTGATCCGGTATACGGCTGCCATAATATATATCTTTCCTGAAACCGGACATAAGTAAAAAAGGATGGTGCTTTTCCATGTCTGCGAAGTTTATTGTTCCATTACAGAATTTAATTGATGCTTTTAACCTGGAGGAACTTTATTTGCCGGAAGATGCCAGCTCCATAGCAATTTCTACCAGTGAAATCAATCGTCCCGGCTTGCAGCTTAGTGGTTTTTTTGATTATTTTGATCCCCAGCGTATTCAAATCCTTGGAAAAAGTGAATTTGCATTTCTTGGGCAATTCGGGGAAGAAGAACAGGAAGTCTTAATTGAAAAATATTTTGCAACCAGTCCTCCCGCTATTGTTATCACCCGTAATATTGAACCAACAGAATGGATGCTGCGCCTGGCGGAAAAACACAGGGTAGCCCTTTTAAGAACAGCCGATGGGACATCATCTTTTATGGCGGGCCTGATTGCGGAATTGAATATAGAATTGGCGCCCCGGGTAACACGTCATGGGGTTTTGGTAGAAGTTTATGGAGAAGGTATTCTTTTGCTTGGGGAAAGCGGCGTAGGTAAAAGTGAAGCAGCTATTGAACTGATCAAACGGGGACACCGTTTGATTGCGGATGACGCGGTAGAAATCCGGAAGGTTTCCAAAAAAACTTTAGTTGGTTCCTCCCCGGAAAACATCCGGCATTTTATGGAGCTTCGTGGGGTTGGGATTATCAATGCCCGCCGTTTGTTTGGTATTGGCGCCGTAAAAGTAACGGAAAAAATCAATATGGTAGTCCAGTTGGAATTATGGGATTCCAGTAAAGTATACGACCGTATGGGAATGGATGATGAATATATGGATATACTGGGGATAGACGTGCCATCCCTTACCATACCGATCAAGCCAGGGCGGAACCTGGCAATTATCATTGAAATAGCGGCAATGAATAACCGCCAGAAACGTATGGGATATAATGCGGCCCAGGAGCTTTTGGAAAAGCTGGGCATGATAGATTCAGGGGAAATTTCAAACGTGGACTGGTCTGAATTTTAATTTAAGGGGAGGATGATGAGGGAATGAAGGTTATTGCAGAAACCCATTCGCATACGGTAGCCTGTAGCCACGCATACAGCACCATTACAGAAAATGCACGGGCTGCCGCACAAAAAGGGCTCCATTTTTTATGTGTAACAGAGCACGGGCCGGCAATGAAGGACGGGCCTCATGAATGGTTTTTTAAAAATCTGCCTCAGGCCGTACCAGATGAGCTGGAAGGCATATCCATATTAAGAGGCGCAGAAGCAAATATTCTTGACTACCAAGGGACTTTGGATATTCCGGATACAGACTTAAACCGTTTAGACTGGGTGATTGCATCTTACCATACAGTCTGCTGTGAGCCGGGAAGCAAACAGGAGCATACAAATGGCTGGCTGTCAGTGGCTTCTAACCCGCTGGTGGATGTAATCGGCCATTGCGGGGATGCCAGATTCGATTTTGATTTTGATACTGTCATTGCCGCTTTTGCGCAATACGGAAAAATTGTAGAAATCAATGCCCATTCCTTTGACTGCCGTCCTGGTTCAAAGAAGCGGTGCAGGGAAGTAGCGCTTTTATGCAAAAAATATCAAGTGCCTGTGGTATGCAGTTCGGATGCGCATTTTTATACCCAGATCGGGAAGGTGCAGCCTGCTTTGGATATGCTGCGGGAAATTGAATTCCCGGAAGAAATGATTTTAAATATAGATGTAGAACGGTTTCAAAAAATTGCTCAGGAAAAATCGCCAAAAAAACAATAATAAAATCATATAGCAGTGATATGATAATAAATGAAAGGAGCAGCATCAATGGGTTATTATATCGGGATCGATTTAGGCGGGACGAATATTGCAGCGGGTGTAGTAGATGAAGCGTTTCAGATTATAGGAAAAGCTTCCGCCCCTACCGGAGCTTTTCGTCCTGCGGAACAAATTGCTGATGATATGGCTGCTACGGCCCGGCAAGCTTTGGAAAAAGCAGGAGTTTCCATAGAACAGGTAGAATGGGTTGGAATAGGGACTCCGGGTAATGTAAATCCTACAACAGGCATTGTAGGCAGTGCCTATAATTTAGGATTTCAAGATACCCCCCTTGCAGCTCTTTTAGAGGAACGCCTTGGCAAAAAAGTATTTTTAGAAAATGACGCCAATGCGGCAGCTTATGGAGAATTGATGTCCGGCGCAGCAAAAGGATTGTCCACCACCATTATGGTTACATTGGGGACGGGAGTTGGCGGCGGCATCATTATTGATGGTAAAATTCAATCTGGTTTTAACTATAAAGGCGGGGAATTAGGCCATGTTGGGATGGTTTACCAGGGAGTTCCCTGTACCTGCGGCCGCAGGGGATGTATTGAATCCTATTGTTCTGTATCTGCATTGATCCGTATTACCCGGGAAGCTATGCAGTTAAATATGAAATCAAAAATGTGGGAACTGGCAGAAAACAGCTTAGATAAAGTCAATGGACGTACTGCTTTTGATGCAATGCGGGAAGGGGACAGCGCAGCAAAGGCAGTTGTCGATCAGTACATTGATTATCTTGCTTTTGCCATATCCGGCCTTATCAATGCGTTTCAGCCTCAGGCAATTGTAATTGGCGGCGGAATCAGCAAAGAAGGGGAAACCTTGCTGGGGCCATTACGGGAACGGTCCTATCCCCAGACATTCCATCATGAACCGGACCGCTGTACAAAAATGATTCAGGCTGTTTTAGGAAATGACGCCGGAATCATTGGTGCAGCTTTGTTAGGCAAACAATTTGATTGTTAATCAGCAGTATCATATGGCTTGATTCTGGGAACTGGCCAGCCCGTTTTGTACATCAGAAAGGCAGGGGATCAGATGGGAAAATTCCAGCAAATCACAAGCTTTTGTGAAGGTGCAGGGTGCCTGGTAATACAGGATGAGCCTATGAAAAATCATACATCCTTTAAAATAGGCGGCCCCGCAGAGCTTTTTATTCGTACAGAAAGCATAACAGCATCTGAAATTTTGTGCATGGCAAATACATTACAGATTCCAGTTACCATTATCGGGAAGGGAAGCAATCTGCTTGTATCCGACGAAGGAATAGAAGGAGTAGTCCTCTGCCTGGACGAAGAAAAAGAAGAACCAGTACAAGAAGAAAATAATATCATTGCCTGTCCCGCTGGCACAAGTTTAATGAAATTATGTGCTTATGCCTGTTCATTAGGTCTTAGCGGCTTGGAATTTGCCTGGGGAATCCCTGGCAGCGTAGGCGGTGCCGTTTATATGAATGCAGGAGCCTATGGCGGGGAAATCAAAGATGTCTTGGTATCCGCAGAATATCTGGGGCCGGATGGAACACTTCATGAGATGAAAGCAGAAGAATTAGGGTTAAGTTACCGCAAAAGCTGGTTTATGGATCATCCAGGCTGCCTGATTACAAAAGCGTTTTTCCATTTAACGCCGGGGAATCCTGCTGAAATCCGGAAAAAGATGGATTCCCATATGCAGGCCCGGAAAGAAAAACAGCCATTAGAATACCCCAGCGCAGGAAGTACATTCAAACGGCCCCAAGGGGCTTATGCTTCCCGGTTGATTGACCAGTGCGGACTAAAGGGATGCCGGATTGGCGGTGCAATGATCAGTGAAAAACATGCTGGATTTCTAATCAATTATGAAAATGCTGTATGCAGGGATGTATGCCTGCTGATCCAAAAAGTACAGGAAGAGGTTCAAAAACAAACCGGAATTTTATTGGAATGTGAAGTGCAGCGTCTGGGAAAAATGCCTGATATGAAATAAAAAGCCACAAGAAAAGCGGCAAATGGAGCGTGAATATGGATTTTGTAATGATAACCGGGATGTCCGGCGCGGGGAAATCCCGTGCCGTAGCTGCCCTTGAAGATATTGGATATTATTGTGTTGATAATTTACCGCCTAAAATGGTAAAAGCCTTTACAGAACTTTGTTTACAAGCGCCGGATAAAATGGAAAAAGTGGCGATTGTTGTAGACGCCCGCAGCAAAGAAATTTTTGGGGATATTTTTGATAACATAGAGGAATTTATTGATACCTGTGGATTCCGTCTTTTGTTTTTGGACTGTGACAGCAACGTACTGATTCAGCGCTATAAGGAAACCCGGCGGCGGCATCCTTTAATAGATGATAAAACAGCATCTGTGGAAGATGCTATCTTTCGGGAACGGCAGATGCTTTCCAGGATTCAGGGATGTGCAGATTATGTGATTGATACTACATATCTTTCTGTAAACCAGCTCCGGGAAAAAGTAGTCAATTTCTTTTTAGAAGATAAAAAACAAGGTATGCTGATTAACTGCATGTCCTTTGGTTTCAAGTATGGCCTTCCAAAAGAATCTGATTTGGTTTTTGATGTGCGCTGCCTTCCTAACCCTTTTTATGTTCCCGAATTAAAATCAAAGACAGGACTGGATGCCCCTGTACGGGATTATGTATTAAACCGGGAAGAAGCGCAAAAATTAGTACCGAAGCTGCTGGATTTAATTGATTATTTAATTCCTCTCTATGAAAAGGAAGGAAAAACACAATTAACCATAGCAGTTGGCTGCACAGGCGGCAAGCATCGCTCCGTAGTGTTTGCGCAGCTTTTAGGAGAACATCTCCAGCAGACCAGCCGGGTTATTATAACCCATCGGGATGCTGCAAAAAGAAAGGATTAAAAATTGTTATCGTATTCCCAGGAAGTAAAAAGGGAGATCTGCCGGAACAGAGCTTTGCGGCATGATACATGGGCTATGGCTTACGGAATGTTATTATATGGGAAATGCTTTAGCAGTAAGGAAATATGCCTGCATACAGAACATCAAGCCATGGCCCGTTTATATGGAAATTTGCTTTCTGATTTGGTTCATTTGCAAGGGTGTATTACAGCCAGAGAAGTGAAGCGTTCCGGCAGGAAAAGTATGTTCCTTGTAACAGTGGATGAAGCTTCCGACCGGGAAGCAGTTATAGCCTGCTTTGGCGGGGATGGAAATTTGCATCAAGAATTATTGAATGAAGAAAATGAACCGGCTTTTTTAAGCGGTGCATTTTTGTCCTGTGGTGCAGTTTCAGATCCGAAGAAAGGGTATCATGCGGAATTTGTGACCCCTCATAAAATTTTAGCGGAAGCCTTAACAGCATTATTGTCCCCGCTGGCCTTACCTAAAATGACAGCCCGGCGGAACAATTATATCATATATTATAAGGAAAGCGGTCATATTGAGGACTTGCTGACTTATATTGGCGCACCGAAATCCGCTATGCAAATGATGGAGATTAAAATTGTAAAAGGGCTTCGGAACCAGGTAAACCGTACGATCAACTGTGAAACAGCGAACATATCTAAAACAGTAGACGCCGCATTGCATCAAATTGAAGCCATCCGCAGAATAGAACAGAACAAAGGGATTTCCTGGTTAGAAGAAGACTTACAGCCATTAGCGATATTGCGGATGAATCATCCTGAATTATCTTTGCGGGAACTGGGGGAAACCCTTTCCATGTCCCGGTCCACTGTAAACCGGAAATTGCAAAAAATTATGGAGATTTCTGAAAAATTGAAATCCATCTAAAAGTTTTCATTAGCCTTCCGGGGCAGTATTCCGGAAGGCTGTTTTTATAGGAGGAGCCATATGATAGAGGTGCTATTTGGGGAAAGTGAAGCTGGGGCAATGCGGATGGCTGCCAGAAAATATAAAAAGAAATTGGGAAATGATGTAATTTGCCTTGCATTTCTGCTGGATATTGGCAATATCCAAGAAGCAGTTGACAGCACATATCGGAAAAATTTTATTTTTAATTTTTATGCTCAGGAACAATGGGGCAAAGATATTGAAATGGAATCCAGCTTGCGGAAAACTGGTGAAGCATATCAGGAAGAACTTGATCGTTTCAAACAGTATTTACAAAATGGGGAGTCTATCCGGATATGGTATAGCGAAAATCCTTATTCTTTATGTGGCTTTTATCAGTTGTGCCATTTGCTTCAATCCTGTGAAAACAAAATTTTTGCGGTAAAGCTTCCGGAACATGTGGTAAAAGGAAATACAGTTATAGCTTACCAATCCTGGGGGGAAATAGAATACAATAAATTTGTAGATTTTCTGTCCTTCCAAAAGGAATTGGCTGTTATAGAGCGCCGCAAATATGCTTTTATATGGGGCAATCTGGTAAAAGATAATAGCCCGTTAAGAGCAGTGATCAATGGAAAGCTTGTCAGTGTTCCGGAAAATTTTTATGATTTTCTTATCTGGGAGCACCTTACAGATAAACCTGTAACAGAAGCCCGACTCATAGGAATCCTTTTGGGAACATATTCTCTTGGGATTAGCGATGCCTGGTATGCTTTCAGAATAGAATATTTGATAAAACAAGGTAAAATTAAAGTTGTGAAAGATTCTGCAAGAAAATATGAAAGAGATATTTGTTTAGCCTAAATTCTCTTTGGAGGGAATCATGGAAAATAAAATTTTAGAATTTGAATGTATCGGGATAAAAAACAATGGGAAATTTCCAGTTGAAAATACGGGGCGGGGAAGGGATCTTTCACCAGAGTTTCAATTTTATAATTTATTGGGAAATGCAAAGACCTTAGCAATCACACTGGAAGATTTAAGCCATCCTATTAAAAATTTTACGCATTGGGTGATTTGGAATATCCCGGCAGCCAGCCATATTGCAGGGGCAATTCCAGCAGGAAAAAATGTGCCAAGTCTTGGAAATGCCAAGCAGGGGATTGCTTATGGGCTGCACAGGTATGCAGGGCCAAAGCCTCCAAAAGGCAAAAAGCACAGTTATTGTTTTACAATATATGTGCTGGATTGCGAACTTGACCTGCAAGCGAACACCGTGAAAAAAGAATTTTTAAAAAGAGCAGAAGGGCATATTTTACAAAAAGGAAGCCTTACAGCAGAATTTGAATCGTCTAAAAGCGGAGGGAAAAGAGATAGGAGCATTGCAAAACGGGACAATCCATAGTAAAATAAGAATTGTGGAAAATATATGAATATTCCATCAAGCGAGAAAGAGGGGGTTCCCATGGCAAAACAAGTCCGATTAACTCAGATGACAGCCGCTGCCGGGTGAGCGGCAAAAATTGGGCCAGCAGCCCTCGCACAGGTTCTGTGCGGTTTACCCAAATTTGCAGATCCAAATTTACTGGTAGGCTTTGATACCAGTGATGATGCTTGTGTCTATCGTATTACAGATGAAATAGCAATGGTTCAAACAGTAGATTTTTTTCCGCCAATGGTAGATGATCCATATATGTTTGGACAGATTGCAGCAGCAAATTCCTTATCAGATGTGTATGCAATGGGCGGTGTGCCGAAATTAGCAATGAATTTATTATGTTATCCAAACTGCCTGCCGCCATCCGCAGTAAATGCAATTTTAGCGGGCGGTGCAGATAAAGTAATGGAAGCCGGAGCTGTATTAGCTGGCGGGCATACCATTCAGGATAATGAGCCAAAATATGGCCTTTGTGTCAGCGGCTTTGTAAATCCGTCTAAAATTCTTTCCAATGCTGGCGCCCGTCCAGGGGATTGCCTGATTTTAACAAAACCTATCGGTATCGGCGTTATGAATACAGCAGCGAAAGCGGATATGATTACCCAAGAAGAATTCCGCCCGGCTATGGAAAGCATGGCAGCTTTAAACAAGGCTCCGGCAGAATTGCTGGAAGGCTTGGATGTTCATTCCTGTACAGATATTACTGGTTTTGGTCTTTTAGGACATGCCTGCGAAATGGCACAAGGAAGCAATACAACCATTCAGCTTTTAGCCGAAAAAGTCCCATATTTTCCACAAGCGGCAGAAATGGCTAAAATGGGGATTCTTCCAGCAGGTGTTTATAACAATTATGAATATCTGAATGGAAAGATCAATTTTGCTGAAAGTGTTCCCCGGTATCTTCGGGATCTGCTGGCAGATCCGCAGACTTCCGGCGGCTTGTTAATTTCGCTTCCTGATACACAGGCAGAAAAACTGCTTCCCCGGCTGCGGGACGTTGCACCCAACAGCACAATTGTGGGTGAAGTTGTAGAAAAAGGTTTATTCCCTATTCAGGTAAAATAGCGAAAAAAGAAGCCCGTCCCACAGAACCAGTGGGACGGGAAGGAATTTTACTGTCTTATTTTTTGTTCAAAATCTACACGTTTTTTCAAATCTGCCATTAACTTGTCAAATTCCGCAGGATTTAAGGATTGTGCCCCGTCGCATAAAGCATGTTTTGGATCATTATGGACTTCAATCATCAATCCATCTGCGCCGACAGCAATAGCGGCTTTGGCCAAGGGTTCCACCATCCAGTTGATACCTGCCGCATGGCTGGGATCGATTAGTATGGGGAGGTGGCTTTGGCGCTTAATGAGGGGGATTGCTGAAATATCCAATGTATTCCGCACCATAGGTTCAAATGTACGAATACCCCGTTCACAAAGAATTACATTTTCATTGCCGCCAGCCATAATATATTCCGCACTCATTAAAAATTCTTCAATGGTATTGGCTAATCCCCGTTTTAAAAGGATTGGTTTATTGATTTTACTTAACGCTTTTAAAAGGCGGAAATTCTGCATATTCCGGGCACCGACTTGGATAATATCAACATCTTTAAAATCATCCAGCTGATCCATACCCATAATTTCCGTAACCACAGGAAGTCCGGTTTTTTGTTTCGCTTCCAACAAGAGGCGCAGTCCGTCATTTTCCATTCCCTGGAAGGAATAAGGGGAAGTACGCGGCTTAAAGGCACCGCCCCGCAATAAGCAGGCACCGCTTTTTTTAACAGCATCTGCTACCTGGCAGATTTGTTCTTCACTTTCAATGGAACAAGGGCCTGCAATCACTGCAAAGAAACCGCTGCCGATTGTAACATCTCCAACTTTAATATGGGTGTCTTCCGGATGGAAACGGCGGCTGGCAAGCTTATAAGGCTCAGAAACCCGTTTAATATCTTGGACAACATCATTGGCTAATAAACGGTTAATGTCTATCCGTGTAACGTCGCCAACCAATCCCCAAATCGTAGTATGTTCCCCTTGGCTGCGGTGAATTGAAATTCCTTGTGCTTGGACTTCATCCATCAGCCGCTGGACTTTTAAAGCGTCAGCTTGTGGTTTTAATATAAGAATCAAAATACTTCATCCCTTTACATTCTTAAAATTCTTTCCTTATCCTATCCTTTTTATGTTATTCTGTCAAGCCTAATCTTAAAAATTCTTTAGCAAAGGGATGGTGAAGTAAAAAAGTGGAAGACCGTTCCGATCTTATGAACAAGCGTTTCCCAAGAAATTCTGCATTGATTATGGCAGACATCCTCAAAACCATTTTCATTTTTTTAGGCGCAACTGCTGCAGGCATATGGTTTTCTTTTAAAGGCTTTGATGAAGAAAATATTATTATGCTGTATTTACTGGGGGTCTTACTAACTTCGCTTTCTGTCAATGGCCCGATTTATGGGTTAATTGCTTCTGCTTGCGGAGTCCTTCTTTTTAACTATTTGTTTACGCCTCCATTTTATACATTTTATTTTGAAGATAAAAGTTATTTAATTACATTTTTAGTAATGTTTACAGCCTCTTTTATCACAAGCTATTTGACAATGCGGATAAAAAAACAAGCTTATGAAGCAGTCTGGAAAGCGTATCATACAGAGATTTTGCTGGAAACCAGCCAGAAATTCCAGCAGGCAGAAGGAACAGAAGATATTTGCCAGGAAGCAGCACATCAGATTTACCGGCTCCTGGAACGGACAGCTTTGGTTTATCCCATCCAAAAGGGCGCTCTGGCAGAACCTTTAATTGCCGCTGCTCCTGATACAGATATGGGAAACTATTTATCTCCAGAGGAACGGCAGGCTGCATCCTGGGTTTGGCAGCATAACCAGCCAGCCGGAGCGGGGACAAATACATTAGAAGACAGAAAATGCCTTTATCTGCCGGTATGGAGCCATGATACTGTATTTGCAGTGGCAGCGGCAGCAATGGATCAGAAGCCGGACATTGACCAGTCTTATGAAAAAAGCCTTTTAATTGCGATGCTGAATGAATGTGCTTTGGCCCTGGAAAAAGAAGCTGTTAATGAGAGTAAAAAACAAATTTCCATGCGGGTACAGCAAGAGCAATTACGTGCCAATCTTTTGCGCGCTATCTCCCATGATCTGCGCACCCCGTTGACCAGTATTTCAGGGAATGCTGGAATACTGATAGATAACGGATCTGTATTAGATGAACAGAAGAAAATGCGTCTTTATATTGATATTTATGAAGATTCCATTTGGCTGATTCAATTAGTAGAAAATTTACTTTCTGTTACACGGATTGAAAATGGATCTATGGATCTGCATATGGAAGCAGAGCTGATAGAAGAAATTATACAAGAAGCTTTGCGGTATTTAGAACGGAGAAGTTTAGAACATCCTGTCCATGTACAGCTTTCAGATGATTTGCTCATGGCAAAAATGGATGCCCGGCTGATTATTCAAGTATTGATCAACTTAGTAGATAACGCTTTAAAATACACCCCATCCGGCTCTCCAATTTCTGTCAGTGCAAGGCAGGAAGGAAAATGGATGGTAATTCAGATTGCAGATGAAGGGCCGGGAATACCAGAGAAACATAAAAGCCATATATTTGAAATGTTTTATACCATAGGGAACCGCAATGGTGATAACCGGCGGAGCTTAGGTTTGGGACTGGCCTTATGCCAGTCTATTATAAATGCCCATGGGGGAACGATTGATATTCGTGACAATATTCCCCATGGCACAATATTTACATTTACATTGCCCGCAGAGGAGGGGACAATATTATAATGGTTCCAAAGATTCTGATTGTAGAGGATGACAAAGCGGTTGGAAATTTGATTGAGACAACATTGGAAACGCAGGGATATGAATTTTTTACAGCCCGGACTGGACAGGATGCCATTTTACAAGCCGTATCCCAAAAACCGGATATTATGATTTTAGATCTTGGCCTGCCGGATTTTGACGGGGTTCAGGTTATTGAAAAGATCCGTAATTGGTCAGAAGTCCCGATCATTGTAGTCAGTGCCAGAAGTGAGGATGAAGATAAAATCACAGCTTTGGATTCGGGTGCTGATGATTACTTAACAAAACCTTTCAGCGTTTCCGAATTATTAGCCCGGCTGCGGGTTGCGCTGCGGCGGCTGCGGAATGATGGGGGAAGGAAAGACGAAGGAATTTTTCAAAATGGAGGGCTTCAGATTGATTATGACGGGGGATGTGTTTCCATAGATGGACAGGAAGTACATCTTACGCCTATTGAATATAAGCTTTTGTGTTTGCTGGCTAAAAATGTTGGAAAAGTGCTGACACATAATTATCTGTTAAAAGAAGTTTGGGGAAATACATTAGCTACGGATACGCCATCCTTGCGGGTATTTATGGCAACGCTCCGGAAAAAAATTGAAGATAAACCTTCCCAGCCCAAATATATCCAAACCCATGTAGGGATTGGATACCGGATGCTGCGGATGGAGGAATAAAATATCAGATTTGTTGCATGAGAACCCCAGATACCGCATATTTTTGGAATAAGCTATTCCAAGCTTTCTGAAAATGTGGTATATAAAGGGGGAACCTCCTTGAAAAAACGGCTTGCAGCTTTTTGCCTTGTTTTAGTGGCTGTTGCGGCATCTATTACGGCGGTACATTCAGTGAAAACAGTTATGACAGAAGCCCAAGGGCAAATGCCTTTAGAGCCTGCCTTGCCTACCATTGTGATTGATGCAGGCCATGGAGGCTTTGATGGGGGGGCAGTGGGAGTAGACGGAATTGTTGAAAAAGATATTAACTTAGCCATTGCAAAAAAATTACAGCTTTTTTTTGCAGTAAATGGGTTTCCTACTGTAATGACCAGGGAAGAAGACCGTTCTCTGGAAGATCCGGGACTGGAAACTGTGCGCAAACGAAAAAATTCTGATATTCATAACCGGAAAGCGCTGGCAGATTCTTATGGGGATTGTATTTTATTGAGTATTCATCAGAATAAATTCCCCCAGTCAAAATATTTTGGTGCGCAAGTATTTTATGGCCCTAAAAACCCACAAAGCCAGCAAATGGGAGAATTATTGCAGCAGCGGATGGTTGAAATGCTGCAGCCGGAAAATACAAGAAAAGCAAAACCTTGCGGTGACAGCGTTTATCTAATTTATCATGCGCAGATGCCAGCCTTGCTGGTAGAGTGTGGTTTCCTATCCAACCGGGAGGATGCTCAAAAACTGTCTGATCCAGCTTATCAGGATAAAGTAGCTTTTACCATTTTTACAGCAGTAGCGGAAGCTTCTGGCTGGCGTATTCCGGAAGCCGATCAAGAGGAAAGTCTGGACAGGGCAGAAAGAGAGGATAACGAAAATGGCGGTAACAAAGAATAGATGTGTTTATGTATGTTCCAACTGTGGCTATGAATCTGTAAAATGGTATGGCCGCTGTCCAGAATGCGGCCAATGGAATACGCTTTCCGAAGAAGTACGCCAACAGGTATCAGCAAAAGCTTCCGGCAAAGGCCCGGGAATTATATCAGTCCCTGCAAAAGCATTGCGGCTTTCGGAAATTTCTTCTGACGACAGCCAAAGATATCGTACAGGGATAGGAGAATTGGATCGGGTCCTGGGCGGAGGAATTGTTTCTGGTTCTGTCACTTTATTAGCGGGTGATCCAGGGATCGGAAAATCAACCTTGCTGCTTCAAATTTGTGAGCATCTGTGCAAGACACTCAAAATCCTATATGTATCGGGAGAAGAAAGTGCCCGGCAGCTAAAGCTCCGGGCAAACCGGCTTGGAGTTACCAGTGAAAGCCTGTATATTGCAGCTACAACAGATGTGGAAAGTGTTTTGGAAACGGTGCGGCAGGTATCACCGGAACTGGTCATGATCGATTCGATCCAGACAATGAATTTAGCGGGCCTGCCTTCTTCGTCAGGGAGCATTACACAAATTCGCGAGTGCACCCAGGTATTGATGGGGCTTGCTAAAAATATGGAAATTCCTGTATTTATTGTGGGGCATGTTAATAAAGAAGGCGCTATTGCTGGCCCTAAAACCTTAGAGCATATGGTAGATGCCGTTTTATCCATAGAAGGAGATCGGCAGCAGACCTATCGGATTTTGCGGGCTGTAAAAAACCGTTTCGGTTCCACTAATGAGATCGGTGTTTTTGAAATGGCAGGGGATGGTTTGCAGGAAGTTGCAAATCCTTCCCAAATGATGCTGGATGGGCGTCCACTCAATGTGTCTGGGACTTGTGTGGCCTGCATTATGGAAGGGACACGCCCTATTTTGGCAGAAGTCCAGGCTTTGGTTTCCAAGACAGGCTTTGGAACACCCCGCCGTACAGCAGCCGGTTTTGATTACAGCCGGATGGCCTTGCTTTTAGCTGTACTGGAAAAGCGCTGCGGGTATTTTTTTGGCAATTTAGACGCATATGTCAATGTAGTAGGAGGCTTGCGGCTGGATGAACCAGCCGCAGATTTACCGATTGCGTTGGCTTTAGCCTCCAATTTGTTGGACAAGTGTATTAACCCCCAAGCCGTAGCTTTTGGGGAAATTGGTTTGGCAGGAGAAATCCGTACCGTTGGAAGCCTGCGGCAAAGAATTGGGGAATCCTACCGGTTAGGCTTTACTATGTGCATTGTCCCTAAAGCTGCTTTAAAAAGTTTAGATGTGTCTGATATGCCAGGATTAAAATTGATGGGGGCGGCGAACCTGGCTGAAGCCATCTCGTTCATCTAACATACCATAAGGATCTGTTTTAGTAAAATAACCGCATCCTCCATCCTCGAAGCTGGTGATGCATGCAATTTCGTCTAAACCACAGTAGCCTTGCTGCTGATAATAACAGTCTTTATCACAAGGGATTAACTGCCACTTTGTTTTTTCCATCACAAACACGCTCCTTTTCATCCATGAGTATATCCAGTATCTATCAAAATCATTCTTAACCATTCAGCCTGCGCAAAGATTTCCATTTATGATAGATATTTGACAATGACAAGGAATTGTAGTATTATGCTACACAAATTGGAATGGAAAGGGAAGAAATTCGCTATGAATATTAAAATCAGGGAATATCAGGAAAAAGATTTGCAGGAAATGGTTTCTATCTGGAATGAAGTGGTGGAAGAAGGGATTGCATTTCCACAAGAAGAATTTCTTTCTTTGGAAACCGGAAAAAATTTTTTTCAAGAGCAGACTTATTGCGGCGTCGCAGTCAATATGGATCAAAATAATATTTGTGGTTTATATATTCTTCACCCAAATAATATTGGCAGATGCGGCCATATTTGCAATGCCAGTTATGCAGTTGCTTCGGAATATCGGGGCCTGCATATTGGGGAAAAGCTGGTAAAAGATTGCCTGCTTCAAGGAAAACAGGCTGGCTTTACTATCTTGCAGTTTAATGCCGTGGTTGCTGCAAATGTTCGTGCCCGCCGCCTTTACGAAAAGCTTGAATTTGTTCCGCTTGGAACCATTCCCAAAGGCTTCCGGATGAAGGACGGTCATTATGAGGATATTTGTCCTTATTACCATTTGTTATAGAATTGATAGACAAAGCTTGATTTTTATTAGGAAAAGCGTTAAACTATAAAAGCGACTGGCGCAATAGGGGGATTTATGGCGCATAATGAGAGAAACGGAGTGAAAAAATAAACCTATGATTTATAATAAAGAAATGGAAACAATGTCCCGTGCTGATATGGAAGCCTTGCAATTAGAACGGCTCAAATATATTGTCCGTTATTGTTATGACCATGTGAAGCTTTATCACGACCGTTTCGATGAAAATGGGATTTCTCCAGATAAAATAAAAACTTTATCTGATATTCAGTATATTCCGCCTACAACAAAAGATGATATGCGGGATCATTATCCTTTTGGTTTGTTTGCCGTACCCCGAAAAGAAGTAGTCCGGATTCATGCTTCTTCCGGAACAACGGGGAAGCCGACGGTAGTAGGATATACGAAAAATGATTTGTCCATGTGGTCAGAAAATATGGCGCGTTTAATTGCGGCAGCAGGTGTTACAGAGGAAGATATTGCGCAGATTTGTTTTGGCTATGGCTTATTTACAGGGGCTTTGGGGCTTCATTATGGCCTTGAAAGGCTGGGAGCAGCAGTAGTCCCGTCTTCTTCCGGCAACAGTGAAAAACAGATTATGCTGATGAAGGACTTCGGAACTACTACATTGATAGCGACACCTACATATGCCCTTTATTTAGGGGAATTAGCCAAGGAATTAGGGTATACCAGAGAGGATTTCCGCCTGCGGATTGGCCTGTTTGGATCGGAAGGCTGTACGACAGAACTGCGGGCCAAGATAGAAGAAAATTTAGGATTATTTGCAACAGACAATTATGGCATGTCAGAATTGATGGGGCCTGGTGTTTCTGGCGAATGTCATTTACGGTGCGGCCTGCATATCAATGAGGATCATTTTTTAGCAGAAATTGTTGATCCGCAGACATTGGAAGCGAAAGGCGAAGGGGAAACCGGGGAATTAGTTGTAACGACTTTGACAAAAGAATGTCTGCCTTTATTGCGTTACCGTACCAGGGATCTTACACGTATTGTAAAAACGCCTTGTGAATGTGGCCGTACAACAGCACGTATGGATAAAGTAATGGGCCGCAGTGATGATATGCTGAAAATCAAAGGGGTTAATGTATTCCCATCTCAGATTGAAAGTGTTTTAATGGCCTTTAAAGAGATGAGTTCCCATTATATGCTTTATGTACGCCGGGAAAACTTTACCGATAATTTAGAAGTCCAAGTGGAATTAAGTGATGCCAGTTTAGTCGATCGTTATAAGGCTTTGGAAAATTTAAGAAGTTCCATCCGTGCGAAATTAAAGACTGTTTTAGGGATTGACGCAAAAGTAACACTTGTCCAGCCAAAAACCATTGAACGTTTTGCAGGAAAAGCAAAACGGGTTGTAGATTTACGCAATGAAAAAGCATAAGGAAAATCAGATAAAAGGAGTAATTAAGTGAAACAGTTGATGTTAGGCAACCAAGCCGTTGCCAGAGGGCTTTATGAAGCGGGCTGTTCGGTTGTATCCAGCTATCCAGGAACACCTTCTACGGAAATAACCGAATTGGCCAGCACTTATCCAGAAATTTATGCGGAATGGGCTCCGAATGAAAAAGTTGCTTGTGAAGTTGCTTTGGGGGCCTCCATCGGAGGCGCCAGATCCGCATGTGCAATGAAGCATGTAGGATTAAATGTGGCTGCCGATCCATTGTTTACAGCTTCTTATACAGGAATCAATGGTGGGATGATTCTTTGTGTGGCAGATGATCAGGGTATGCACTCCTCACAAAACGAACAGGATTCCCGTCATTATGCCCAGGCAGCCAAGCTTCCTATGGTAGAACCTTCTGATTCAGAAGAATGCCTTTCTTTTGTAAAAGAAGCTTATGCCATTTCAGAAGGATATGATACTCCTGTTATTCTGCGAACCTGTACCCGGGTAGCCCATTCCCAAAGTATTGTAGAAACCGGGGACAGGGCTGAAGCTCCATTAAAGCCTTATGAAAAAAATCCGAAAAAATATGTAATGATGCCTGCTAATGCGATTGGACGCCATGCAGCAGTAGAGGCACGGATGGAAAAATTACAGGAATTTGCGGAAACAACATCCCTGAACCGGGTAGAAATGGGCGGAAATATGGGAATCATTACATCCGGAATTTGTTACCAGTATGTAAAAGAAGCTTTTCCGGAAGCCAGTGTATTAAAGCTAGGGCTTGTGAATCCGTTACCGGTAAAATTGCTGAAAGATTTTGCAGGAAAGGTAGATTCCCTTTATATTGTGGAAGAATTAGATCCAGTGATTGAAACCCATTGCCGTGCAAATGGCCTGCGGATTACAGGCGGCAAAAAAGAACTGGGCTTATTAGGGGAATATTCCCAACGTTCGATTGCTGTTGGATTGGGAAAAGAAGTACCGGAAACGGTCAATTTTGAAGAAGAAATACCAGGGCGGCCTCCCGTTTTATGTCCTGGCTGTCCCCATAGAGGCGTATTTTATACTCTGCATAAATTAGGTGTAATGGTCAGCGGCGATATTGGATGTTATACTTTAGGCGCTTTACAGCCTTTAGGAGCCATAGATACGACTATCTGTATGGGGGCTTCTGTTTCCGGCCTGCATGGGTTTAATATCGCAAGAGGGAAGGATTCTGCAAAACAGTCGGTAGCAGTGATAGGGGATTCTACCTTTATTCATTCTGGAATTACTGGTTTAATTGATATTACATATAACAAGGGATGTTCTACTGTTGTTATTTTAGACAATTCTATTACCGGTATGACAGGGCATCAGCAGAATCCAACAACAGGATTCACTTTGAAAAATGAGCCGACTCCCCAGGTTAGCATTGAAAAAATATGTGAAGCCGCAGGTATCAAACGGATTCACGTAGTCGATCCCAATGAAATCAAAGAATTAGAAAAAGCAATCCGTGAAGAATTGGAAGTTGAAGAACCTTCCGTTATTATTGCACGGCGTCCTTGTGTTTTGCTAAAATCTGTCAAACCAAAACCAGCCTTAGTGGTTGAGGAAAAAAGCTGCCGGAATTGTAGAAATTGTATGCGGATTGGGTGCCCGGCTATCAGTATTTTAGGTAATAAGCCACAGATCGATCCAACCCTTTGTGTTGGGTGTGATCTTTGTGTCAAAATGTGTGGATTTGGCGCAATCAAAACCCAAGAGGAGGTGCAGGCATAATGGGAACAACAAGTATTATTATTGTAGGCGTAGGCGGACAGGGTACTTTATTAGCCTCAAAGCTTCTGGGCAATGTATTGTTATCTCAAGGACATGATGTAAAAGTTTCAGAAGTACACGGAATGAGCCAAAGAGGAGGTTCCGTAGTTACTTATGTAAGATATGGAGAAAAAGTGTATTCTCCGATTGTGACAGAAGGGGAAGCCGATCTGATATTGGCTTTTGAACGTTTGGAAGCTGCCCGGTGGCTGTCTTACTTAAAAAAAGATGGGAAACTGATTGTAAATGATCAACGGATTACACCTATGCCAGTAATTACTGGAGCTATGGAATATCCGGAAAATATTTTAGAAAAGCTGAAAGAAAAAGGGATTCAGATTACTGCATTAGATGCCCTTTCCTTAGCAGAACAAGCTGGGACTGCAAAAGCTGTAAATGTTGTATTGATGGGAGTTTTATCTGCATCTATGCCATTTCCAGAAGAAATCTGGCAGGCAGCTTTGGAAAAATGTGTACCGGCAAAATTTTTGGACATGAATAAAAAAGCTTTCGCTTTAGGCAGAGCTGCGGTGATAAAATAAAGAAAAAGGAGCAGGAAACCTATGGCAGTAAAACAGCTTTCCGTATTCATTGAAAATCAGCAGGGAAAACTGGTAGAAATTATGGATGCTTTGGCAACCAATGATATTAGTATTCGTGCCATTTCTGTTGCGGATACCACAGAATTTGGGATTCTCCGGTTGATTGTAAACCGTCCAAACAGAGCTGAACGGGTCTTAAAAGAACATGGCTTTGCCGCATCTTTAACGGAAGTAATCGGAATTTGTGTAGAAGATCGTCCGGGAACCCTTCGGGATGCCCTTCGTATTTTGAGTGACGCAAAAATCAGTGTAGAATATGTATATGCTTTTTTAAACAAAGAAGTCAATATTGCTTATATTATTTTGCGGGTAGAAGATAATGATACAGCGCAAACAGCATTAAAAGCAGGCGGTGTGCGTGTTCTGGAAGGCGAAGACATTAACTGAATGACTATAACAAAAAGGGATAGATGGCCGGAAAAGCTTTCTATCCCTTTATTATTGTTATTTGATTGAATGTTTATTTTAAACTGCTTAAGGCATTGTCTTTTAATAATACGTCATGGGCGCCGCCTTCCACAATACTGGTAGCAGAAACAAGGGTTAATTTCGCATTTTTCTGCAAGTCAGGAATATTTAATACACCGCAGTTGCACATTGTAGAACGTACTTTATTTAAAGAAAGGGTAACATTATCTTTTAAGCTGCCAGCATAAGGAACATAGGAATCAACACCTTCTTCAAAGGAAAGCTTTGCGTCACCGCCCAAATCGTACCGCTGCCAGTTTCTGGCCCGGTTGGAACCTTCGCCCCAATATTCTTTCATATAGCTGCCATTGATATTGACTTTATTGGTAGGGCTTTCATCAAATCTGGAAAAATACCGGCCTAACATTAAGAAATCTGCCCCCATAGCCAAAGCCAATGTCATATGGTAATCATGAACAATGCCGCCATCAGAACAGACCGGAATGTATATTCCAGTTTGTTCAAAATATTCATCCCTGGCAGCACAAACATCAATCAATGCAGTTGCTTGTCCCCGGCCAATGCCTTTTTGCTCACGGGTAATACAAATTGAGCCGCCGCCAATGCCGACTTTGACAAAATCAGCGCCAGCCTTTGCCAAGAAAATAAACCCATCCCGATCGACTACATTGCCAGCTCCTACTTTTACGGTATCGCCATATTGTTTCCGGATCCAATCTAAAGTTAATTTTTGCCATTCAGAAAACCCTTCTGAAGAATCAATACAGAGAATATCCGCTCCGGCTTCTACCAAAGCAGGGACACGTTCTGCATAATCACGGGTATTGATTCCAGCGCCAACAACATAACGTTTTTGGGAATCCAATAATTCTAATGTATTTTCCTTATGGGAATCATAGTCTTTACGGAATACCATATACATCAAACAGCCGTTATCATCAATAATCGGCAGGCTGTTCAGCTTATGATCCCAGATAATATCATTGGCCTCTTTTAAGGTTGTATCTTTCTTTGCATATACAAGCTTTTCCATAGGCGTCATAAAATTGCAGACTTTTTCCTTTTTATCCATCCGGCTGATCCGGTAATCACGGCTTGTAACAATCCCCATCAATTTTCCATTGGAAGTACCATCATCTGTAACAGCAACCGTAGAATGGCCTGTACGTTTTTTTAATGCTAAAATATCAGCTAAAGTACCATCTGGCCGGATATTGGAATCGCTGACAACAAAACCTGCTTTATAGGATTTGACACGTGCTACCATAGCAGCTTCATCTGATACAGATTGGGAACCGTATATAAAAGAAATCCCGCCTTCTTTTGCCAAAGCAACAGCCATTGCTTCACCTGAAACAGACTGCATAATTGCAGAAGTAAGGGGGATATTCATAACTAAAGGACAAGTTTCTCCCTGGCGGTAACGGACAACCGGAGTACATAAGCTGACATTTGCAGGGACGCATTCTTTAGAAGAATAGCCTGGGATCAACAAATACTCATTGAAAGTATGCGAAGGTTCATTAAAATAAATTGCCATAACTCTCCATCCTTTTTTGAAAATTTTCACGAAATTATTTAGGTGAAATTATACGTCTTTCCCAACTATTTGTCAATGAGAAAATGAATGATCCAAGTGGAATTATAGATAACAGCGGAGATTGACACAAAATCTATTGGAGAGTATAATAAGAAGGCGTGAAACATAGCATTTTTTGGTGTGTGGCAGCAGAATTTTGACCTCAAACAGGAGGAAAAATGAGCGAAAAAAATGATTTTTATAATAAAAATCCCCAAATATGGGAAATGACAGAGCGTGTTAAAAAACTTCTTTTAGAACAATACCATCATCCAGCAGTTTTTATCAAAACATACGGATGCCAGCAAAATGTCAGCGACGGGGAAAAAATAAAAGGTCTTTTGGCTTCTATGGGATATGAATTTGCAGACAGCCCGGAAAATGCAGATTTGGTTCTGTTTAATACATGTGCGATACGGGAAAATGCCGAAGTACGGGTATTTGGAAATGTAGGTGCGTTAAAGCCTATTAAAAGCCGCAGGAAAGGCATGTTAATTGCACTATGCGGCTGTATGATGCAACAGGAAATTGTTGTTGAAAAAATAAAAAAAAGTTATCCTTATGTAGATATTGTGTTTGGCACAAATGCATTGCAGCAGCTCCCGGAAATGCTTTTGCGCCGGCTTTCTGGAGAAAAACGCCAGTTTGATTTGGATGGGCGGGATGGCAGTATTATTGAGGATCTGCCTCTTTGCCGGGAAGAAGGAATAAAAGCAAATCTGCCAATTATGTATGGCTGTGATAATTTTTGTTCGTATTGTATTGTGCCTTATGTACGGGGGCGGGAGCGAAGCCGCAAACTGGAAAAAATTTTGGAAGAATCCCGTCAATTAGTGGATACAGGCTATAAAGAAATTACATTATTAGGGCAGAATGTCAATTCCTATGGGAAAGGTCTAGATGGTTCAGTAGATTTTTCCTGCCTTTTAGAAGAAATGAACCGTTTAGATGGGGATTTTCGGATACGGTTTATGACCAGCCATCCAAAAGACTGTACCGAAAAACTGATCCAGACCATAGCCCGTTGTGAAAAAGTATACCCTCATTTTCATTTGCCGGTACAATCTGGAAGCAACCGGATTTTAAAGCAGATGAACCGGCACTATACCATAGAAAAGTATCTCTCTTTAATTGATTTGGCCCGGAAATGGATTCCTGATGTTACATTTTCCAGTGATATTATTGTGGGATTTCCCGGGGAGATTAGACAGGATTTTGAAGATACGTTATCTTTAATCCGTCAGGTTCGGTATCATACCTTATTTACATTTATTTATTCACCCCGTCCAGGAACAAAAGCAGCAGAAATGGAAGATCCTGTTCCAGCAGAAGAAAAGTCCGCGTGGTTCCAGGAATTGCTGGATGTACAGTCCCAAATCCGGGGTGAAATCCAAGAAGCTATGATAGGACAGACTGTGAGAGTATTAGCAGATGGAAAGGGCAAGTCTGGGGAAGGCTGGTTATCCGGTCGGACGCCGGCCAATGATATTGTAGAATTTATAGGAACCCAGGAACAAATTGGAAATTTTGTAGATGTAAAAATTGATCGGGCATTGAACTGGGCTTTGTTTGGGCATACTGCTTGATAAGAGCATTTATATATTGTATAAAATTATCAAAAGATGTGGAGGAACAAAAAATGGACGTTATTTCTTTAGCGAGGCAATTAGGAAAGGCAATTCAGCAGGATGAAAGCTATATCAAAATGATGCACTGTGCACAAGTGAATGATGAAGATCAGGAATTGCAGGATTTGATCGGGCAGTTCAATTTAAAACGTGTGGATTTAAACAATGAAATCAATAAATCGGATAAAGATCAAAGCCGGATTGACGCTTTAAATGAAGAAGTACGGGAGCTTTATGGAAAACTGATGACAAATACAAGTATGACGGCTTATAACGACGCAAAAAATGAAATGGATGATTTAATGGACTTTGTCATTCAGATACTGCGGGGCAGCATCAATGGAGATGATCCCGATACAATCCAGCATAATACTGGATGCAGCGGAAGCTGTGCTTCTTGTTCTGGATGCCATTAAACATGGGAGTTCAACTGGAAAAATTGTCGCCTATGATGCAGCAATACTGGGAGGTAAAAAAACAGCATAAAGATCATATTCTGTTTTTCCGGTTAGGCGACTTTTACGAAATGTTCTTTGATGATGCAATTTTAGCTTCGAAAGAGTTGGAATTGACCCTTACAGGCCGTGATTGTGGGATGGAAGAACGGGCGCCAATGTGCGGTGTCCCTTATCATGCCTGTGATACTTATATTGCCCGTCTGATTAAAAAAGGATATAAAGTAGCAATCTGTGAACAAATGGAAGATCCTGCCGGAGCAAAAGGTGTTGTGAAGCGGGAGGTTATCCGTGTTGTAACGCCGGGCACCTTAATTGAAAGCAATATGCTGGCAGAAGATGCAAACAATTATATTGCCTGTATTTTCTATGGGGGAAAAGAAGGATGGGGGCTGTCCTATGCAGACAGTTCCACAGGACAGCTCTGCGCCTGTCAATTTCCAGATGGCAGCACAGATGCTTTAATAGATGAATTAGGCCGTTGCGTCCCCAGTGAAGTTATTTTTAATGAAGGAATCCTGGATCAAACAGAAGTCACCAATTTTATTAAACAAAAGCTTCATTGCGTAGCAGACTTAAATGATGATGAACGTTTTGATTGGGAATCGTCTCACGCAAAAGTAGAGCAGCATTTTGGAAAAGATCTGGAAACCTTGGGATTACAGAAAAAAAAGCTTTGTGTACAGGCAATCGGCGCCCTTTTGGCCTATTTATATGAAACACAGCGCAAGGGATTGGAACAGATTACTGCCGTTACCCTGCTGGAAGCCAACCAAGTTATGAACATTGGCTTAACTGCCCGGTATAATTTAGAATTGACCCGTACTATGCGTACAGGTGAAAAACGCGGCACGTTGTTATGGGTGCTGGATAAAACGAAAACCGCTATGGGAAAGCGTTTATTAAGGAACTGGCTGGATAGTCCGCTAATCAATCCGGCAGCCATTCAAAAGCGGCTGAATGCGGTGGAAGAATTGGCAGAGGATACCATGCTCCGGTGTGATATTATGGAATCCCTTTCTGGTATTTTTGATTTGGAACGGCTCATGACGCGGATCGTTTATGGCAATGCAGGGCCTCGGGAACTGAAAGCACTAGAATCAACTTGCAGACAGCTTCCAGATCTGCATGAAAGGATTGCAGGCTGCAAAAGTATAAATCTTTCCCGAATTTGTCAGCAGATGGACACCTTGGAAGATATTGTCGATTTATTATCGCGGGCTATTTGTGATTCTCCTCCGGCAACCCTTAAGGATGGCAATGTAATTCAGGATGGTTTCCATTCCCGTTTGGACGAACTGCGTACATTAACCCATGATACAAGAAAAGTTTTACTTGATATTGAAACCTCTGAACGGGAGAATACCGGAATTAAAAATTTAAAAATCGGATTTAACCGGGTTTTTGGTTATTACATAGAGGTCACAAAAAGTTATTTGGAGCAAGTTCCAGATCATTACATCCGAAAGCAAACTCTGGCGAATTGTGAACGCTATATCACACAGGAATTAAAAAAATTGGAAGCTAAAATTCTTTCTGCCGGAGAGGAAAGCCTCGCATTAGAAGCAGAAATTTTTGAAAAAACATGCCATTTTATTTCAGAGCGTTTGCACCGGGTGCAGGCTACGGCTTCCGCACTGGCACAGTTGGATGTATATACTTCTTTAGCCGCCGTAGCAGTAGAAAATGATTACTGCCGTCCTGATGTTACGTTTTCAGATGAAATTTCCATTAAGGATGGAAGGCATCCGGTTGTGGAACGGTTGACAGACGGGGCACCCTTTGTGGCCAATGATACGAAATTAAATGGTTCCAATCATATGGTATCTGTTATTACAGGACCTAATATGGCTGGAAAATCCACTTATATGCGGCAAATTGCTTTGATTGTACTAATGGCGCAAATAGGGAGCTTTGTACCAGCTTCTTCCGCGTCTATTGGTGTAGTGGACGGTATTTATACACGGGTTGGTGCTTCAGATGACTTGGCTTCTGGGCAATCCACATTTATGGTGGAAATGTCAGAAGTTGCACAAATTATGAAGTCAGCTACTTCTAAAAGTCTGCTGATTCTGGATGAAATCGGCAGGGGAACAAGTACCTTTGATGGAATGAGCATTGCCCGGGCCGTATTAGAATATATTTCCCAGGAAATCAAAGCAAAAACTCTTTTTGCTACCCATTACCATGAATTAACGGTCATGGAAAATGAATTTTCTTCTGTCAAAAATTATAATATTGCCTGTAAAAAGCGTGGGGATGAAATTATTTTTTTGCGGAGGATTGTGCCGGGAGGAACAGATGACAGTTATGGAATTGAAGTTTCTAAACTGGCTGGTGTGCCGGATAAAATTATCCGCCGGGCCAGGCAGATCCTGAACCAGATGGAAAGCGATGGACAGGCAAAACCTTGTTCCAATAAAAAGCAGGAACCGGAGCCCGCGCCTGCGGATCAGATTTCTTTTACTGCTGTTATCCCGTCGAAAGCAGAAGAAATGCTGCGGAATTTAGATGTTAATACGCTGACGCCAATAGAAGCTTTAAACAAGCTTTTTGAATTGAAAACTATGCTGTATTGATAATGACATCAGGAGGAAGGGGGGATATGAATTGGGCAAAATTAACATATTAGAAAAACAAGTGGCAGAAATGATAGCCGCCGGTGAAGTTGTAGAACGCCCTTCCTCCATTGCAAAAGAACTGCTGGAAAATGCCATTGATGCTGGGGCAACCGCCATAACTGCAGAAATCCGTGGCGGAGGAATCCAATATCTTCGGATTACAGATAATGGCTACGGTATTGATCGGGAAGATGTACCCCGTGCATTCCTGCGTCATGCTACCAGCAAAGTTCGGGAAAGCGGCGATTTAAACCATATTATGACAATGGGCTTCCGGGGGGAAGCATTGGCTTCCATTGCGGCTATGTGCCGTGTGGAGCTGCTGACCCGTACTGCGGAAGAAATGGCAGGAACACGCTGTTTGATGGAAGGCGGGGAACAAATTTCTTTAGAAGATACTGGATGTCCAGTAGGGACGACAATGATTGTGCGGGATGTATTTTATAATACACCAGCCAGAATGAAGTTTCTAAAGAAAGACGTTACAGAGGGGAATAGTGTCCAGGCTGTAACAGAAAAAGCTGCTTTAGCAGAACCAGGGATAGCCTTCCGCTTTATTCGGGACGGTATTACAAAATTGCAGACTACTGGGGACGGGGAGCCGCTTTCTGCGGTACGGGCTATTTTTGGCCGGGAATTTGCACAAAAAGTTTTGCCTGTCCGATATTCTTATGGGAGCCTTTCGTTAGAAGGTCTGATTTGTTATCCGGAAAGTGCCCGGGCTTCCCGCAGTATGCAGAATTTTTTTATTAACCGCCGGTTTGTTCATTCCAGAACCTGTATGGCAGCGATAGAGGAAGCCTACAAAGGGGCGCTTATGACATCGAAATTTCCAGCTTGTATATTATATTTAACAGTCCCGCCCCAGGCCGTAGATGTAAATGTACATCCGGCAAAAACAGAAGTCCGATTTGCCAGTGAAAAAGATATTTTCAGTCTTGTATATTATGGATGCAAAACAGCATTGGGAACTGTAAACCTGGCTCCAGAAATTGCGATTCCAGAAAAACGTCCCAATCCTTTTGCAGCTTCCCAGTCGCCAGTCCTTCCGAAACAACAGCAAATCAATGAAAAAAAGCATATTCCATTTGACAAGGGAACCCTTCATGTAAATACGCAGGAATATCACCGTATGGTTTCCGCTTCGTCAAATGAGAAATCCTCTAAGCCTTCGCGCCGGTTTTTAGATATTTCCACAGATAGCGGAGATTTAATCTTATGCAGCCCATCTGTATATGAAGAACCAGAGCAGATAAAAAATACAGTTTCCTCTCTAGCTGCTCCTTCGGAACCATTTCAGGAACCAATAGAACCGGAACCCGTTTCGGAATTAGTAGAGCAGGCATCGCAAACCAGCCATACCAATGAAATTCCTGACTGTAAAGAAAACAACCTTTACGATCATGCCCGCATTCTGGGAGAAATCTTTTCCACTTATATCATTTTAGAAGGAAAAGATGAATTGATTATCGTAGATAAACATGCAGCTCATGAACGCCTTTTATTTAATAAACTGATGGGGCAGGGGATTGGGG
Organism: bacterium 1XD42-1; assembly: GCA_003612625.1. Classification (GTDB taxonomy): domain Bacteria; phylum Bacillota; class Clostridia; order Oscillospirales; family Ruminococcaceae; genus Anaerotruncus. The sequence goes on along the minus strand of RAZJ01000003.1, from coordinate 93,905 downwards.
AAGAACGGCAAATGCTTCTGGAGCCTATAACGGTCCATTTATCGGCTGAAGAATATTCCGTTGCCGCCGAAAACTTAGAATTACTGGAGAAGGCCGGTATTACAGCGGATGATTTTGGAAATGGCTGTATTTTGGTACGGGAAATTGCACCTGTGCTGTCAGGGTTAGAAATTGCGGATATTGTAACAGAATTTGCTCAAAAGCTGCTTCACGGCAGCCAACGGTTGATCTCCCAGCGTATGGAAAATTTATTTCATACCATTGCCTGCCGGGCGGCTGTTAAGGCGGGGGACAAATTGGAAATTCCTTCTTTAAATGAACTGATTATTCTGATGCAGGAGGATGGGGATGTTTCCCATTGTCCCCATGGACGCCCTGTTGCAATCCGGATGCCAAGGCATACTTTGGAAAAAAAATTTGGAAGGCTTGGATAAAAAATGGCACAAAAAAAAATCCCGCTGTTGGTCATTGCAGGCCCTACGGCTTCTGGCAAAACAAAGCTGGCCATAGAATTGGCAAAGGCTTTCCATGGGGAAGTGGTTTCCGCAGATTCCATGCAGATCTACCGCCATATGGAAATTGCCACAGCGAAACCTGCCAAAGAAGAAATGGATGGCATCCCACACCATCTCCTTGATTTTTTAGAGCCGGATAATGCGGCTTTTTCTGTGGCAGATTATACCCATTTGGCACAGGATGCCATTGCTGAAATTATGGAACGCGGTAAACTGCCGGTTCTTTGCGGTGGGACAGGGCTATATATCCAGTCGGTTATTGATAATCTGGATTTCGACGGTTTTTCGGGAGATTCCGAGATTCGCCAGCGCTTGCAAAAGGATGCGGAAGCCTTGGGTTCAGAAACCATGTGGAAGCGTTTGGCAGAAGCAGATCCGGAACTTGCCCAAAAGCTCCATCCCAATAATTTAGGACGGGTTCTCCGGGCTTTGGAAGTATATGAAGCTACTGGAATTCCCATGAGCATCCATCAGCAAAGGGCAAAAAGCCAACCTTCTCCTTATCAGTTATGTATGTTAGGGCTGCGGTATCAAAAACGGGAACTTCTTTATGAACGGATTAACCAGCGTGTAGACCGGATGCTGGAACAAGGGCTTTTACAGGAAGCTCAAAAAATTATTTCTGTTTATGGCGGCACAGCCTGCCAAGCTATTGGTTATAAAGAACTGCTTCCTTATTTACAGGGAGAATCGCCTTTAGAACCTTGTATAGAGAAATTGAAGCAGGCAACCCGGAATTATGCCAAGCGTCAATTATGCTGGTTTGGGCGAGATAAACGAATTCAATGGATTTGTGTGGATGAATATGAGAATCCACACGAATTATTTACTGATGCGCAAATCTTGGTTCACAAAAGTGGGATAATATGATATAATAATCGGAAAGCAGCGATTGCTGTGATACGTTATATATAATTATTAGGGAGTAACTTCTATGTTTCCCTAAAGTTCGACAGGAAATATGGTAAAATGAAATAGGGGAGGTATTTTCTATGAAACAGTTAAACCTGCAAGATGTATTTTTGAATCAGGCACGGCGTGAAAAAATTATGGTAACCACTTACTTGACAAATGGCTTCCAATTTAAAGGCATTGTGAAGGGGTTCGATTCTTTTACCGTGATCCTTGACTGTGACGGGCGGCAGAATCTTGTCTATAAACATGCAATTTCTACCATTATTCCTGCAAAAGCAATCAGTATTTTGGATGCTGCACAGTTGGAAAGAGCAGAAAATATATAACATATGAAAAGTTCTTTGACACAGCGGTTTATTATTACTTTGGCTGCTTTATTTCTGCTGGGTTATGTAGGCGTACAAATTTATGTTTATTTAGGTTCCCGTTATAAAACGGAAACAGCTTATTTAGATTCTGTACGGGAAAACGCAAAAGTCAGTGGGATTGTTTTGCGGCAGGAGGAAGTTCTTACCAACGAAAATAAAGAAGTTATTCATGTAAATAATGGAATTACTGCTTATACAGTGGAAGATGGAACCAAAGTATCCAAAGGAATGACGGTAGCAGAAATTTATCAAAGTGAGCAGGATGCAAAAACAGTTTATAAAATCAGGGAACTGGAAGAAAAAAGGGGCCGTCTGGAAAAGGCGGCTCAAGCGGCACCAGATTCTTTTGGATATGCAGATATGCTGAACAAAGAAATTTTCAATGAAATTGGACAGATTACAGCTCAGGTCCATACAGGAAACTTAACAGAGCTTTCAGACCCGGCATCACATCTTTTAGAACTGATGAATACAAAACAAATTACAACTGGCATCCGTACTGACAAATTTGAAGGCCCCATCGCCAGCCTGCGGGCGGAGGAGTCCTATTTTCGTGCCCAGATCAAAACCCAGCCCAGTTCCATTACAGCGCCTAAGCCGGGGTATTTTATCCGTAAAACAGATGGGTTAGAAGGGTACTTAAATATAGATAATCTGGACGAACTGACACCGGAGGATGTTACCCGCTTAATGAATGTAAACCTGTGGACCGATCCTACTGTTGCAGGGAAATTGATGACAAGTCATAATTGGTATTATATTACGACAGTTTCCTCGGATGACACACGCTTTCGCAAAGGGCGGAGCGTTACATTAGATTTTGGTGTAAGCGAACCTGTTTCGGCTGTTATTGTAGAAGTAAATAAAAATAAAGAACAGGAACAATCGGTTATTGTTTTTCGCAGTAATTATATCAATCCTGATGTTGTAACGTTGCGTTCTACACAAGCAGATGTCAGCTTCAATTCGGTTTCCGGGTTGCGGGTCAGCACAGAAGCTTTGCGCTTTAAAGGCTTGGAACGCGGTGTTTATACCGTATTGGGGGATCATATGGTATTTCGTCCAGTCAATATTCTTTATGAAGGTTCTGGTTTTGTACTGGTGGAAAATGTGATTGATGAACAGCGTTATGAAAACAGCTTAAAGCTGTTTGATGAAGTGATTACAGAAGGGTGGCAGCTTTATGATGGAAAACAGATTAAGTGAAGTTTCAGTTGCACAAGCTGTAACAGAAATTCAAGAGAATATTGCTCAAGTCTGTGCTGCCTGCGGCCGCCCGGCGGATAGTGTAACTTTAATGGCAGTAACAAAAACTGTCCCTCCAGAGCGTGTGAATGAAGCAGTTGATGCAGGCATTTCCTTTTTGGGGGAAAACCGGGCACAGGAAATGCTTTCCAAATACGATCAATATAAAAAAGAAAATGTCCAGATTCATTTTATAGGTCATTTGCAAAGCAATAAAGTTCGGCAAATTATTGATAAAGTTACAATGATTCAGTCCTTGGACAGCCTTTCTTTGGCAGGAGAAATACAAAGGCAGTGTGAGAAGCATAATAAAGAAATGGATTGCCTGGTAGAAGTCAATATTGGCAGCGAACTAACAAAATCTGGTGTTGCGCCAGAACAATTAGAAGATTTTATCCGGCAGGCTGCTGTATTTTCCCGGCTGCATATACAGGGAATTATGGCAATCCCCCCCGTTTGCGAATCCCAGCTAGAGTTGGAACGCAATTTTTCACGTTTACACGAACTATTTATTGACATTAAGGCAAAAAATGTAGATAATGTTGCTATGAAAATTTTATCAATGGGTATGTCAGGCGATTATATGACTGCAATAAAGCATGGTTCTACAATGGTACGGTTAGGTACAGTCCTCTTTGGCCGCCGTGCTTATGGAAATCCATAGCAAAGATAAGCACGGAAGAAATTAAGAGATAAAATGAGAGGAAGATTTTATGGGGTTCATGGACAAGTTTCGGGGATTATTGGGGATTCCCGACGACGAGTACGGTCCAGAAGGGGATGACGTGGAATTTATCAATGGCAGCGAGTCCCGAAGTGAAAGATTGCCTGAACCGGAGGACTATTCCACAGAAAAGCGCAGCAATAAAGTAGTCAACATTCATGCTACAACACAATTACAAGTGGTGCTTGCAAAACCGGAACGGTTTGACGATGCTTCCGCTGTTGCAGATCATCTGAATAATAAGCGTACCGTTGTCCTGAACTTGGAATCTACCAATAAGGACGTTTCCCGACGTCTGATAGATTTTCTTTCCGGCGTTGCATATGCGAATAATGGCCAGATCAAACGTGTAGCCAACAGCACTTATATTATTACGCCTTATAATGTTGATATTATGGGGGATCTCCTAGATGAATTGGAAAGCAGCGGCGTATTTTTCTAATGCGGAATCCTGATATAAAAGGGCGTACTTTCGCTGCCCATATTGAAGATTTATTGTATGCTGCTACCAAACGGTATCGCACTGGTTTCACAGGCTTTTTAAACCTGCGGGAAAAAACAGAGGCCAGCCGGTTAGCGGCTTCAGTCAAAAAACAAGTCTTATTTTTTGGCGGTTATCCTGATGCGGAACGGGTTATGATGGGAGTATTTCCACCAAATGAAACCGTATCATCTGAAGCCTTCCCGATTGTCCCAGTTACAATCCATTTCCGCCCACAGGATCCCATAGGACATAGAGATTTATTAGGAGCTCTTTTAGGAATGGGCCTTTCCCGGGAAACGATAGGAGATATTTTGCTGGAACAGGGGAATGGGGTTTGCTTTTTAACACCTCCTGCTGCAAATTTGGCACTGGAAACCTTTTATAAGGCAGGAAGGTGGGGCCTCCAGTTAGAACGCGGACTGCCGGAAAAACTTCCGGAGCGGCGTTTTGAAGAATTGCAGATCCATGTCAGTTCCCTTCGTTTGGATTGTATTACTGCGGCTTTGACCCGCCTTTCCCGGGAAAAAGCCCAGCGGTTAATAGAATCGGGCAAGGCTGCTATAAATGGAACAGAAATTTTGGAACCTGCTTTCCAGACAGCACCTGGTGCTGTACTAAGCTTGCGGGGTTATGGAAAATATATTTTTGACCAGACACTCCGAACAACAAAAAAAGACAGGCTGGTTTTGCAGTGCCGCAGGTATTTATGAAATTTGAGGGGGAGTTGTATTTTGCTGAACCCGAGTGAGATCGCAAATCAAAAATTTGATAAAGTTATGGGCCGGGGATACCGGATAGATGAGGTGGAAAATTTTCTCCGGCAGGTAGCCAGCGATTATTCAGCTCTGCTGGAAGAAAAGCAGGAAATTGAACAAAAAATAATTGTTTTGGCAGACAAATTGGAAGAATATAAACGGGATGAAGAAAGTATGCGTTCTGCTTTAATCGGGGCGCAAAAATTAGGGGATAGTGTTATTCGGGATGCAAAAGCAAAAGCTTCCGCAATTATTGATGAAGCTGGAGGCCGTGCACAGCTTTTATTGGACAATGCCCGTATGACGATTGAACGGGAACAAGTAGGATACGCGCGGCTTCAGCGGGAAGTTGCCGCATTTAAAAGCAAACTTCAGCATTTATATAAACAGCATCTTGAAATGATCAGTTCAATTCCTGGAGATGACAGCCAGTCACAACCTCATTTGCAGGAGGCATCCCAAGGAGACCCCATAGCTCCTCCAACTGCACCCCAAGCAGTCCAGATGCAACAGCCTGCTCCGGTTCCGCCTCCGCAGCCCCAATCCCAGCCGCAACCACAACAGGAATATATTTCAGAAGAACCGATTTATGAAGAACCTGTTCAGGAATATCAAGAACCTATGATGGGGCCGGAAGAACCATATCATCTTCCAGCCGAACAGCCCCAGGAATATCAGCCGGAAATTTATGAACCAGAACCCCTTCCAACACCGGCGCCGGCTCCCGTTCCAGAAGAAAAACCTTCCCGATTTGGCACTTTGAAATTTGGCAGGGAATATACGGTATCACGCACCGACAAGCGTAAAAAATAATAAGGAGAGATAGGCCCATGTCCCAACAGGATTACAGTAAAACTTTGAATTTACCCAAGACAGATTTCCCTATGCGGGCAAACCTGCCTTCCCGGGAACCAGGAATGGTAAAACAATGGGAAGAAGAAAAAATTTATTATAATATGGTGGAAAAAAATGCGGGGAAACCCCTTTATGTTTTCCATGATGGCCCGCCTTATGCCAACGCAAATATCCACTTAGGTACAGCATTGAATAAAGTGCTGAAGGATATGATTGTCCGCCATAAAAATTTAACAGGTTATCAATGTCCATATACGCCGGGATGGGATACCCATGGTCTTCCCATTGAGCTGAAAGCAATTAAAGAGTTAGGCGTTACCAACGTTGTTTCTTCTGTGGAATTGCGGAAAGTCTGTCATGACTTTGCTATGCGGTTTGTAGAAAATCAGAAAAGCCAATTTAAACGGTTAGGAACATTGGCTGATTATGCCAATCCTTATTTAACTTTGCGTCCTGAATTTGAAGCCCGCCAAGTAGAAATTTTTGGTGAGATGGCAAAAAAAGGATACATCTATAAGGGTCTAAAACCTGTTTATTGGTGTGCCCATTGTGAAACGGCCTTAGCAGAAGCTGAAATCGAATATAACGAAGATAAATGCCATTCCATCTATGTAAAATTCCAGATTACCGCAGATAAAAAGGGTATTCTGGAAAAGCTGGGTGCAAAAGATTTGTCAAAAACTTTTGTGGTTATTTGGACAACTACTACATGGACCCTTCCAGCGAATATGGCTACTTGTTTAGGACCAGCTTTTTCGTACTGTGTGGTTGCAGCTCAAGGGGAATATTATATTATGGCCCAGGAATTGGTAGAAGCTACTATGGCTGCGGCTAAAATTGATTCCTATGAGATTCTTGGCTCTTGCGCAGGCAAAGATTTAGAATATATTGAATATTCTCATCCATTTTTAGATCGGACCGGGATCTTGATTGTAGGCGATCATGTTACATTGGAAAGCGGTACTGGCTGTGTCCATACAGCACCTGGTCATGGTGTTGAGGACTTTGACGTATGCGCCCAGCATTATCCGCAAATTGAAACAGTTGTTCCTGTGGATAAATATGGAAAGCTGACAGAATTGGCAGGCCCCTTTGCTGGGCTGTCCACTGAGGACGCTAATAAAGCGATTGCCCAGCATTTAGAAAAAACAGGGAATTTATTTGCTCTGCAAAAAATAATCCATCAATATCCCCACTGCTGGCGTTGTAAAGAGCCTGTTATTTACCGTGCTACGGAACAATGGTTCTGTTCTATTGATGATATTAAAGAAAAAACTGTTGAGGAAATTAACAAAGTAGAATTTATTCCTGGCTGGGGTCAAGGACGTATGATCAATATGGTTCGGGATCGCAGCGACTGGTGTATTTCCCGTCAGCGGGTTTGGGGTGTTCCAATCCCAGTATTTTACTGCAAACAGTGTGGAAAATATCATGTAGATGAAGCCAGTATTCAGGCAATCAGCGCATTATTCCGTGAAAAAGGTTCTGATGCCTGGTACACCATGGAAGCCGAAGAAATTTTGCCATCCGGCACAAAATGTGCTGCTTGCGGCTGTACCGAATTTACAAAAGAAACCGATATTATGGATGTTTGGTTTGATTCCGGGACATCTTATGCTTCTGTAATTCACGATCAGCAGCCTAAGGTTCACTGGCCTGCCGACCTTTATCTGGAAGGAACCGATCAGTACCGGGGATGGTTCCAATCTTCTTTATTGACTTCTATTGCGTGGAAAGGGATTGCTCCATATAAAACGGTTTGTACCCATGGCTGGGTGGTTGACGGGGAAGGCCGCAAAATGAGCAAAAGCCTCGGAAATGGCATTGAACCGGGTGAAATTGCAGAAAAATATGGGGCAGATATTCTGCGTCTTTGGGTCGCTTCTGCTGACTATCATGCAGATATCCGGATTTCTGACAAAATTTTGAAACAGCTTTCTGAGGTTTACCGTAAAATCCGGAATACAGCCCGGTATATCTTAGGAAATCTTTATGATTTTAACCCGGAAAAAGACAGCATTCCATTGGAACAGCTTCCGGAATTGGATCGCTGGGCATTGGAACGTTGGAACGAACTGCTGAAAACGGCTAATAATGCTTATAACCGCTTTGAATTCCATATTGTTTATCATGCCCTTCATAATTTCTGTACGATTGATATGTCAAATTTCTATTTGGATGTTATCAAAGATCGGCTTTATGTAGAACAGGCAGATTCTACCGTTCGCCGGGCCGCTCAAACAGCAATTTATATCATTTTACGCGGCTTTACCATGTTAATTGCACCAATTTTGCCTTTTACGGCAGAAGAAATTTGGAGCTTTATGCCGACAGATCAAGCTTATGACAGTGGATCTGTTATGTATAATGAAATGCCCAAACCGCAAGAAATTGCCGGAGAAGGCTTTATGGAAAAATGGGGAAAACTCCATGAAGTCCGTGATAATGTGTTGAAAGCTTTGGAAGAAGCCCGCAATGCAAAAATTATAGGAAAACCTCAAGAAGCAAAAGTATGTTTAACTGCTTCTGACGATTTGTACGATTTCCTGAAAGGTTACGAGAAGGATTTGCCTACCTTATTTATTGTTTCCCAAGTTTCCTTGGAAAAAGGGGAAGGGAACAGCAGTGAAATGGAAGGCCTTTCTGTAACAGTCGAAAAGGCAAGCGGAAATCCTTGTCCCCGTTGCTGGAATTATGGCGATACCGTAGGAAAGGATGAAAAACATCCGGAAGTTTGCGCCCGTTGTGGGAAGATTTTGGGATAAAAAATATTTCATGGGGGCTGTCGCCAAGCCGGCAGTCCCCGTTTTACTGCAATATTGCCTTTGGGGAGGAATGAAATGCTTCTAACGATTGTTTTGACAGTAATTGCATTGCTTATAGCTGCTGATCAAATGATAAAAATATGGGTGCTGCAAAATTTAGCCGGCAATCCATCCCAGCCGGCAATCCCTCATTTATTGCAGCTCACCTATGTAGAGAATCGTGGGGCAGCTTTTGGAATTTTACAAGGCCGGGGTGGAATTTTATCTGTTTTAACATTGGCTATTATTATTGTGTTGCTGGTTTTGCTAATCCGTAAAAAATTCCATAAAAATCCTCTTGTTATGTGGTGTGTAGCCTTAATTATTGCAGGTGGGATAGGGAATTTGATTGACCGTATTTTACGGGGATTTGTAGTAGATTATCTGGATATTTCCCCTTTATTTAATTTTCCTGTTTTCAATTTAGCTGACTGTTGTGTTGTCATAGGAACTTTTCTGCTTATGTTTTATCTTTTCTTTCTGGAGGGGCGTCAGACAAAAAAGAATCAGGCTAAAGATATAAAAGGAGATGGGGAAGCTGGATAGGCTGGAATTGATAGTCCCTTTGGAAGAAGCTGGTCAGCGGGCTGATCGGTGGATCAGTACCCAAGTCCAGCTCAGCCGTTCGGCAGTACAGAAATTATGTACAGAAGGTTTCATCCTGTCCAATGGAAAACCCATAGGAAAAAATCAGCGGATACAGGCAGGGGAAAAATTAGAAATCAGCCTGCCTGATCCAGTTTTATTAGATGCTGTTCCACAAAATATTCCCGTAGAAATTGTATATGAAGATGAGGATTTATTGGTTGTCAATAAACCTAAAGGAATGGTAGTCCATCCTGCTCCTGGAAATCCAGATGGTACTTTAGTCAACGCTCTTTTGTACCATTGTCAAGGCAGATTATCTTCTATCAATGGTGTGATACGGCCTGGGATCGTTCACCGGATTGATAAAGATACCAGTGGTTTGTTAATTGTAGCAAAAAATGATGAAGCCCATGCTGATTTGGCCCAGCAAATTAAAGAGCATAGTTTTACTAGGCTTTATCATGCAGTCGTTTATGGTGGTTTCCCCCAGGACAATGGAACTGTAAATGCGCCGATTGGCCGGGATCCCAATGACAGAATTAAAATGTGTGTAATTCAGAATCATTCCCGTCCTGCTGTAACCCATTATCAAGTATTGGAACGATTGGATGGATTTACAAATTTAGAATTGCGTTTGGAAACAGGGCGGACACATCAAATTCGTGTCCATATGGCATATATAGGCCATCCGGTAGCAGGTGATCCTGTATATGGCCCTAAAAAAGTCATTGCATATTTAAAAGGGCAATGTCTTCATGCACGGACCATCGGATTTATCCACCCCCGTTCCAAAAAATATTTGGAATTTACCAGTGATTTGCCCCAATATTATAGGGAATTTTTAGAATCTTTACGTAAAAAACAAAAAAGAGGATTTTCATGATGATAAAAAAATTATCCAGTTTATGGATTTTTAGCGATATAGACGGTACAATGGTAGAAGCTCCGAATCCTATCCCCCGCCGTAATTTAGAAGCTCTTCAGCGCTTCACGGAGAATGGCGGACATTTTGCGATTTCTACCGGGCGCACCGTAGAAGCCGCGCTGCAGTATGCCAATGATTTACCAGTAAATGTTCCAAGTATTATTTTTAATGGCGGGGCAATTTATGATTTTGCAAAAAAGAAAATGCTCTATGCCAAATATTTATCAAGAACATGGCGGGATTATACCAAAGCAGTCCTGGAACATTTCCCTGATGTGGGGATCACTTTAATGGGGGAAGGACTTTATATAGCTGCCGGAAATTATGCTTCTGTAAAGAAATACTTAGTAGACATTGATCATGTAGTACCCGTTCAGGGGACAATAGATGGGACTCCCGGGGAATTGATTAAAATTATTTTTGTAGCGGAAGAAAAAGATACCCCAGCACTGGCAAAATTTTTATCTCAAATTGCTTCCCGTGAAATGGTGGTCAGCCGTTCCAGTCCTAATTTTGTGGAACTGCTTCCGTTTGAAGTGGATAAAGGAACCTGCTTGAAGGAATACAGCCGTCTGTTCCAGATCCCTATGGAAAATATGATTGCAATAGGGGATTATTTTAATGATGAGGCAATGCTTCGGACTGCCGGGTATCCGGTTACAGTAGCAGGTGCTCCAGAAGAATTAAAATCTCTTTGCCATTATGTAACAGGCCCTTGTATGGAAGGGGCTTTAGCAGATTTAGTTATACATTTAGAAAGCTTATGTGGTATACCATCTCCCAGCTATTGTTAAGATAGAAATATGTTTTGACGGAAAGGTGGGCAAGTAAAGTTTGAATGAGATAAAAAAAGCATTGGAACGGGTCCTTTTACGGGTACAAAAACCGGCACGGTATATTGGCGGAGAACCCGGAAGCATTATAAAAGATCCTGCGGCAGTTGATTTGCGGTTTGCATTTTGTTTTCCGGATTTATATGAAGTCGGTATGTCACATCTTGGAATGAAAATCCTTTATTCTTTGATGAATGAAAAGGAAAATATGTGGTGTGAACGGGTCTTTGCACCGGATATTGATTTTGAAGAAATTATGCGTTCCCAAGGAATCCCTTTATATGCTTTAGAAAGTTTAGATCCTTTGAAAAATTTTGATATAATCGGTTTTACTTTGCAGTATGAATTGAGTTTTCCTACGGTTTTAAATATGCTGGATTTGGCAGGACTGCCAGTACGGGCAGCCGAACGGAATAAAATAACTCCCTTAATTGTGGCAGGCGGACCTTGTGCTTGTAATCCGGAGCCTTTAGCAGATTTTATAGATTTATTTCTGTTAGGGGAAGGGGAAGAAATGAACCTGGAACTGGCAGAATGTCTGATCCAGGCAAAAAAAGAAGGCTTATCAAAAGAAGAATTTTTATGGCGTGCCGCAAAAATTGAGGGCGTTTATGTGCCATCATTTTATACGGTTTCTTATCATGAAAACGGCACGATCAAAGAAATCACTCCAAAAGCACCAGCGCCAGCTCAAGTAAAAAAACGGATTGTCAAAGATTTTGATCGTGTTTATTATCCGGAAAATTTTGTAGTTCCTTTCATTCAGACGGTTCATGACCGGGCTATGGTAGAAGTCCTCCGGGGATGTATCCGGGGATGCCGCTTTTGTCAGGCTGGTTTTATTTACCGGCCTTTGCGGGAAAAATGTCCAGGAACCATCAATACCAGTGCGAAAGCTTTATGCAGCAATACAGGATATGATGAAGTATCTTTAACAAGCCTTTCCACCAGTGATTTGACAACCTTGGAGCCATTGCTGAATGAAATGCTGGAATGGACAGAAAAAGAAAGTGTTAATATTGCATTACCTTCTCTGCGCGTAGATAATTTTTCAAAATCTCTTTTGGATCGGATTACCAGTGTCCGGAAATCTTCCTTAACCTTTGCGCCGGAGGCAGGGACACAACGGATGCGGGATGTTATCAATAAAAATGTCACAGAAGAAGAAGTCCTCCGTACTTGCCGCACAGCATTTGAAGGTGGGTATTCGTCTGTCAAGCTTTATTTTATGCTGGGACTTCCAACAGAAACAGATGAAGATGTTATAGCCATTATTGAATTGGCTCAAAAAATTGTAGATTTATATTATCATTTACCCAACAGGCCAAAAGGGAAAAGTGTTTCTGTAACAGCATCTGTGTCCTGTTTTGTTCCAAAGCCTTTTACACCCTTCCAATTTGAACCCCAGGATACAAAAGAAGCTTTACAGAGAAAACAAAGGCTTCTTTTAGATACGGTTAAAACAAAAAGCCGGAAAATCACTGTAAAATATCATGATTCTGTTACAAGCCGTTTAGAAGGTGCTTTAGCCCGTGGAGACAGGCGTTTGTGTGCTGTGATTGAGGACGCATGGCGTATGGGGGCTAAATTGGACGGATGGGATGAACATTTTTCCATTCAGCGTTGGACAGATGCAGCAGAAAAGCATGGAGTGGATTTTGACTTTTATGCTTGCCGCAGCCGCGATTATGAAGAGATCTTACCGTGGGATCATTTGGATTATGGCATATCAAAATCGTTTTTAATGCGGGAACATGAAAAAGCCCTTTCTGGTCTGCCTACCCCAAACTGCCGCCAGCAATGCGCAGGTTGTGGAGCAAATATGCTGTCAGGAGGAGGCGCTTGTTTTGGATAATGGATTTTATACAGTCCGGGCCTTTTACCGCAAAGAAGGCCGTATCAAATATATTTCCCATTTGGATATGAACCGTTGTATTTCACGGGATTTAAAGCGATCCGGCCTGCCGGTATGGCATACATTGGGATTTAACTCCCATATTTATCTGACATTTGCGTTGCCATTATCTTTAGGATATGAAAGCCTTTGTGATTCTTTTGACTTCCGCTTAACCAGGGAAATGGATCTGGAAATGGCACGAAAACAGCTCGCTGCCGTACTTCCGGAAGGTTTAACGGTTTACCGGCTGGCGAAGCCTGTGGAAAAGCCGGAGAAAATTGCATTTGCAGATTATGATATTTTTCAGGAATTTTGTAAAGATGCTGCTATTGTGCAAGCCCAACTGAAAGAATGGCTTTCCCGTCCTGAAATTTTGCTGGAAAAAAAGACGAAAAAAAGCCAAAAAGAAATAGATGTAAAACCGCTTTTTACTTTAAAAAAATTAGAGGAACAAGGAGAAAATTTATTTCTTTCTCTGCGGTGTTCCGCTGGGGGAACCTGCCACTTAAATCCTACCTTTTTATTGGATGCTTTCGCAGCAGAAACCGGAAATCCCCCAGATTGGGCGAGAGTAATCCGCACTGCTGTTTTGAATGATGCAGGGGAACCGTGGGTATAAAAAATACAGAGCCTTTTATCACATAAAAGGCTCTGTATTTTTTATACCATTAAAAGAATTTTTCCCAATAGCCTTGGGCGAAAATAAATAAAACAATCAAAGGAAGAATCCATGTTACATAATGCCGTGTCCAACTGGGAAAACGAAGTCCTTCCCCTTGGTCAGCTTCTTTTAAGAAGTTATCCCAGCCCCATCCGTAGCGGCTGACACAAAATAATAAATAGACCAGGGAACCTAAAGGAAGCAAATTATTGCTGATAATAAAGTCTTCTAAATCTTGAATGGTAGAGCCTGCCCCAAAAGGTGTAAAGCCACTCCATATATTAAATCCAAATACGCAGGGAAGGGAAAGGAAAATCATCAGAACCATATTAAATAAAACAGCTTTTTTACGTTCCCAGCCCCAGAGATCAATTGCAAAAGATACAATATTTTCAAATACAGTAATGACGGTGGAAAAAGCTGCAAAACTCATAAATACAAAAAATAGAGTTCCCCAAAAACGGCCGCCGGACATGGTATTGAATACATTGGGCAATGTAATAAAAATTAAACCAGGGCCTTGTCCGGGACTGATTTGAAAAGCAAAGCAGGCTGGGAAAATAATCAGTCCGGCTAATAATGCAACTAATGTATCTAACAAGGTGATATTGATTGCCTCACCGGTAATGCTGCGCTCTTTTCCTAAATAACTGCCAAAAATCGCCATAGCACCGATCCCTAAACTTAATGTAAAAAATGCCTGTCCCATAGCTGCATTGATAACAGTTAAAACACCTTGTTCTGTCATCTTTTTAAAATCAGGAATCAGATAAAAACGCAATCCTTCTGCGGCTCCCGGTAAAGTCACAGAACGGATCATCAATAACCCCATAACACCTAATAAACATAGCATCATTACTTTTGTAATGCGTTCAACACCTTTTTGGAATCCCAAAGAACAAATACCAAATCCTGCAACAACCGTCAATACCATCGCAATTGTCATTTGCAGGGGACTGGCCAGCATATCCAGGAAAGCATTCCCAATGGCTTCAGCAGACTGGCCGGAAAAATCCCCTTTTGCCATTTTCATGAAATAAATCAGCATCCAACCGCAAACGGTTGTATAGAACATCATTAACATATAATTGCCCAGCATCCCAAAATAACCATAGATATGCCATTTTGTCCCTTTCGGCTCCAGAACATAAAAAGAACGGGCACAACTTTTTTGGCTGGCACGGCCCACAGAAAATTCCATGACCATAATGGGGATTCCTAAAATTGCAAGGAAAAACAAATAAATCAATACAAAGGCAGCTCCGCCATACTGACCGGTAATATAAGGGAAACGCCAAACATTACCAAGCCCTATGGCACATCCAGCAGAAATCAGTAAAAAACCTAGACGGGAAGAAAAACGTTCTCTTTTCATAAATACAACCTCACTCTATAATATCACACTGCTTTTTATGATAACGAACTGTGGCGATAAAGTCAACGCAAATTTTGGAAAATTACAAGAAAAGTACTTTACTTATCGTAGTAATTATGTTATACTCTATTTACTCCATCACTCGTAGTAATTTTCCTGCCTGCTCACAGGCGGAGAAAGGAGGAGGTACCATCTGATTAGCAGCGACGTGATTCGAGGATATAATGATACAATGGTTTTGTGCATCCTTATGGAAAAAGATTCCTATGGTTATGAAATCTCAAAGGAAATTGCAAAACGCAGTTTGAACCTTTATGAAATTAAGGAAACAACTTTGTATTCTGCTATGGCCCGTATGGAAAAGCGCGGTTTGATCGCCGCTTATTATGGAGAAGAAACTTTTGGAAAACGGCGTACTTATTATACTTTAACACAGTTAGGCCGTGAATATTACCAGGAAAAATGTAAAGAATGGGAGATTACCCGAAAGGTAATCGATCAATTTATGGAGGAAAAAAATCATGCGTCAGATTGATGACTATATAGAAGCAATGTTTGCTGTGCTGCCAAAAGATAAGGATGTAGAAGAAACAAAACAACGTATTTTGGAGCACATGTATGAAAAATTTGAAGCAATGCAGGCTGAGGGCATGAATGAAAATGAAGCCCTTGGAGCAGTTATTTCAGAATTTGGAAGCATAGACGAAATGAAACATACATTTGGTTTGTCTGAAACCACTCTGGAAAATCCGTCTGATTTTTCCCATGACGCGCTGGAGCAGCTTTTGCAGCAATATGAAGCATTTATTCCAAAACAGCGTAAAGCAATCGCCATTTCTGTCGTATTATTCATTATGTCACCTTTTGTAACGTCTTTTTTCGATGATCCAATCGTAATGTTTGGCATGATTGCGGCAGGGGTAGGGCTTTTAATTTATTATATTGGAAGAAAACACGATTTCCAGAAGCTGATCCAGGAACGAAAAAATCTGCTGCGTTAAAACAAGGAGAAAAATATGAAAAATAGGACTAAATTGATTACAGTCATTTGCAGTATGATCCTTTTGGTGGGCGTATTGACTTCTGTTAGCCAGCGGATATATGGGATACATATGGGGAGAATTTCTGAAATAGAGAAAATTCCTGTTTTTTTTCCTCCAAAGGTAAATGGCATTCGGGTTGATATCACGGCCAAAGAAGAACACGAAAAAGAATTAGAGGAATTCCAAAATATAGAAATCAAAATAGATGAAGCCTTAGTAAGACTGATCCCTGGGAATACTTTTAAAGTCTATATTTGTTCTTATACGGATCTATGGAATTTTCATTATGAAAATAAAAATGGAATACTAAAAATCGGGGATGAAAAAAATGCAAAATATACAAAGGGCAGGGATTATTTCACCACTTCTGGCCTATGGAATATTCCGGAAAACCGGATTGATATTTATTATCCTTCGGGAACACAATTTCAAACTGTAAAAATTTTCAATGAATATGGGGATACCCGAATAAATAATATAGCAACAAATACTTTAGATTTGAATATGCACAGCGGAAATGCCATTGTTGAAAATATCCGCGCCAAAAATATGGATCTTAAAGTGGATTATGGAGATTTAACTTTGGCTTGTCCGTTGGATTTTCAAGGGGAGCAGGCTGCGTTTGCATTACACAGCGGCGATTTATCAGTTACAGACTTGTACTGCAAAAACGAAATTAAAATCCAATCAGAGTATGGGGATTTTATCGGAAAACGCTTGTCCGGGGCTTCTTTGGATGTGAAATCTCATAGTGGTGATGTGGAGTTGATCAATATTCAATCAGATAAAATAACTGTTTCAAACAATTATGGTGATATAGGGATTCAGTCGCTTACAGCACAGGAACTACAAATTGAATCCCAAAATGGTGATGTAAATGTATCAGGAGATTTAGGAATCAATACAACAGTTACATCCCAAAATGGTGATGTAAAATTGAATCTAGCCGGAGAAAAATCTGCGTATGAATATATGCTTTCTTCTAACTGTGGGGAATTTTTTGTCAATGGTACGGCTGTTGAAATAATAATGAATGGAGAACGGAGCGATTCCATACAAGGCGGGGCAGGGGCCAAAAATAAAATTAAGGCCCAATCTTCTAACGGGGACATATACCTTTCTTTTGGCAAAAAATAAGTGCGGCCATCCCTCATTGGGGATAAAATCTGCCTTCTGTTCATAAGATTTATGGATGGGAGGCAGAAATATGTTTTGCAGGCTTAACGATCTGAAAAAAAAATATGTGATTAACGTCCGCAACGGCAGCCGCTTAGGAGTGGTTTCCGATGCCCAGATTGATACTGCCGGGGCTATGATTTCCGCTTTGATTCTAAAAGGCCGGCTGCGTTTCTGGGGGCTGTTGGGCCGGGAAGAAGATATTGTTGTAAAATGGTCTGATATTGAAGTCATAGGGGAAGATACTATCTTAGTCAACCAGCCTGTCCCCAAAGAAGAAGAATTACCCCGCAGAGGAATTTTCCATTTGTTTTCCGGTGATGAGGAAGAAGACTGACAGATTTTCATATATGGCTTGCAAAAAATCGCAGTTTCCCTATTGCATTTTTTTTCACAGCATGGTAAAATAATACGGTTGGTGCAGGGAAGGATAAAAAAGCGCCCCGGCATCACCAAACCACACACAACGCCATTGCTTCATTGGTGCCCGAAAAGGGAAGTGAAGCGAGAACAAAGCGTGGTGGAGGAAATAAAACCGAAAGTGAGGATTTATCATGGGCGTAGTATCAATGAAACAATTATTAGAGGCAGGCGTTCATTTTGGACATCAAACTCGGAGATGGAATCCGAAAATGGCTCGTTATATTTTTACAGAAAGAAACGGTATTTACATCATTGACTTACAGAAAACCGTTAAAAAATTAGATGAAGCTTATATGTTTGTACGTGATTTGGCTGCAAATGGCGGAAACGTATTGTTTGTAGGAACAAAGAAACAAGCCGGAGATTCTGTCCGTGACGAAGCTGCCCGTGCTGGCGCTTATTATGTGAATGCCCGGTGGTTAGGCGGTATGCTGACAAACTTTAAAACCATCCGTCGCCGGATTGACCGTTTGGCTCAACTGCGCAAAATGGAGGAAGACGGTACTTTTGATTTACTGCCGAAAAAAGAAGTCAGCAAATTGAATTTGGAAATCGAAAAATTAGAAAAATTCCTTGGCGGCATTAAAGATATGAAAAAACTGCCTTCCGCTTTATTTATCGTGGATCCCCGCAAGGAAAAAATTGCAGTTGCTGAAGCTAAAAAATTAGGGATTCCCATTGTTGCCATTGTAGATACCAACTGCGATCCGGACGAGATCGATTATGTAATTCCTGGCAATGATGATGCCATTCGCGCTGTAAAATTGTTATGTGCCACTATGGCAGATGCTTTGATTGAAGGACGTCAGGGCAATGCTGAAGCAGAAGAAGCTGTGGAAAAAGAAGAAGAGGGCGAAGAAGCTGCTGAATAAGAAAGCAGTAAAAAGATTCTATCAATTTTTTAGAATAAGGAGGAATTTCAAAAATGGCATTTACTGCAAAAGATGTACAGCAGCTGCGTGAGAGAACAAGCTGCGGAATGATGGATTGTAAAAAGGCGCTGACCGAAAGCGGCGGCGATATGGATAAAGCAATTGAGCTTCTGAGAGAAAAGGGACTTGCGAAACAAGCCAAAAAAGCCGATCGTGTTGCGGCAGAAGGTGTCGTATACGCCTGTGTGGAAAATGGAATTGGTGTTGTTATTGAAGTAAACTCTGAAACAGACTTTGTTGCTAAAAATGAGCAGTTTATGGATTTTGTAAAATCCTGTGCAAAAACAGTTGCTAAAAATAAACCTGCTGACGTAGATACACTTTTGAAATTGCAGGCAGAAGGCATGGAAGGCACTGTTGAAGAAGCTTTGCGGGATAAAGTCTTAACTATAGGGGAAAATATTAAGATCCGCCGTTTCGTTTATACAGAAGATCCTGCTGTAACTTATGTTCATGGTGGCGGGCGTATCGGTGTTATGGTTACATTTGAAACCGACTGCGCCGGAAAAGAAGGCTTTGAAGCTTGTGGAAAAGATGTTGCTATGCAGGTAGCTGCAATCAATCCTCTTTATGTAGATGAAGCCGCTGTTCCCGCCGATGTGGTAGAAAAGGAAAAAGAAATTATCCGTGTCCAGATTTCTACAGATGAAAAGACAAAGAATAAACCAGCCCAGGTTGTCGAAAAAATGGTTTCTGGTAAAATCGGAAAATACTTTAAAGAGAATTGCTTAGTTGAACAGCCTTTTGTTAAAAATGGCGATCAGACAGTAGGCCAGTATGTAGCAGAAACAGCAAAAGCTTTAGGCGGTTCTATTAAGGTAAAAGGCTTTACCCGCTTTGAAAAAGGCGAAGGCTTGGAAAAACGTGAGGATAATTTCGCAGAAGAAGTTGCCGGTATGATGAAATAAGATTGATATTTATGGGGCCTATAAAAAACGTGCGTGGCGGCTGCCATCGCACGTTTTTTTATAAAGGGAAAATTGATAGAACTCT
Source organism: bacterium 1XD42-1 (assembly GCA_003612625.1). GTDB lineage: Bacteria > Bacillota > Clostridia > Oscillospirales > Ruminococcaceae > Anaerotruncus. The sequence goes on along the minus strand of RAZJ01000003.1, from coordinate 74,394 downwards.
TTACTTTGTCGACGCATTATTGTAAAATAACAGTAGCGTTTTATGAAAAAACATCTTTCGTGCGGTAGGAGGATATTATGGCAGTAAAATATCGGCGTGTGCTATTGAAATTAAGCGGGGAAGCCCTTGCAGGAGATAAAAAATTTGGAATTGATTATGATATTGTATCTTCTATTTGCAAGGCTGTAAAAAAATGTGTAAAACTTGGTGCGCAAATGGGAATCGTCGTAGGCGGCGGAAACTTTTTCCGTGGCCGTAACAGTGGTCATATGGATCGCACCAGGGCAGATCATATGGGGATGCTTGCCACAGTAATGAATTCATTAGCTCTTGCAGATGGCTTGGAAGCACAAGGCTTGGATGTGCGGGTACAAACAGCAATTGAAATGCAGCAGATTGCAGAACCTTATATCCGGAGCAAGGCTGTTCGCCATTTAGAAAAAGGACGGGTTATTGTTTTTGGCTGTGGAACAGGAAGCCCTTTTTTCTCTACTGATACTGCTTCCTCTTTACGGGCAGCGGAAATTGATGCAGATATTATGCTGAAAGCTACTATGGTAGATGGCGTTTATGATAAAGATCCACATCAATTCCCAGATGCCGTAAAATTTGATTCTTTAACCTTCCAGGATGTTTTGGAAAAAGAATTAGCTGTAATGGATGGTACAGCCGCTGCTATGTTCCGTGATACACATATTCCCGTATTGGTATTTAATCTGCGTAACCCCGAAAATATTGTTGCCGCCGTTCAGGGTGAACCGATCGGTACAATTATAAAGGAGGAGCTTTCTAAATGAACGAAAAATTGAATCCCTACAGTGAAAAAATGGATAAGACAATCCGTGCTTTGGAACGGTCTTATGGTGCGATCCGGGCAGGCCGTGCTAACCCTGCTGTTTTGGATAAAATCCAAGTGGACTATTATGGAACGCCTACTCAAATTCAATCAATGGCTGCTGTTTCAGTAGTAGAAGCCCGGATTTTAGTGATCCAGCCTTGGGATAAATCTTCCTTAAAAGCCATTGAAAAAGCAATTCAAGCTTCTGATATTGGAATCAACCCTTCTAACGACGGAACAAGTATTCGTATTGTATTCCCGCCTTTGACAGAGGAACGCAGAAAGGATCTTTGTAAACAAGTACGTAAAGAAGGGGAAGAATCTAAAGTTGCCATCCGTTCTATCCGTCGGGATGCCAATGAAAAATTCAAAGGCATGAAGAAAAAAAGCGAAATTAGTGAGGATGACTGCAAAGATTTAGAAGAACAAACACAAAAGCTGACAGATAAATATATTAAAAAGATCGATGAAATTTCAGCTGCAAAAGAAAAAGAAATTTTGGAGATTTAAATGGGCGAAACACAAAAAAATTTATTGCCCCGCCATGTTGCCATCATTATGGATGGCAACGGGCGCTGGGCCAAAAAACGGATGCTCCCCCGAACAATGGGCCATAAAAAAGGAGCAGAAACTTTTGGGAAAATTGCCCGTTATTGCCGGAATTTAGAAATACCTTATTTGACTGCATACGCATTTTCGACAGAAAATTGGAAACGGCCCAAAGAAGAAATTGATGCAATTATGGATCTGCTCCGACACTATTTATCGGATGTATTCCGTCATCAGGATGAAAATGCCAGACTGTGCTTTTTAGGGGATTTGGAGCCGTTAGACGAAGATATCCGCGAAACCGCATTGCGGATACAGCGGGAAAGCGCCCAAAATCATGGAATTACCATCAATATTGCTTTAAACTATGGGGGGCGGGACGAAATTATTCATGCCGCTCAGAATTTGGCAAAGCGTTGTATGGCAGGGGAATTGTCCCCAAACGACATTGACGAGGCGCTTTTTTCGGATGCTCTTTATACGGCGGGACAGCCTGATCCAGATTTAATCATTCGTCCCAGCGGGGAATGCAGAACATCAAATTTTCTTCCATGGCAGGGTGCATATGCAGAATTGGTTTTTATGGATGTGTTATGGCCTGATTTCAGTGAGAAAGATTTTGACCGGGCATTAGAAATTTATCAAAGCCGTTCCCGCAGATTCGGCGGTATTTAGAAGGGCTTTGAAGGAGGTTTTTATGAAGCAAAGGGTAATTTCTGCTATCATTGGGCTTTTGCTTTTTATTGCAGTTATGACGCTGTTTGGCACAATCGTTCCCAATATCGCAATTGCCCTGCTTGCAGGAATGGCGGTATGGGAACTTTTAAATGCTACTGGATGTGCAAAAAATAAACTGTTATGCCTGTTGTCCCTTGCTTTTGCAGTTGTTGTCCCATTCCTAAGTTTTACAATTATGGTACAACATTTAATGCTAATCTGTTTTGCTTATGTATTAGGAATATTTTTTACTTTGCTTTATTATCACAATACGCTGAATATTCAGCAGGCTGCAATGGCTTTTATGTTTAGTCTTTTAATTCCTTTTTCTCTTACTTCATTATTGTATTTACGGGATCGGCTGGGGATTGCCCAAGGAATTTTTTATACTTTCCTGACTTTTGCAAGTGCCTGGCTGTCAGATACTTTTGCATATTTTACCGGAAGAAAATGGGGAAAGCACAAATTAGCTCCTATTATCAGTCCTAAAAAAACGGTAGAAGGGGCTTTTGGTGGAATCATAGGCTCTATGGCAGGGACATCATTGCTCCTTTGGGTGGTTTCTTTGATTTTAAAAGCCGCTGGAATGCCGATTCAGATCCATTTTCCACAGTTACTTTGCGTAATTCCTCCTCTTTCTGCGATCAGTATTGCAGGGGATCTTTCTGCTTCTGTTATTAAACGGCAGTTTGGGGTAAAAGATTATGGCTCTATTATGCCTGGACATGGCGGGGTCATGGATCGCTTTGATAGTGTGTTATTAGCAGCGCCATTGGTATTTTTAATCAGCCGTTATTTTCCTTTGGTTACGGCAGGATAATAAAAATTGAATTCGATTGGAGGATAGATTTTGAAGAAAAAAATTGCTGTCCTGGGTTCGACAGGCTCCGTAGGGACACAAACATTAAAATGTTGTAAACGTCTTGGATATGAAGTATCTGTCCTTGCAGCCAATCAGAATGTAGGATTATTGGAACAACAAGTCCGGAAATTTTCCCCGCGGAGTGTGGTTATATCGAATAAAAGTGCTTACCGGGAAATGAAACGGCGCCTTGCTGATACTGGGGTACAACTTCTGGCAGGGATGGATGGTTTATGTGAAGCGGCAGCTTTTCCGGAAAATGATATTGTTGTCAATTCTTTGGTAGGAATGGTTGGTTTACGTCCTACTTTGGCGGCCTTAGAAGCTAAAAAAAATGTAGCTTTGGCGAATAAGGAAACCATGGTGGCCGGAGGCGCTTTGGTGACAGGGCTGGCTAAAAAAAATCATGTGAAGATTTTACCGGTAGATAGTGAACATAGTGCAATTTTTCAATGTCTTTGCTGTGGCCAAAGAGATGCCGTTAAAAAAGTTCTTTTGACTTGTTCCGGAGGCCCGTTTCTGGGAAAAACCGCGTCTGAATTAGAAAAGGTTACAACAGAGCAAGCTTTGTGCCATCCCAACTGGTCCATGGGGCAAAAGATTACCGTTGATTCTGCTACGCTCATGAATAAAGGTCTTGAATTTATTGAGGCAATGTGGCTTTTTTCTTTGCAGCCAGAACAAATTGAAATCGTAGTACATCCTCAAAGCATCATCCATTCAGCAGTGGAATTTCAAGATGGAGCTGTTATTGCCCAGTTAGGGCTTCCCGATATGCAAATACCTATTCAATATGCTCTGACCTGGCCGGATCGCTATCCCATTAAAGGAGAAAGTTTATCTTTAACAGATTGTGGAAAGCTGACATTTATAGAACCGGATTATCGGGCATTTGCTTGTTTACGACATTGCAGAAGGGCTGCGGACAAAGGCGGATTATATCCTTGCGCCGTAAACAGCGCCAATGAACAAGCAGTTTCCTTATTTTTAGCAGGTAAAATTGGCTTTGGTGATATAGGCCGTTCAGTTGGTTATGTATTAGATGGACTTCACTGTAAAGAAGAGGATACTTATACTTTAACAGAAGTGCTGGATACAGCAGAAACCGCCCGGCAGATGGTACTGGAATATTGTAAAACCTCTCCGGAATAATAATAGAAGGAAAAAGTCTGTGGTATGCGGAAAGGTTGTGTGCGGTGAACGTTCTATTTCAAATTTTATGTGCCGTTTTTGTATTCAGTTTTTTAATTTTTATCCATGAACTGGGGCATTTTTCAGTAGCAAAACTTTCCGGAATGCTGGTTCATGAGTTTTCCATTGGAATGGGGCCTGTTCTTTTCAAAAAAACAGTAGGGGAAACAGCATATGCTATACGAGCATTACCGATTGGAGGCTTCGTGGCAGTGGAGGGAGAAGACACGGATTCCAATGACAGCCGATCCTTTGGACATGCGAAGCTTTGGAAACGTATTTTATTTGTCAGTGCAGGTGCATTGATGAATTTAATCCTTGGTTTTATTATTTTATCAATCCTGGTGGGAATGCGCCAAGTTTTGCCAAGTAATACAATAGGCGGTTTTTATGAGGGTTCTGCCAGTGCTGAACACCTTCAAGAAGGGGATCAGATTTTAAAAATCAATGGGAGCCGTATTTTTACAGCTAATGATATTAGTTTTTCTTTGAGTTTGGATCGGGATGGAATTGTAGATTTTACAGTATTAAGGAATGGGAAAACTTTAGAAGTTCCACAAGTTGATTTCGGAATGGAAACGGCTCCTGATGGAACAAAATTTCTCCATTTAGATTTTTACGTTCAGTCTCAGCAGAAAACTTTTTGGAGTGGTACAGTTTATACTGTCCAGTGGATGATTTCTATTGTACGGCAGGTATGGCTTTCCTTCTTAAACCTTATTACTGGTAATTTTAAACTTTCAGAACTTTCCGGTCCGGTAGGGGTTTCTACTGCCATTGGGCAAGCCAGTACAATGGGGTTACGGACATTTTTAAATATGGTAGGGTTTATCACAGTAAATCTAGGTGTTTTCAATTTACTGCCGCTCCCAGCCTTAGATGGCGGCAGGCTGGCATTTTTACTGATTGAATTGATAACCCGCCACCGGGTAAATCCGAAATATGAGGGAATGATTCACGCAGCAGGTTTAGCTTTTTTAATGGGGCTTGTTGTAGTTGTCAGTGTTCAGGATGTAATCCGTCTGTTGTCTTAATTGAAAAAAGAGAGGAAGCTTTCAGTTGGTACGGGAAGTTAAAGTAGGAAATCGGATTTTAGGTGGAAAAAATCCAATTTTAATTCAATCCATGTTAAATAAACCTGCACAGGATATAGAAGGGAATATCCAACAAGCGCGGGAATTAGAACAAGCCGGTTGTGAAATCATTCGTGTATCCGTTCCGGAATTACAAGATGTCCGCTTAATAGGAGCATTGAAAGAAGCAGTTTCCATTCCAGTTGTAGCAGATATTCATTTTGATTATCGGATTGCTTTAGAGTGCATAAAGGCAGGCGTGGATAAAATCCGGCTGAATCCTGGCAACATTGGAGGTGAAGATCGGATACGTTGTGTTGCAGAAGCCTGCACAGCACAGCAGATTCCCATTCGGATTGGAGTCAATTCGGGCTCTTTAGAAAAGCATATTTTGAAAAAATATGGGGCACCTACGCCGGAAGCATTGGTGGAAAGCGCCCTTTTTCACGCCCAACTACTGGAAAAATTTGATTTCCATGATATTGTATTATCCTTAAAATCTTCCAGTGTTTCCAGTACCATTGCTGCTTATCGTTTGGCAGCAGAAAAAACAGAATATCCGTTACATTTAGGCGTTACAGAAGCTGGAACCAAGCATATGGGGTTGATAAAATCTTCTATCGGAATAGGCTCATTGCTTTGTGATGGGATTGGCAGTACCATTCGGGTTTCCTTGACAGCCGATCCTTTGGAAGAAATCCAGGCAGCTCAGGATATTTTGCGGGCATTGGGAAAATGGGACAGAGGAATTGAATTTATTTCATGTCCTACTTGTGGACGCACCCAGATCAATTTAATTCAATTGGCCCAACAAGTAGAAGATGCGTTAAAGGATTATCCCAAACATTTAAAAGTAGCTGTAATGGGATGTGCTGTCAATGGCCCTGGAGAAGCGAGAGAAGCAGATATTGGGATCGCAGGGGGCAGGGGAGAGGCTCTTTTATTTAAAAAAGGTGTTCCCATAGGGAAATATTCTGATAAGGAAATTTTATCCGTCCTATTGTCGGAAATTAAAAAAATGTAATCATACACGACACAAAAAGGAGCTGGAAGAATGGCATTATTTGGGGAAGTTTTTGGAACTTGGTTAAAAGAAAATACAGTTGCTGAAGCAGAACTGTTACATATTGTACTAGAACGGGATGCAGGAAGCTTACAAATAAAACTGCATCCCAAAGCCTTGTTGTCATATAATAGTATTTCTGGTGCAGAACGGAAACTTCAGGAAGCGCTGCATTTGCAAACCGTTGAACTTTTGCCACGCTATGAAGCTTCCCAATTAACTGCTGATTATCTTCCGGAAGTCATTGCAAAACTAGGAGCAAAAGGGATTCCGGTAAATGGATTTTTTACTGGTGCAACTTGCGATCTTTTAAATGGAATGATGCGGATCTATTTAACCCATGGCGGTGGAGGATTTTTAGAGGATCAACATTGCCCGCAAAAAATAGCTACTTTGCTGCGGGAAGAATTTAACTGTGAAATACAGGTAGAATTAGATGGTGTATTGGAAGTTTCTTCGGAAAGTATCCTTTATACAGAAACAGTAGAAAAAGCACGGCCTGAGCCAATTACCTATGCTCCATCAGAGTTTGCTGTATCTAAAGGAAAATCCAACTCACCACACGGGGGTGACGAGGGACTCCCTCCCCCGGTGTCATTTTCCTTCCAGCCAGGAGATACGCCTTTTGTTCCTGGAAGCATGGTTGTTATTTATGGCCCCCCTCCAAAAGGTAAGATCACCCCTATGGCAGATGTAAATTTAGAATCTGGCGAGGTTACCGTATGGGGGGATCTGTTTAAAATAGACAGCCGGAAAAGCAAAGATGAAAAAACATTGATTCTTTCCCTTTATATCACGGATTATACCAATTCTTATTGTGCGAAAATTATTGGGCGCTTTGATAAAAAAACGAAGCCTTTAGAAAATTTGCAGGAAGGGAATACATTAGTTTTATCTGGTACAATAGAATATGATACTTTTGATCGGGAAGCCCTTCTTCGTCCAAAAAGCATTGCTACTGTCAAAAAAATGAAACGGGAAGATAATGCAGGAAACAAGAGGGTGGAGCTGCATATGCACTCCACAATGTCCGCCATGGACGGAATGACTCCTGCGGAAAAATTGGTAAAACGTGCTTATGAGTTTGGACATAAGGCCGTAGCGATCACAGATCATGGTGTAGTGCAGGCATTTCCTGAATGTATGAATGCCGTAAATGCAATCCGCAAAGGCGGCGGAAATTTTAAAATGATTTATGGGGTAGAAGGTTATTTTGTTGATGATATTACAGCAGAAGCTGTAATAGGTCCCGCCGCCGGAAGCTTTGATCAGGATATTATTATATTTGACTTGGAAACGACAGGCTTATCAGCGGCAACAGAACGTATTACAGAAATTGGTGCAGTAAAATTATCTGGCGGCGAAATTGTAGACCGTTTTGATACCTTTGTAAATCCGGAAAGAATTATCCCGCCGGAAATTACTGAATTAACTGGAATTACAGATGCAGATGTGAAAGATGCTCCTTTGGAAAAGGAAGCTTTAGAACAATTTTATCAATTTTGTAATGGCAGCCAAATATTAGTAGCCCATAATGCGTCTTTTGATACGTCCTTTTTAAAACAGGCAGCTTCCCGATCTGGTTTGGGATATCATTTTACCTCTATTGATACAGTAGCTGTTTCCCGTGCCTTATTTCCTGATTTGAAAAAACATAAACTGGATATTGTAGCCCGCCATTTGGGTTTGGGAGATTTTAACCATCATAGAGCTTGTGATGATGCAGAAGTATTAGCAAAAATTTTCCAGCATATGATCGAAATCTTGCGCAGCCAAAAAAAATGTGAGGATATTTCTGATATCAATACAGCTTTATCAGGAATTAACCCCAAAGATGCAAAGTATTATCATATTATTCTTTTGGTGAAAAACTCCGTTGGGCTTAAAAACTTATACCGGCTGGTTTCCCAATCCCAGTTGGAATTTTATTACCGGAAACCTCGGATTCCCAAAAGCCGCCTGATACAATATCGGGAAGGGCTTATTATAGGAAGTGCTTGTGAAGCAGGACAGCTTTTCCGGGCTGTTGTAGAAGGACGGAGCTGGAGCGATTTATGTACTTTAGCAAAATTCTATGATTACTTAGAAGTACAGTCTTTGGGAAATAACGAATATATGGTTCGGGAAGGCAAAGCAGATATACAGAAGTTACAGGAATATAATGAAACCATTGTAAGACTGGGACAAAAGCTCCATATTCCTGTGGTTGCTACTGGTGATGTGCATTTCATGGACAAAGGGGATGCCAAATTCCGGGGAATTTTAATGTATGGTATGGGCTATAAAGATGCGGATCAGCAGGCTCCTTTATACCTGCGGACCACAGAAGAAATGCTGGCTGAATTTGACTATCTGGGAAAAGAAAAAGCTCAGGAAATTGTAATTACCAATCCAAACCGGATTGCAGATTTAGTAGAAGGGGATATTCAACCGATTCCAGGGGGTACTTTTACGCCGACGATTGAAGGTTCTGAAGAACAACTCCAGGAAATTACCCGAAACCGTGCTATGGATTTATACGGATATGAAGGCCAGCTTCCAGAATTGGTATCTGCTCGTTTGGAACGGGAACTGGGTTCTATAATTAAGCATGGATTTGCAGTTCTTTATATGATTGCCCAGAAGCTTGTAGCAAAAAGTGAAGAAAATGGTTATCATGTCGGTTCCCGTGGTTCGGTAGGTTCTTCTTTTGTAGCAACTATGGCTGGCATTTCGGAAGTTAATCCACTTCCGCCTCATTACTATTGTCCAGCTTGCCATTATAGCGAATTTATTACAGATGGTTCGGTAGGTTCTGGATTTGATTTGCCGGAGAAAAAATGTCCAAAATGTGGAGCAGTTTATAAGCAGGATGGCCATGATATTCCTTTTGAAACATTTCTTGGATTTGACGGGGATAAAGCACCGGATATTGACTTAAATTTCTCTGGTGAATACCAATCCAATATCCATAAATACACAGAAGAACTTTTTGGACCTACGCATGTATTTAAAGCCGGAACCATTTCTACGGTAGCGGAAAAAACTGCTTATGGATTTGTGAAAAAATATGCGGAAGAACATGGATTTTCCTATACGAAAGCTGAAATGGAACGGTTATCCTTAGGTTGTACTGGTGTGAAACGGACAACTGGACAGCATCCAGGGGGAATGGTAGTAGTCCCTTCCCATCATGAAGTATTTGATTTTACTGCGGTACAGCATCCCGCGGATGATGCCAACTCGGATATTGTAACAACACACTTTGATTTCCATTCTCTTCATGATACTATTTTAAAATTAGACGAGCTTGGGCACGATGTTCCTACCATGTATAAATATTTGGAAGACATGACTGGTATGAATGTAAATGATATTCCTATGAACGATAAAGCGGTTATGAGTTTATTTACATCACCAGAAGCTTTAGGCGTATCCGAAGCAGAAATTGGATGTAATACAGGAAGCTTGGCCTTACCGGAAATGGGTACAAATTTTGTACGGGGAATGCTGATTGAATCACAGCCAAAATTATTTTCTGATTTGCTGCAAATTTCCGGCCTTTCCCATGGGACAGATGTTTGGCTGGGTAATGCACAAGAACTGATTAAAAATAAGGTCTGTACCATTTCTAATGTAATCGGAACCCGTGACAGTATTATGACTTACTTGCTCCATAAAGGACTGGAACCTAAAATGGCATTTAAAATTATGGAAATTACCCGGAAAGGCAAAGCACCTAAATTATTAACAGAAGAGCATATGAATGCGATGCGGGAACATGGGGTTCCACAATGGTATATTGACAGTTGTCTGAAAATTAAATATATGTTCCCAAAAGCTCATGCGGCAGCTTATGTTATTGCGGCTATCCGTTTAGGATGGTTTAAAGTTCACCGGCCTTTGGAATTTTATGCCGTAGTATTTACAGTACGCGGTGGTGATTTTGATGCAGAGGCGGCCGTACAGGGAAAAGCTGCTACAAAACAAAAAATGCAGATTCTCCATCAAATGGGAAATGAACGCAGTGCCAAAGATGAAAATGTTCTGACCATGTTACAAGTCATCAATGAATCCCAAGCTCGTGGAATCGTTTTTCTGCCAGTGGATCTGTTTAAATCCCACTATAATATTTATGCAGTAGAAGATGGAAAGATCCGCCTTCCGTTTATGGCTCTCAAAGGGGTGGGGGAAGCTGCTGCAAAAGGGCTTTATGAGGCAGCAAAAGAAGGGCCTTTTATTTCGGTAGATGATCTTTGCAGCCGTTCCGGGGCTACAAGCGCAGTTATTGAAACCCTTCGGGAAGCCGGGGCTTTAGAAGGGCTTCCGGAAACTTCTCAAGTGACTTTTTTCTAAAGTGCAGGTTGACAGAGATATTTTATTATGATAATATATTACCATGTTAAAGTGAAAGGCGAGAATTCATGAAGCAATATAACAAGATAACACCGGATGGGACTCGGGATCGCTTATTTGATGAATGTAATGTTCGGGAATCTATTACAAACCGCTTATCTTCTATGTTTTCTTTGCGGGGATACCGGCAGGTGAGCACACCAGCCATTGAATTTTATGATGTTTTTGCAAATGCTGCTGCCCATTATCCGGCAGAGGATATGTATAAAATGTCGGATACACGGGGCAGGCTTATGGTACTCCGCAGTGATTGTACCATTCCAATTGCAAGGCTGGCCGCTACCCGTTTAGCCGGAATGCCGAAACCGTTGCGCCTCTATTATAATCAGAACGTTTATCGGGTGGAACATGGGATGCGGGGGAAACCCAGTGAAATTTTTCAAACAGGGGTAGAATTGATCGGGGCCGGTTCCCTGCGGGGCGATTTAGAAATCGTGGAATTAGCCGCTTCCGGGTTAGGTGAAGTTTGTGGAATGCGGGGTTATCGGATTGAACTTTGCCATATTGGTTATTTTAAAGCCCTTATGGATAACTTAGACGCCTCCTTAGAAAAAAAGGAAGAAATCCGTCAATGTATTGAACAGAAAAATTATGCCTTACTTCGGGATTTGTTGGAGCCTTTCCAAAAAAACCGGGCAGCAAAAGCTTTAGCATATTTGCCGCGTCTGTTTGGCGGGGTAGAAGTTTTTGACAAAGCATATGAACTTTTTGATAAAGACGGGGCCAGAGACAGCTTAGATAGCCTAAAACAAATTTACTGCTGTTTAAGGGAATTGGGACTGGCAGAACATGTGCTGATTGATTTAGGGCTTGTGAATCAGGCAGAATATTATACTGGTATGATCTTCCGTGGGTACTTAGATGGCATAGGGGAGCCAGTTCTTTCCGGCGGGCGGTATGATAATTTATTATCGGATTTCGGTACACCGACTTGTGCGACTGGGTTCGCTTTCCAAGTAGACACCATTGCGGATTCTATGGAATGCCGGAAGCCAAAAGCCCCTGATATTTTAGTTTTTGCTGATGATGCCCATTTATCAGCAGCAATCCACTATTGCAAAAGCTTGACAGAAAATGGATTAACAGTAGAAAATGCTGTTTTTGAAGATTTTGATATGGCAAAAGGATACGCCCGTCAAGCTGGAATACGGGAACTGCATGTAGTAGATAATGAAATTGAAATTATTTACCTAAAGGGCAGGGGGAATGCAGAATGAGACCTATCCGGTTAGCACTTACCAAAGGACGGCTGGAAGATAAGACAGTAGAAATGCTGGAACGATTGGGATATGACTGTGCCCCGGTCCATGCAAAAGGCAGGCGTCTTGTGCTGCCAGTTGTAGGGGCTAATATGGAGATTGTTCTGGCCAAAGCAGCGGATGTTGTTACTTATGTAGAAAATGGTGTTTGTGATCTTGGCGTGGTAGGGAAAGATACCATTATGGAAATGGGTGGAACTTTCTATGAGGTAGCAGACTTAGGATTTGGTCTGTGTAAATTTGCTTTAGCTGTTCCAGTTGGCACTGATTTTTATGCAGGGTACCATACTCGATGTATTGCTTCTAAATATGTTAATGTTACCAGAGCCTTTTTTGAGAAAAAAAATATGGACGTAAAGATTGTTAAAATTGAAGGTTCTGTGGAGTTAGCACCTATTTTGGGCCTTTCAGATGCAATTGTAGATATTGTGGAAACTGGTGTTACACTTCGGGAAAATGGACTGACCATAGCAGAAGATATTTGTGATGTCAGTGCACGCCTAATTGTTAATATTGCGTCTTTAAAAATGCGGAAAAAAGAAATTGAACCATTTATTTCAGAAATAGAAGCTTTTGCAGACCGGAACCGGTAAACTGCTTTGAAAGGGGAAAACAATATGTTGGAAATCATAAAGACGGATGGGAAAGCAGAGTATTCCGCTTTGTCCGCTTTACGTAAGCGCAGCGGGCAAGTCAATCGGGAAGCGGAACGTTTGGTATCTGAAATCCTGGAAAATGTACAGGAACGGGGAGATGCTGCTGTACGGGAATATACAGTTAAATTTGACGGGAGCTGCCCGGAGCAGTTTGAAGTTTCACAAGAGGAAATACGACAGGCTTTGGAAAAAGCGGATCAGGATTTTATTGCTTCCTTGTTAGCGGCTGTAAAAAATATTTCAGAATATCATTCCCGTCAGGTACAGCAAAGCTTTTTGGATGCCCATGCAGATGGTGTTATGATGGGACAGCGTATCCGTGGATTGTCCAGGGTTGGTTTATATGTTCCCGGCGGTACAGCAGCATATCCTTCTTCTGTTTTAATGAATTGTATTCCTGCTAAAATTGCTGGCGTAGGGGAAATTATTATGACAACCCCTCCTGGAAAAGATGGAACTGCAAATCCGGATATTTTAGCGGCAGCAGCAGTGGCTGGCGTAGATCGGGTATTTCTGATTGGCGGGGCGCAGGCAGCAGCAGCTTTGGCTTATGGAACAGAATCCGTACCTCGGGTAGACAAAATCGTAGGGCCTGGAAATCTTTATGTGGCCACAGCTAAAAAATTATTATATGGCACAGTGGATATTGACATGATTGCTGGCCCCAGTGAAATATTGATTATTGCAGATGAAACTGCAAATCCTGCTTATGTAGCCGCAGATATGATGAGCCAGGCAGAGCATGATCGGTTGGCATCATCAATTCTATTAACGACAAGTCTTTCTTTGGCAGAAAAAACGTTAGCAGAATTGGAACAGCAAAAACAAAATTTGTCCCGTCAGGAAATCATTGAAGCATCTTTAGAACAGTATGGAATGATTTTGGTCTGTCGCAATATGGATGAAATGGTTACACTGGCAAATGAAATTGCACCAGAACATTGTGAGATTATGACAGCCAATCCCATGGAATATCTGGGCAAAATTGACAATGTAGGCTCTTTATTTCTTGGGCAATATGCACCGGAACCAGTGGGGGATTATTTTGCAGGCCCCAATCATGTTTTGCCGACCAGCGGTACAGCACGGTTTTTCTCTCCGTTAGGTGTAGACAGTTTTGTTAAAAAATCCAGTTATCTTTATTATACAAAAGAAGCTCTTTCCCAAGCCAGAGATCATATTGTACGCATTGCAAAAAAAGAAGGGCTGACAGCCCATGCCAATTCTATTGAGGTGAGATTCCATGTATGAGCTGCCGAAACGCTTGAAAAGTTTAATCCCTTATCAACCAATTACTGGAGCGTATTCTGTAAGATTGGATGCAAATGAAAGTTTCTTAGATACACCAGACTGGCTGCGGGAAGAAATTGCAGCAGCTATAAAAAAGATTGCTTTTCACCGGTATCCAGATCCCCTTTGTACAGAACTTCGGGAAAAGTTTGCAGCTTTTTTTCATATTGATCCACAACTTGTTACGGCCGGAAATGGTTCTGACGAATTGATTGGATTGATTATCAATACTTTCCTTGGGCCTGGAGAAAAAATGGCTATGGTTCGGCCTGACTTTTCCATGTATTCCATTTATGCGGAAATCGCAGGTGTACCAACTGCTGTTTATGAGAAAGAACCAGACTCTTTAGAATTGGATCGGGATGGTCTTATTTCTTTTGTAAAAGAAAGCGGTGCAAAACTTTTAATATTTTCCAATCCCTGCAATCCTACCTCCCAAAAGGCAACCATGGAGGATATGATTCAAATTATAGAATCTTTAGATTGTCTGGTAGTAGCGGATGAAGCTTATATGGATTTTTCAGAAGGTTCTATTCTGCATTTAGCCCAGAAGTATGATAATTTAATCTTATTAAAAACCTGCTCTAAAATTGGGATGGCTGGAATCCGGTTAGGCTTCGCAGTGGCAAACCCGGCATTGACCCGGGTATTGCAAGCTGTCCGATCCCCTTATAATGTAAATGCAATGACACAGGCGGCAGGCTGTATCTGGTTTTCTCATGGAGATTATATCCGATCTTGTGTAGAACAAATAAAAGCTTCCCGTAACGCTTTATGTCGTGAGTTAGCTGCTTTAGGTGAGCAGAAAAAAGAAATTTTACAAGTGCTTCCAAGCTATGCGAATTTTGTATTTTTACATATGTCCCATGCAAAATCTGTATTTGAAAATTTAGCCCAGCAGGGTATAGCTGTACGTCTGATGGGAGAATATTTACGGATTACAGCAGGCAGTGAAATGGAAAATAAGCAGCTATTAACAGCTTTGGAGGAGATTTTAAAATGACATCTGTCAGAAAATGTACAGTAAATCGGGAAACTAAAGAAACACGAATTTCTTTATCTTTAAACCTGGATGGGAAGGGTGTGTTTTCCGGTACAACTGGAATTGGTTTTTTTGATCATATGCTGTCAGCTTTTACAGTTCATGGGGGATTTGATATTTCCTTGGAAATGCAAGGCGATTTGGAAGTAGACTGTCATCACAGCGTTGAAGATTTCGGTATCGTTTTAGGACAGGCTTTTTCACAGCTTTGTGATAAAAATGCCATCCAAAGATATGGCAGCTTTTATATTCCTATGGATGAAACATTAGCTTTCTGCGCAGTAGATTTCAGCGGACGCCCTTTTCTAGTCTTTGATGCTGCTTTTTCCAATCCCGCTGTGGGAGCTTTCGATTGCTGTATGACAGGAGAATTTTTCCGTGCTTTTGCTTTTAATGGCGGAATGACCCTTCATTTACGGGTGCTTTATGGAGAAAATGATCATCATAAAATAGAGGGTTTATTCAAAGCTGCTGCCCACGCATTGCAGCAGGCAGTCCAACCCCGGCTAGATGGGCCTTTATCTTCCAAGGGGGTTCTGTCAATATGATTGCAATTATTGATTATGGCGCAGGAAATTTATTTAGTGTAAAAAATGCCTTGGACTTTTTAAAAATTCCAAATGAAATTACTTCCGAAGCGAAAAAGCTGGAAGAAGCCCATGCAATCATCCTGCCAGGAGTAGGAGCTTTTCCAGATGCAATGCACATGCTCCAAAATAAAGGCTTGATTCCGGTTATTCAGGATCAAGCACAAAAAAAGCCTTTATTAGGAATTTGTTTGGGGATGCAGATTTTATTTGAAAAAGGATATGAATTTAACGAAACACAAGGTCTTGGGTTAATTCCAGGAAATGTAATAAAGATTGACGGGGGAGGCTTAAAAATCCCTCATATCGGATGGAATGATCTAAAAATTTCAAATCCTTGTTCTCTTACAAAAGAAACCAGGGAAGGGGATTATGTTTATTTTGTTCATTCTTTCCGGGCTGATACAGAGGAAAAATATATTTCCTGTTATACCATGTATCATGAAAAAATTCCCGCTTTAGTCCAGCATGGCCATGTATATGGCGCCCAGTTTCATCCTGAAAAAAGTGGTACAGTAGGACTTGCCATGCTGAAAAATTTTGCAGGGTTGGTGGAACAATGATAATTTTACCGGCGATTGATATACAAAATGGGACTTGTGTAAGGCTTCGGAAAGGCGACTTTGCAACAGCTCATCAAGTTGCAGAAGACCCTTTTTCTACGGCAGCAGCGTTTGTTCAGGCAGGAGCCAAATGGATTCATATGGTAGATTTAGATGGTGCAAAAAGTGGAGAAGCAAAAAATGCAGAAATTTTTCTGCGTGTCGCCAAAGAAAGCGGCTTGAAAGTGGAATTAGGCGGCGGAATCCGTGATATGGAAACCATTGATTTTTACTTGGAAGAAGGGATTTCCCGTGTTATTCTGGGATCAGTTGCTGTAAAAAATCCGGGATTGGTTCGGGAAGCCGTAGCAAAATATGGAGAACGGATTGCTGTTGGAATTGATGCAAAAGATGGTGTTGTAGCTACGGAAGGATGGCTAGAAAGCGGAAATATCTCTTATCTTGCCTTAGCAGGGAAGATGGCAGAAGCAGGTGTAAAGAAAATTATCTTTACAGATATTTCACGAGATGGTATGTTATCAGGTGCTAATTTTGAACAGCTTTCTTTATTAAATAACACAGTTTCTTGTGATATAATCGCTAGTGGCGGAATCCGTGATCTTGGTGATATTGCCAAATGTAAAGAGTTAAACCTTTACGGTGCAATCTGCGGAAAATCCATTTATTCTGGAACTCTCTCCCTTCCGGAAGCATTGGAAATGGCTGGTGAGCAATCATGTTAGCAAAACGGATTATTCCCTGTTTAGATGTGCGGGATGGGAAAGTGGTAAAAGGTGTTAATTTTGTAGGCATCCGGGAAGTTGGCGATCCAGTAGAATGTGCTATTGAATATGATCGGCAAGGTGCAGATGAAATTACTTTTTTAGATATCACAGCCACGCACGAGGGAAGGGGTACTATGGTGGATGTAGTACGCCGGACAGCCGAAAATGTTTTTGTTCCCCTGACTGTGGGCGGAGGCATTCGGTCAGTAGACGATTTCCGGGAATTACTGCGGGCCGGAGCAGATAAAGTATCCGTTAATTCAGCGGCAGTCCGCCGTCCAGCCTTAATTGGGGAAGCGGCAGACAAATTTGGAAGTCAATGTGTTGTTGTTGCAATAGATGCCCGCCAGCGTGAAGATGGCGGATATACAGTAGTAGTAAATGGCGGTCGTGTTGATACAGGAAAAGATGCCATAGAATGGGCTGCTGAATGTGAACGTTTAGGAGCAGGGGAAATTTTATTAACGTCTATGGATACAGACGGATGTAAAAATGGATTTGATATTAAAATGTTAAATACCATTACCGCCGTAATTAAAATTCCTGTTATAGCATCTGGCGGCTGCGGGAGTTTGGAACACTTTTCTCAAGTATTTGAACAGACAGAAGCAGATGCAGCCTTAGCAGCATCTTTATTTCATTTTCGGGAATTGACTGTTGAACAAGTGAAAACTCATTTAGCATCCCATCATATTCCTGTCAGGAGGCCCCGCCAGTGAAAGTACCAGAAAATTTAGAATGTTATTTTCAAAAATCAGAATTGATCCCGGCAATTATACAAGAGTCTGGTACCAATCAAGTTTTAATGCTGGCTTATATGAATCAGGAAAGCTTACGCAAAACTTTTGAAACAGGATATACCTGGTTTTGGAGCCGTTCACGCCAGGAATTATGGAATAAAGGGGCAACTTCGGGACATTTACAAAAAGTAGTCGATTTATGGGCAGATTGTGATGATGACACATTGCTCATTACAGTGGAACAGACAGGGCCTGCCTGTCATACAGGAGCTCATAGTTGTTTCTTTAAAAGATTATGGGAGGAAGAAAAATGACAGATACCTTGAAAGGGCTTTATGAAGTCATACAAGACCGGCAGAAAAATCCCCAGGAAGGTTCTTATACCTGTTATTTGTTTGAAAAGGGAATCGATAAGATTTTAAAAAAATGTGCTGAGGAATGTGGAGAAGTTATCATTGCAGCAAAAAACGGAAAAAATGAGGATACTACGGAAGAAATCTGCGATCTGATTTATCATTTATTGGTAATGATGGTGGAAGAAGGGATTCCCTTAGAACAAGTGGAAACTGTATTGGAACAGCGGCGGCAGAAGATAGGGAATTTAAAAAATTTCCACGAAAGTGATCATAACACATAATCATGATAAAAAAGGGCGGTTTATACCACCCTTTTTTAGTCGTCCAAAGGGGAAAATCTTGGAAAACTCTTTACTTTTATAGACTAAAATGATAAAATAAAGGAACTTGAATATATTTTTGGAGGGGCTTTTTGTATGAATGCGAAATTAAAGGAAATCAATGTGGAATATCTTTTTAAAGCCATCCTTTCCTTGGAAACTATGGAGGAATGTTATAATTTTTTTGAGGATTTATGCACGGTTCCCGAATTAAAAGCCCTTTCTCAACGTTTGGAAGTTGCCAAAATGTTGAGTAAAGGTTCCGTTTACAGCGATATTGTCGCCAAAACAGGGGCATCCACTGCTACGATTAGCCGTGTCAACCGTTCCTTGAATTACGGCAGCGACGGCTATAAAGTGGTTTTTGAAAGAGTGGGGAAGGACTGAAAATGTACAGCATTTTCGCGGCATATTATGACAAACTGACACAAAATATCAATTACGCAGCCCGCGCGGCTTATTTTGATGGTTTAATTCGGGCAAATATGCAGGTAAATCCAAATACTATTTTATTAGATATGGGATGTGGAACAGGCTCTCTCACTGTTAAACTTGCTCATTATGGATATGACATGATCGGTATGGATGGCAGCCAAGAAATGCTAAGTACAGCTTTGGGGAAGGGCGGGGAACATATTCAATATATCTGCCAGGATTTTCAAAGTATGGATTTATTTGGTACTGTCAATGTAGTTATATGTGCTCTGGATGGGTTAAACCATTTAACCGATTACCAAGCATTAGAGGAAACATTCCGACGGATTTCTTTATTTACGGAACCGGGAGGGCTTTTTTTGTTTGATGTCAATACACCTTATAAGCATCAGCAAATATTAGCCAATCATACATTTGTTTATGATTTAGAAGATATTTTTTGTGTCTGGCAAAACTTTACCCAAGAAGATCCGCTTTGTACAGAAATGATTCTTGATTTTTTTGTTCCCCAAGGGAAATTATATCAAAGACAGCAGGAATCCTTTCAAGAACGGGCTTGGCCAGATGAAGTTTTACAGGAATTATTAAAACGGTATGGATACGACTGTTTAGCTGTTTATGGAGGAGATACATTAAATCCTTTACAGGAAACAGATGAACGGGCTGTTTATGTAGCACGAAAAAAATAATTGGGGCGTGAATATGGGAAATTTACTGCGAACCATTACACAAGATGGTTCATTGGTTTGCACGGTATTAGATGGTACAGAAATTGCCAGAAGATCGGAACAAATTCATCAAACCAGCGCTGTTGTAACAGCAGCTTTAGGGAGGTTATTGATAGCAGCGTCAATGATCGGGGCAGGCATGAAAAATGAAACAGATAATGTGACATTACGTTTGGCAGGAAATGGGCCTGCTGGGACTTTAATAGCAGTATCTGACAGCAAAGGCTGTGCCCGAGGTTATGTACAAAATTCGATTGTTGAAATTCCTTTAAATTGCCATGGGAAATTAGATGTATCTGGCGCAGTTGGAAAAGAAGGAACTTTAACAGTTCTTCGTGATATGGGATATGAAACACCGGTAACAGGCACAGTACCGATTACTTCGGGAGAAATTGCAGAAGATATTACTTATTATTACGCGAATAGTGAGCAAATTCCTACGGTATGTGCATTAGGTGTTTTAGTAGATACGGACTTATCAGTAAAAGCAGCAGGTGGATATTTAATCCAGCTTTTACCCGGAGCAGGTGAAGATATCATTTCCCGATTAGAGCACAATTTAAAAGGAATACCGCCTGTATCCTCTATGGTTGATGAAGGGCTGACTCCCTTAAAAATAGCAGAACGTCTTTTGGCAGGTTTTTCTTTTGATACATTAGACGAACAGCAGGCCATTTATCGTTGTGACTGTTCTAAAGAACGGGTAGAACGGGCTTTAATCAGCCTGGGACGGAAAGAATTAAAAAATCTCATGGAAGAACAGGAAACAACAGAGGTATGTTGCCATTTCTGCAATAACAAATATGTTTTTTCCAGAAAAGATTTGGAAAGGCTGCTTCAGCCGAAAAAATAAAAAACAGGGCGTATGCCCTGTTTTTTATTTTAGCTATTAACTGCGGATTTCTGCGCCGATTTTTGCTAAAGCTTTTAATGCACGTTTCATAGCAGCATCTGCTTCCTCATCTGTTAAAGTCCGGTCTGCGGAACGCATTGTAATAGAAAATGCAACACTTTTCTTGCCTTGAGCAATTTGTTCCCCTTGGTAAACGTCAAACAAAGTAATATTTTCTAATACATTGCCTATGCCTTCCGAAATAGTTTTTTCCAGATCTGCAACAGGTTTTGTATCATCACAAATTACTGCCAAATCCCGGGTACTGGCTGGGAATTTCGGCAAAGGACAATAACCAGTTTCTGGGGCAATCAAACGGTACATGGCTTTCATATCTATCATAGCAGCATAAACTCTGGTTTCAATACCGTAATTCTCACAAACGATAGGATGAACCTCACCAAACCCGCCGATATTTTCTCCATTTACCATAATAGCCGCACAGCGTCCAGGATGGAAAGAGGGATTGTGTTTGCAAGAAACATATTCTGCATTAAGAACGCGAGTTTTATTCAGAAGGGTTTCTATAATGCCTTTTAAAGCGAAGAAATTATAATCCCCATACATTCCAATTGTAATATATTGTTTTTCTTCCGGTAAAGCTTCGCCGCTGTTTGGCAGATATATGGTAGCCAGCTCATATAACGCAGCTTCTTTATTGCGGTTATTGTAATTACGGGAAAGGACTTCCATCATAGAGGGCAGGGAAGTGGTACGCATAACGCTGGTATCTTCTCCCAAAGGGTTGGAAATGGTTACACAAACCCGGTTTGGATGATCTGCAGGGAGCCGGATTTTATCATAATATTTCGGGCTGATAAAAGAATAGGTAGAAACTTCATAAAGCCCTTGTGCCCGGAGAACCTGGTGAACCAACTGTTCAAATTTTTGTTCGGGCGTATAACGTGCATCAGAAATGCTGCGGACAGAAGAAGATGGAATTTTATCATAACCATAGAAACGGGCAATTTCTTCGGCAATATCAGCTTTATGCTCCAAATCGCTCCGGAAAGAAGGCGGGATCACAATATCTCCTTCTACATGGCATTCCAAAGCTTCTAAAGTCTTTATCATTTGCTCTCTGGAAGCATCAATCCCAATAAAACTGTTGATCCATTCGGGAGAGAAGGGAATATGACGGGGTGTTTTATCGGAATGATCCACATCAATGATTCCGTCAACAATTTCACCGGCTCCGAGCATTTCTACCAATTGGCAGGCCCGTTCAACAGCAGGAATACAAGTAGCTGGATCAAGCTGTTTTTCAAAACGGCCGGAAGCTTCTGTACGCATACCCAATTTTTTAGCAGTAATCCGGACAGAAGGGCCAGAGAAACAAGCAGATTCAAAAATAATCATATTGGTATCGTCCATAATACCGCTGTATTCGCCGCCCATAACGCCAGCCACAGCAGAAGGCTTTTTCTCATCTGCAATTACCAGCATATCCGCAGATAAAGTACGAGTTACCCCATCTAATGTCATAATTTGTTCGCCATCTTTAGCATTGCGTACAATGATTTTGCCGCCTTCTACATATTTATGATCAAAGGCGTGCATAGGCTGGCCATATTCCAGCATGACATAGTTTGTAATGTCAACAATATTATTGATAGGACGGACGCCACAGGCCCGCAGCCGTTCCCGCAGCCAGCGCGGAGAAGGTTCTACTTTGATATTTTTTACCATACGGGCTACATATCTGGGACAAAGTTCAGGAGCTTCTACCTGGACAGAAAGATAATTATGAATATCATCTACGGTTTTAGAAACTTTTGGTTCTGGGAGTTTGAAAGGACGGTTAAAGGTAATAGCCGCTTCCCGAGCCAGACCAATGATCGAAAGACAGTCGGGCCGGTTAGAAGTGATTTCAAATTCAACACAGTTATCATTCAAACCAATGGCAGACTGAATGTCCTGACCAATTTTACAATCTTCCTGAAGGATAAAAATACCATCTTCAATGGCATAAGGAAAATCATGAACACTTACGCCTAATTCAGACAGGGAACAAAGCATCCCATTGGATTCAACACCGCGCAATTTACCTTTTTTAATATGCTTGCCGCCTGGCAAATCACTGTCATGTTTTGCCACAGGAACCAGGTCACCGGCATTTACATTTTGTGCCCCGGTAACAATTTGTAAAGGTTCTTTTTCACCGCAATCAACCTGACAGATTACTAAATGATCGGAATCCGGATGAGGCGTTACAGAAAGGACTTTGCCAACAACTACATTATGGATTTCAGAACCTTCCTGATGCCAGCTCTCAACTTTAGAACCTGACATAGTCATTGCTTCACAAAAATCATGCATCCCAATATCAGAAACATCTATATAATCAGAAAGCCATCTCATTGATAAATCCATTGCTTCTTACCTCCTAAAATTGGTTCAGGAACCGGACATCATTTTCAAAGAAAAGACGCATATCATCAATATTATAACGGCGCATAACGATCCGTTCCAAGCCCATTCCAAATGCAAAACCACTGTATATTTCCGGATCGATCCCGCAAATGGACAATACTTTCGGATGAACCATGCCGCAGCCAAGAATTTCAATCCAGCCTTCTCCTTTACACAAACGGCATCCTTTACCGCCGCAGGAAAAGCATTGAACATCTAATTCAGCAGAAGGTTCTGTAAAAGGGAAGTGATGAGGCCGGAAACGCACCACAGAATGATCTCCATAAAGGCGTTTTACAAATTGTTCCAAAGTACCTTTTAAATCACCCATTGTAACACCTTTATCTACAACAAGCCCTTCAATTTGATGGAACAATGGGGAATGCGTTGCATCTACGGCATCAGAACGGTAAACCCGTCCCGGAGAAATAATACGAATTGGAGGCTTTTGTTTTTCCATAGCACGGATCTGCACAGGAGAAGTTTGCGTACGCAATAATACATTATCATTGATATAAAAAGTATCCTGGGTATCACGGGCAGGATGATTTTTGGGAATATTCAGTGCTTCAAAATTATAATAATCCAGTTCTACTTCTGGGCCTTCCACCACAGAAAATCCCATTCCCATAAAGATTTCTTTTAGTTCTTCCAATACCTTGGATAAAGGATGGGCATGGCCCAAGGGAGCCGCTTTCCCAGGCATGGTAACATCTATGGTTTCCAGTTCCAAACGCTTGTCCAGCATAGCCGCTTTTAAAGCCGCGTTTTTTTCTGCAATCAGGGATTCAATCGAAGCCCGTACTTCATTGGCAAGCTGTCCAACTTTGGGCCGCTCTTCCGCAGAAAGGCTGCCCATTTGCTTTAAAATAGTAGTTAATTCTCCTTTTTTCCCAAGATATTTGACCCGCAGTTCATCTAAGGCTTTGCTGTCCTGAGCATTGGCAAGGGTTTGGGCTGCCTGCTCTTTAATTTTTTGCAAAGCATTCAGCATAGTAAATTCATCCTTCCATTTTGAAGTAAAAAAGCGAATTGACCGGTAAAAATAAAAACTGCCCGTCCCTTCGCTGTTGCGAATACAGGGACGGACAGAATAAAATATCCGCGGTACCACCCGGTTTCCCAGCAATTTATGCTGGACACTCTATCGCTTTTAACGGGGCGTACCGTCAGCACATACTTAGAAAAAATTCTGTTCCGTACTGCCGCTCCCGGGTGAACTTCCCATCAAAGACGCTATAACCCGCTTTCAGCAAATACGAGTTTCTCTGCTTTAGCCCCTTTTGAGGTACTCTCCCGATCCATGCGTTTTTTATTAGGTTTCATCATACCACAGCAAATTATGATTTGCAAGCATAAATTTCAATAACTTGCTCCTAATTTATGAAACAGCAGGCAATTTTATTCTTTTAGATACTGCAAAACAGCATCTGTTACGGCGATTCCATAACGGAACATAGCATACTCATTACATAAAGATTCATACTCTGTTGGATTGGATAAGAACCCAGATTCTACTAAAACAGACGGACAGGCATAAGTCATTGTAACGCGGTACCATGACTGGGTAATATCACGGACTTTCCTGCCTGTCTGGGCAGAAAGATTTTCCCCGATATTCCGGGCAAAATCGGCTGACCAATCATTCCAATAATAAACTTCAATACCTGTAACCTGGTTTGCATCCACCGTTTCTGAAATGGAATTGTGATGGCTGGAAATAAACAGATCTGCATCAAGCTGCTGACAAAGCGCTAACCGGTTATTTAAAGTGCTGTCTGTATTTTCCTGTAAGATATGGACATCTGCTCCTAAAGCTGTCAAACGGCTGCGCAAAGCATAAGAATCAGCCAGATTTAAAAGGGCTTCCGTAGGGCCGGAAAGACCGGGAACACCCAATGCGCCAGGCTCCTTTCCACCATGTCCGGGATCTAAAGCGATTGTAACACCGGATAAAGGCTGGGTACTGTTCCAGTCAATAACAGGCTTTTTCCGCAGATAAACAGCCATTTGATTGTTTTTGTCGTACAGCACATCCCATCCGGCAATCTTGGTTTTTGAATCAAAGTGGAAAACAAGTGTTATACTGTTATCATCCTGCTGTTCCATTTCAATTTGGCTGCAAAGTTCACTTTTCCATTGGCTGGGATCTATCTTTTCACTGCCGGAAAGATTCCGAATATTGATTGTTAAATTTTCCTTTGTCAAAGTCCCTTTGTAAGCAGGTTTTTGGCTTCCTGCAATAATAAATTTTTCCCCTTTTTCTGTGGTTTCCATTGCGGTTCCGGAAATCTGGCTCACAGGAGAAGTTTCCCCAGCTTCAATGTTTACCGCTTCTTTCAAAATATATCCGCCTAAAGAAATCCCATAATACCCGCCGACGTTATCTGTAATCATGTCAACACATCCTGGACGCAGGATAGATACATATTGTCCGTCATTTGCTGCATTTTGATTGACCATCCCAATCGAATTGATTTTAGCTACTGGCACGGCACCTGGCCCTGTAATATATACACTGCCTGCTGACGGCTGCCTGCTTTGGACATCGTTATAGCTTAAATGGTAGGTCACAGGCCCAACATTAAGCACCTGGCCTGCTTTCCCCAAAGATGATACATCCATCTGGCCCTGGTATATGACAGGTGTACCATCTTCACCAGCGGCAGATGGGCTTAATGTTTCTGTAAGGCTTCCTAATGAAGCTGTAACAGTGCTGCCTGCCGGAGCAGTACAGGAAAGCCGAAGCGCCCGGCCTTCCAGAACCACCTCCTGATAGGAAGGGTAGGGGGATTGGATTGCAGAAATTTTTCTTGCGGCAGGTTTATTTCTGACAATGGTCACCGTTGCTGAGAAATTTTCCTGGGCAAAAGTGACTTGATTTGTACCATAGTTTAATGGAACTAAATACCCCCATAGTCCTTTCGATGAAGCGGGAATTTCTACTCCATTCACTGTTACAGGAATACCGGGAACGGAAGTTCCAGTAACAAAATAATTTTCCCAAGTATAGTCAAGCGTAATTCCATCCGTAGGCCGTGTTACAGCAAATTCTTGAGAAAAAGAAAAATCTGGCATTTTTTCCTCTGGCTTTTGCTGGAAAGAAGCTGAAAGGGATAAAACCGTTATGGGATCATTTTTATGTAAAGCCCCGTAATGGCTAAAAATCATTCCTTCTACTCCATGTTGTTTTTCCAGCCACATGGCATTTTCGGCTTCATGGTGATTCGCTGTTCCATGAAGGAAATAAAAATCTGCCTTTATTTTTTGGCATAAATTTTGCCAGGAGGATAGGGCTGTTAAAAAATCTTCCGTTTTTTCCACAGGATCCGGAAATTTAGAAGACATAACAAAATCCGCATAGGATACGGCTTCTGCAAAAAATTCTGCCTTATCATAGGAAGATATTGCGATCCCGAAACGCTGGAATGATGGCGCATCTATTTTGGATTTGCATTGTTCCATTATCTTTGCAATATCATTAACGGCATTTTCTGATTGTTTAATTTCTTTGGCATCTATGCCTGTTAAAACGACTCCGGCAATATCATAATTTCGGGTCAGCTCATCAACCACACTGGCCGTTAAAGAAATATCCTTTTTATTTTTTAAGTTGAAATCCTGTTCTTGGCAGAATCCTGGAACAACAGCATAAACTTGAATTCCTTTTTCCTTACAGGATTCTATTAAGGACGTTAAAGGATCGAAAAAAACAGATTTTCCTTGTTTTCCGCCCCAGACAGGGGAAGACGGAAGGCTGGTTGAACGGTAAAAAGCTGCACCATTGGGGGCTGCTTCAAAAAAGACCGCATTAAAGCCATAGGTTTCGGCAAATTCAGAAATTTCTTTTAATTGGGCTTCCATTTCTTCTTGAGAAAGGCCGGCTTTACCAGGAAAATCTTTTTTTTCACCAGTGGTTACAATAAGTCCATGTAAAGTTCCTTCCAAAGCTGGAATTTGATGGTCTATCTTTTTTAAAACTGGCTGCCCTCTTGAAACCAAAAAAAAGAAAAGCAGCGTTGTCCCCAGTGCCACTAACAAAACACAAAGAAAAAGAAGCCAAAGCATGGATCGCCTTTTTTTATGGCGCATATACATCCCCTCCTAAAATTATTTTAAAGCTCGAAGTCAGAGGGAGCAAACTGAGGCAGTTCCCGTGGACGTTTCGGAATCCGTTTTAATGGGGCGTAAATAAATTTTCGGCAGGAGTCATAAGGCATTGTAACACCGCGTTTTTCACATAAAACAGAGTCGCCACTGTATGTAATAAATCCATATTTGCAATAGCTGCAAGACGGTTCAATTTCCTTTGAAAATAATCTTAATTTATTCATCCTACACCTCCATAAATATTTTTTATTATACCGGATTCGACAAAAAATTTCTACTGCATATTATGAACTATTATAAGCAGTTCCTGTTTTTGGAAGGCGTAAAAAATAAGATCGTGCACATTGCGATCAGACAAACTGTGCTAACAACTGTATTGGGGTGGGCAGATAAAACTGGTTTACCCCATACAGCAGAGGCTTGTAATGCCTGCGGAAATAAACGCTGCCCTAAAAAAGCGAAACTTGTAGTAAACAAGCCATGCAGCAATCGGGAACCATAAAAACGGCCAAAAGGGATGGGACGTGAAAAGCAGGACTTGATTTGAAAAATAATGCTTAAAGAAGAAAAAGAAACAAGAAAAGCGATTAAGAGGAATCCATGTGGCAAAGGTGCAGCCGCAATGCAGCCGTTGGTAACTTCTAAAACACCGTTGACAGCAGCATGAAAAAAGGATTCTCCCAGCGCAGGAAAAAAATATCCTAAAAAATTGCAAACAATAAAAAGGAGGCCGCTTGCCCGAAGCAATGCAGCTAAAGCAGAAAAAGCCGTAACAAAGGCGCAAATTCCAAACATACCAGCCGCTGCTCCCCGGACACTTTCAACCAAAATATTTTGCTTTGGCTGGAAGGCCGGGAGATCTGGGGCATTTTTACAGCCATGAAATTGGATGGCTGCGATACATAGCGAGGAAAGTACTTGGGCCGCTAATAATAGAATCCCTGCCGTAGGGTTCAGCATAGCGCCTACTGTCCCGATCAAAAAAGACGGGCCAGCATTGACACAGCAGCAAAGGGCGCGGGAAGCTGTTTGTTCATCAATTTCACCATTTTCTAATTGACGGGAAAGCATTTGTGCCCCTACTGGAAATCCTCCAAGAAAGCTCATAAAAAAAGCTGCGCTGATTTGCTTCGGCAAACCTGTAAGCGGATGCAGCAGGTAAGACAGCCCATAAGAAAGCCCTTGGCCTGCATGGGTAGCTCCTACTATGGCAGCCAAGATCATAAACGGGAAAAGGGAAGGGATTAACAACCCTGCACAATTTTGCAATCCGATCCGGACTCCCTCTGCCACATCGGAAGCATAACGGAGCAAAGCCCAAGCAGATATTAGGGCGCAAACAGCACTTATAACATTTTTTTTATTCAAATTTTCAATGCCCCTTTCTGGAATACAGCAGATGGGAATTTATTTTGTGGTTATCCAATATTTATGAAAGAAGAAAGATTGAAATGCAGGGGGAATTTTTTATGTTTAAAAAAAAACGCGGCTGTCCTGCGCCGCCCCAGCCAAAAGTATTAGGCCGCCTTATCCGTTCCGCAGAACTGCCTTTAGAAGTAATAGAAGGACTTCCTGCCATTGAATTGCGGGGAAATCGGGAAGCTGTGGTAGAACATTGTGAATCTGTTTTGGAATATTCCCAAGAACGGGTGCGGCTTCGGGCAAAATCTTTTCAGTTGGAATTTACAGGACGGAATCTCCGGCTGAATTGTATGACAGATGAAAGTGCTATTATTACCGGTTTTATTACTGGAATTGGATTGACACAGCAAGGAGGGTAAATACAGAATGTTTTTCATTATGCTGCTTCGCTGGATACGGGGATACTATTGTATTAGGGTATCTTTAGGCGCTTCTGGGAAATTGATGACTCTTTGTGCACACAATGGTATCCTATTTTGGAAAGGGGAACAGCGGGAAGACGCTTATTATGGATGTGTAGCCCGCACGATGTACAGCCGTCTTTGTGCGTTGGCAAGCCGGGCTGGAATTGACGTCCAGGAATGCGGCAGACATGGCCTGCCGTATTTGGCAAACCGTTATCGGAAACGGATAGGACTTTTATGCGGCGGAATCTTGTTTCTGGTTCTTTTAGCTGTCAGCCAGCAATTTATATGGTCAGTGAAAATAGAAGGAAATGTCAATACAAATCCAGCAGAATTAACAGCCCTGTTAGCAGAACAAGGAGTCCGGTGGGGCGCACTAAAACGGAATATCGATCAGCGCTATATTGCCCGGGAAATGCTGATCCATGGAGAGGGCCTCTCCTGGGCCGCGTTAAACCTCCATGGAACAACGGCAATTCTGCGGATTCGGGAACGGACGCCGCCTCCGCCCAAAATTGATACCAATGTTCCCGCTAATCTGGTGGCTTCTGAAGACGGGCAGATCAAAAGATTACAAGTGACAGACGGAAAAGCTGTTTTACAAGAGGGGGATACAGTCCGGAAAGGGGAAGTCATTGTCAGCGGCGTTTGGCAGGATCAATGGGGACTGACTCACTTTATCCGGGCAGGCGGGCAGGCTTATGCCCATGTACCCCGGAAATTAACCGTAAAAATTCCACTGCTTCAGGAAACCTGTTCTTTTACAGATGTTAAACGGCATACTTATTTGGAAATTTCCAGTTTACAAATTCCATTATTTTTTTATCAGGAACCACAAGGGGAATATAAAACAGAACGTTACAGTGAATATCCTGTATTTCTTGGCATAACAATGCCCTTTTCTATCGGTCATGAAAATATGCTCTTTTTTGAGCGGCAGCAACAGAAGATTTCTCCGGAGCAGGCCCTGGCCAGAGCACAGCGCCAGTTAGAAGTTCTGGAACGGCATACCTTTGGGGATGATCCCATTATTTCACGGGATGTTTCAGCAGAAGTTATGGATGGGGCCTTAACCTTACAAGGTAATTATGAAATTGAAATGGATATTGCAGAACGGAGGGATATTGGAATGTTTGAATATGACACTCCGGAAGATAAGAAAAAAATCCCCCGGGAAGCCGGATATTAACAGGAGAGATCTAGTAAAAAAGATATAGAAGTTTTTCACAAATTATTTATAAAATTATGTGGATAATGCTTGTTTTTTCTTTTTCCTTTTGCTATAATAAAGTCATTATAAAAGCAGGATATAGAAAATGCCGGAGCCAGAGGAAACTATGATAGAACAACTGATAAATATTGACCGGATGGAATATGCGGTAGCCCTTTTTGGAAGTTTCGATGAAAATATCCGCCTGATTGAGCAGGAATATCATGTTACTGTGACATGCAGGGGGACCGAAATCAAAGTGTTCGGAGAAGAACAGGCAGTTATGCTGGCTTCCCGGACTGTAAATGGATTGCTTTCCCTTATCAATAAGGGGGAAGCCTTGACAGAACAAAATGTACGATATGTAATGGCTATGGTTCAGGAAGGTACAGAAGAAAAAGTCGCCGCCCTTTCCAATGATGTTGTCTGTATTACTACAACAGGCAAGCCGGTAAAAGCAAAGACATTGGGACAAAAAAAATATCTGGAAGCCATCCGGACCAATACCATTACGATTGGGGTGGGACCGGCCGGAACGGGGAAAACCTATTTAGCAGTAGCAATGGCAGTAAGGGCTTTCCGTGCTCACGAAGTCAACCGTATTATCTTAACCCGGCCAGCCGTGGAGGCTGGGGAAAAACTAGGCTTTTTGCCTGGAGATCTGCAAAATAAAGTAGATCCTTACTTACGGCCTCTTTATGATGCACTTTTTGATATGCTTGGCAGTGAAAATTTTGCAAAATATGTGGAACGGCAAAATATTGAAGTAGCACCGTTGGCTTATATGCGTGGACGGACTTTGGATGACAGCTTTATTATTTTAGATGAAGCACAAAATACAACACCGGAACAAATGAAAATGTTTCTGACACGTTTGGGATTTAATTCAAAAGCAATTATTACAGGTGATGTGACACAGATTGATCTGCCGGACAGCCGCCGTTCTGGATTATTAGAAGTTATGAAGGTTCTTCGCCATATCAATGGCATTTCTTTAATTCATTTTAACGAAAAAGATGTTGTGCGGCATCATCTGGTTCAGGAAATTATTAAAGCATATGAAAAGTATTATGAGGAAGGGAAACGGGCAAAATGAGCGATAGTTTAAAAGTCTTGATTACCAACCGGCAAAAGGATATTAAAATTCCCAGTGGAATACGCCTCTTAATCCGGCGTTGCTGTCATGCAGTCCTCCGGTCAGAATCCTTTGATGAAAATGCGGAAATCAGTGTCAGCTTTGTAAATAACGGACAGATCCGACAGCTAAATGCTGAATTCCGCAATAAAGATATTCCTACCGATGTTTTGTCCTTTCCTTTGGGAGAAAATGGAGTTTATGACCGCAATCCGGAAACAGGGATGCTTCAGTTAGGGGATATTGTCATCTCCGTTGAAAAGGCAGTAGAACAAGCCCATATTTATGGCCATTCCTTACAGCGGGAAATCGGTTTTTTAACAGTACATTCCATGCTGCATCTTTTAGGCTATGATCATGAAGCAGGCGGTCTGGAACAAGTGCGTATGCGGGAAAAGGAAGAAGCAATTTTAGCCAGCCTGGGCCTCCAGCGGGACGCCAGTTATGTATTTCCTTCGGATGAAACATAACAGCTTGTTTCACAGCTTCCGGTATGCTGCTCATGGAATCAAAACCTGTATGAAAGAGGAACGGAATTTCCGTATCCATATGGCGGCTGCTTGTTATTCTTCCGCGCTGGGAATCTATATGGATTTGGACAGGACCCAATGGGCAGTGCTTCTTTTGCTCCAAAGCCTTGTATTATCCTTGGAACTGGTAAATACGGCAGTCGAAGCAGTAGTAGATCTTTGCTGTCCCCAGCAGAGCTTTTTAGCTGCCCGTGCAAAAGATGCCGCGGCTGGTGCAGTCCTTGTAGCGGCGATTTTTAGTGTGGGAGTAGGAGCAAACTTATTTTTTAAGCCTAAATTATGGAATCTAGCAGAACATATTTTCACTTCGCCCAGCTTATTTTTAGCAGTCTTTGGTTCAGTCATTTTTTTTATATGGTTTATCTTTCAATTCGGAGAAAATAGAAACAGGGAGCAAAAATTGGATGAGAAATGAGATGGAACAGCCAAATACCAAAACGGCTTTTCTTGCAATCGTAGGCCGGCCCAATGTAGGAAAATCTAGTTTGCTCAATGGTCTTATTGGGGAAAAAGTTGCTATTGTATCAGACAAGCCTCAAACAACCCGGACCAGAATTACAGGGGTTTTAACAAAAGAAAATACACAGCTTGTATTTATTGATACACCAGGTATGCACAAGCCCCGTACAAAACTAAGTGAATATATGGTAAAACAAACCAGCGGCAGTGTAGCTGATGTGGATGCAGGCATTTTGGTAACAGAACCAGAAGGTGACATCCAAAAAGCGGAACGGGATCTGATGGAATCTTTCCGGGAAAAAAGGCTGCCGGGAATTTTGGTATTAAATAAAATTGATACGCTTCCGGCTAAGGAAAAGCTCATGCCCCGTATTGCCGCATTTATGGAATGTTTCCCTTTTCAGGCAGTTGTGCCGTTAAGCGCTCTGACTGGGGACGGCCTTCCAGTATTGGTAGATGAACTTGTCAAATTTGCTGAACCTTCTCCTTTTTTCTTTGATGCGGAAACCGTAACCGATCAGCCGGAACGGGTTATTGTTGCTGAAATCGTCCGGGAGAAGCTGCTGCGCTGTTTATTTGATGAAATCCCCCATGGAACCGCTGTATCTGTTGAACGGATGCGGGAACGTGGGAAAAAAGATGATATTATGGATATTGAAGTTCAAATCTTTTGTGAAAAAGACAGCCATAAAGGGATGATTATTGGAAAAGGCGGTGCAATGCTGAAAAAAATTGCCAGCCAGGCCCGGATTGAAATTGAAAGCTTTTTAGGCTGCCGGGTGAACCTGCAATGCTGGGTAAAAGTCCGTGAAGATTGGCGGAACCATGAAAATATTATACGAAATTTTGGATACCGTTAATAGCGAATCATTGCCAGCCATAGAAACGGTATTTTTGGAAACAATAAGGAACAAAACCAATTTTGGAGGTGTTCCGAATGGTTCCTAATCCGCAGGGTGCATATGAAAATTTTCTTCACACAGGTATGGTTCTGGATTATCTCAAATATATTGATATAAAACAAAAAGCAGCAAATGCTGCGGGAGAAACAATTGCATATCATGACGGAAGGGATTGTGCTGAGGGAACAGCCATCCAAAGATTTTGACAGTATATTAACGCTGCTGACAAAAGAAAAAGGCGTTATAACAGCTTATGCACGGGGAGTAAGAAAGCGGGGCGCATTAAGGGCGGCAACAGAGCTTTTGAGCTGCTCGTGTTTTGTGCTGTTTTCCAATCGGGATCGTTATTCCGTAGATAAAGCGGATTTAGTCCGGCTCTTTATGGGTGTACGGAGCGATGTGGAAAAATTGGCATTGGCTTCTTATTTTTGTGAATTAACGATGCAGACAGCGCCACGGGAAGAACCAGCAGAAGAATATTTACGCTTGCTGTTAAATTCACTGCACTTGCTGGATCGGGGAAAACGGGCCTGCCAGGAAATAAAGCCTGTTTATGAACTCCGCCTTATGACAATGGCTGGATTTATGCCGGATTTGATCGGCTGCCAGAACTGCCGTTCTTTTGAGGCTGAACGGATGTATTTTATCCCCCTTTCTTCTGAATTATTATGCGGCCGCTGTGGGGGAGAAAATATACCAGGCCGTGTGGAACTTCCTAAAAGTGTACTGGCTGCCATGCGTCATATTGTATATTCTGATAAGGAAAAGCTTTTTGGGTTTTCCTTATCCCCAAATGGCATCCGTTATTTGAACCAGGTAACAGAACATTATGTTATGACACAGTTGGAACGGAAATTGCCTACTTTTGACTTTTATGAGAGTGTCAGAGATTGATGATATCGAAAGAGAAATGGAGTTTCTTTATGGATAAATATTGTACGACAGTAGAACTGCCAAAAATTATAGAACGGCTTGCACAGCTTTGTACTTGTGAAGGAGCCCGCGCTTTGGCCCGTCAAATAGAACCGGTTCATACAATAGAAGAAGCCCGGAGCTTGATGGAACGGACAGTGGATGCAAATAGTTTAACCATCCGTTATTCTACGCCTTCTGTAAGTGGTATTCAGGACTGTGGAGGTATTTTGCAGCGGGCAAAAATCGGAGCAAAATTATCTCCCGGGGAACTGCTTACTGTGGCAGGTATCCTGCGGGCTATGGAAACCATGACCCGCTGGCGGGATCAACTGGAAGATGGCGCAGGCAGCTTGGAATTTTT
Source organism: bacterium 1XD42-1 (assembly GCA_003612625.1). GTDB lineage: Bacteria > Bacillota > Clostridia > Oscillospirales > Ruminococcaceae > Anaerotruncus. Next base: position 40,214 of record RAZJ01000003.1, on the reverse strand, counting down.
ACTGGATGGTATTGCTTCCATACCTTCTCTCCGGAGGGATATTGTAGACACAATTTTATCGGAGGATGAAATTGCAGATAATGCCAGTGCGGATTTGGCCAATATCCGCCGGAAAATCCGTCAGGCTGGGGCAAAGGCCAGAGAAGTCCTGGAACATATGGTACGTTCCCAGACATATCAGAAATTTTTACAGGAAAGTATTATTACCCAGCGTGACGGCCGTTTTGTTGTGCCAGTTAAAATGGAATACCGTTCTGAAATCCGCGGACTAGTCCATGATACATCTTCTTCCGGCGCAACAGTTTTTATTGAACCAATGGCCGTAGTTGAAGCAAATAATGAAATACGTTTGCTTCAAAATGAGGAAAAAGCCGAAGTAGACCGCATTCTTTATGCCTTATCTGGACAAGTGGGGGATTGTGCTGACCGAATCCAAAGCAGTTATGAAATTTTAATTGAACTGGATCTTTATTTTGCCAAAAGCCGTTTAGCTGACGAACAGCGGGCAACAGTACCTGTATTTAATGAAAATGGCACGATTGACCTCCATAAAGCGCGTCATCCCCTGATCCCAAAAGAATCGGTTGTCCCGATTGATTTACGTTTGGGAAAAGATTTTGACACTTTAGTCGTAACAGGCCCCAATACAGGGGGCAAAACCGTAGCCATTAAAACTTTGGGATTGCTGCAAATGATGGCACAATGTGGTTTGATGCTTCCAGTTGCGGATGGCAGTACACTACCAGTCTTTGAAAAGCTGCTGGTCGATATTGGGGATGAACAAAGTATTGAACAAAGCTTATCTACTTTTTCAGCCCACATGACCAATATTGTCAAAATATTGGATCAGGCCAATGAAAAAGCCTTAGTTCTGCTGGACGAGCTGGGAGCAGGGACCGATCCTGTGGAAGGAGCCGCCCTGGCTGTGGCAATTATTGAACAGCTCCAGCGGCAGGGGGCTAAAATTGTAGCCACTACCCATTATGCGGAAATTAAAATGTTTGCTTTAAATACCCCGGGCGTGGAAAACGCTTCCTGTGAATTTGACGTTACAACCCTGCGTCCAACCTACCGGCTGCTGATCGGCGTTCCCGGGCGTTCCAATGCGTTTGCTATCGGGGAACGGCTGGGACTTCCTGGTGATGTGATAGAAAATGCCCGGCAGCATGTTTCCCGGGACAATGCCCGCTTTGAAGATGTAGTTTCCCAGCTGGAAACAGCCCGGCAGGCATTGGAATATGAAAAGGAAACTGCCGCTGCTCAACGGCTGGAAGCACAGCAGGCCAGTGAAAAAGCAGAAGATGCCCGCAAAGCTATGGAAAATGAACGGGAAAGGGAACTGGAACGGGCAAGAATCCAAGCCCGCAGTATTGTGGAACAGGTAACAGCCCAAGCCCAGAAGCTGCTGGATGAATTGGATGCTTTGCGCAAAGAAAAAGAAAATGCTGATTTTGCCCAGATGGCTGCCCAGGCAAAAGTAGGCTTTAAAGCAGATATGCGTAAATTGCAGGAACTGGCTGATCCGGTAATGAAAAAAAGCGGCGGGATTTCCCATATCCGGCCATTGCGCAGGGGCGATATGGTGCGTTTGATTGAGATGAACCGGGATGGAACGGTACTTTCTGCCCCAGATGGTCAGGGATATATTACAGTACAAGCCGGAATTTTAAAAACAAAAGTCCACCAGTCCGAAGTCCGGCTGTTAAACCAACAAGATAAACAGGTTACAGCCAGCCATTCCGGTTATACCAAACGGGACGGAATTGGCTCTAAAGCTGCACGGCAAATTAAAACTGAATTGGATTTGCGGGGAATGACGGCGGATGAAGCCATTATGGAAGTAGACCGCTTTATTGACAGCTGCGTTATGTCCGGTTTAGAAACAGTCCGGATTATCCATGGGAAAGGGACAGGTGTCCTGCGCTCCGCTGTACAAAAACATTTAAAAAACCACCGCAATGTGAAATCTTTCCGTTTAGGCGTTTATGGGGAAGGGGAAGCTGGCGTTACCGTTGCTGTTTTGAAATAAACAGGGCGTCCCTTTACACAAGGCAATTTTTATGCTATACTTACGGAAGAAATTTTGATGTGAATTGCGAGATGATGATATGGACAAAGAGAAAAAAACAGAACAGCAGGGGAATTTACTTTATAAAGGCAGGCCATTGGTTCGCTCAGGAAATACAATCTATTATGGCAGTATGACAGATAAGTATGTTGCTGTAATGAAAATCAATGGGGAAACAGAATTTAATGGAGAAAAACTTCCTAATAAGGTTTCTGTTCAAATTTGGTCCACGGATGAAGAATTACGCCCACGGGACAGAATCCTGAAAAAAACGGAAAAAGATACCCTTTATGATGCAATGAATATTGCCTCTATTTGGCTGGAGCGCCAGTTAAGCGAAAGGTAATTCGGTAATTCCGTCAGGGCTGGAGCCGTTTATTCAGGTTCCGGCCTTTTTTATATGGCTATGGGCAAAGGTGCTTCCTGCCGCATAAGATGATACAGCGGGGTTCCCAGCAAAATGTCAAGCTTCCAAGAAGATTGAAAAACCTTTTTTTGGAATCGGGGCAGCTTGTGTGGCCCCGCAGTAATCTAAGGGATTGGAATTTGATCCATTCCTATTGTTGGGAGAAATCACTATGGCTGTGAACGATTCGGTTTTAATAGTGCGTTCCGTCACCAATGCCATCAAAGGCCAGAAAATCCTTGAAAGCAACAGGATTCCTGCTTATGTCCAAAGGGCATCCTCTCTTAACCGCCAGGGATGCGGCTATGCCTTAAAAATAAGCGGCAATATAGAAACTGCTGTCAACCTGCTTGCCAGGGCAGGGATTCAGGTTGTGGAAATTCAAGGGGGTTGACGGATGATTTATTTTGATAATGCCGCTACCACATTTCCAAAACCAATGTGTGTTAAAAATGCGGTGGATGAAGCTCTGCTGCGGTATGGTGCAAATCCTGGCCGCAGCGGTCATGAATTGGCGGCTCAAACATCCCTCCGCATTTATGAAGTCCGGGAAAAAGCAGCATCTTTTTTTGGGGCGGAAGATGTTGAACAGGTTGCTTTTACCCAAAATTGTACTCATGCACTGAATACAGTGATTAAAGGTCTTTTGCGCCCGGGCGATCATGTAGTCATTTCTGATTTGGAGCACAATTCTGTTTTGCGTCCTGTTTACGCACTGGCAGCAAAAGGAATTATCACTTATAGTGTGGCTGAAACTTTTGCAGATCCGGTAAAAACAGAGCTTTCTTTCTGTCATGCGATCCGTCCCAATACACGGGCTATTATCGCTACCCATGCATCAAATGTATTTGGATTGAAGCTGCCTGCAAAACGTTTAGGAAAAATTGCCCGGAAATATGGGATTTACTATATTATGGATGCTGCACAGACAGCAGGTACAGAACACATCAATATGAAAGAAATGCAGATCGATTTCCTTTGTACAGCAGGGCACAAAGGATTATATGGCCCAACGGGGACCGGGCTTCTGATTACGCCTTACGGCAAGAAACTGATCCCCTTGATGGAAGGGGGAACCGGTAGCGTTTCCCATGAATATGCCCAGCCAGATTTTATGCCGGATCATTTAGAATCCGGAACATTAAATACAATGGGAATCATTGGCCTTGGGGCAGGGCTGGACTTTGTAGCACATTGCGGAATTGATGGAATCGCCCAGCGTGAAATGCAGGTTATTACCACAATCTACGATATGCTGGAACAATGTAAAGATGTTATACTTTACACAAAAAGGCCTGCTTTAGAAGCTCAGGCTGCTGTATTAAGCTTTAACATCAAAGGCTTAAATTCAGAGGAAACCGCTTCCAAACTGAATGAACTGGGATTTGCTGTCCGCGGCGGGATGCAATGCGCTCCACTTGCCCATAAAAAGTTTGGAACAAGCCAAACTGGTACCGTCCGGATCAGTGCAGGAGCTTTCAATACAGTGGAGCAGGGCCGTGCATTGGCAGAAGCTGTAAAGCGTATCGTAAATTCCCCAGGGAAAGAATTGCAAACGCCGCAAAAAAAGATTGATTTACCATAAGGATGTGATAAAATAGGAATAGTCCTCTTTTGAGCAAAAGAACCCCCTTTTTCTCAAAGGGAACGGCCGGCGATCAAACGCCGGCCGGAAAAATTTTGTGCATACGCCTAACCATATTCAGGCGGCTTTGCAAAACGGCAGGAGAGCAGGAAAAATGACTGCATATTTGGAACAATTTTTCGCCGGACTGCACGGCATTTGGGATACCACCTTTGGCATCTTTGGCTTGGAAGATGCTTTGGATATCCTGATAATGGCATACCTTATTTATCATGGAGTAAAATTAGTCAGGGAAACCCGTGCTGCCCAATTGGTAAAAGGCATTGGGATCATGTTCTTATTTTACTTTATTTCCAGGCTGCTAAAATTAAAAATGCTTAGCTTTTTAATGGATAATGTGCTTCAGGCCGGGCTTTTTGCGATGGTTGTCGTTTTCCAGCCGGAATTACGGCGGGCTTTAGAACAGGTAGGCCGTTCCCGTATTAGTAAGCTGCCGATGTTTTCTTCCGGCCTTTCCGAACAGGAGCAGCTAAACGGATGGACAAGGTTTATAGAAGCATTGCTGGAAGAAGCGCCTTCACTTTCCCGCCAGCGGATAGGGGCATTGATTGTCATTGAAATGGAAACAAAACTGGGAGAAATTATTAAAACCGGCACAATTGTGGATGCCGATCCCTCTCCGGAATTGATTGGAAACATATTTTTCCCGAATTCCCCATTACATGATGGTGCTATGATTATACGCGATGGAAGAATCCATGCGGCAGGCTGTTTTTTACCCCTTTCTGATAATTCCGAAATCAGCCGGGAATTGGGGACCCGTCACCGGGCTGCTTTGGGTATGAGTGAAGTCAGTGACGCTTTAGTAGTGGTGGTTTCCGAAGAAACCGGATACCTTACTATTTGCCGAAATGGCCATTTAGAACGGGGTATTTCTATGGAAAAGCTTCGGAGCGTTTTGTCTTCTGCTTTGCTTTCGGAAAAAGACGGGCCGGAAAAAATATTTGACCGCAGAAAGGGGCGGAAAGGATGAAATTTAATTTTTCTAAGCTCCTGGATAATAAAAGATTTTTAATGATTTTTTCTTTGGCCCTTTCCGCAGTCGCCTGGATGCTGATTGTTACTTATATCAGCACCATTGAATCCAATACTATTAGCAATGTGCCAGTAGATTTTGAAATCGGACAGGAAGAATATCTGGTTCCTAAAAATTTAAAGGTCATTACAAAAGAAGATTTAAAAGTTCGTGTAGAAGTCAGGGCAGATCGGAAAATTCTAAGTGCATTAAAACAAGATCCGGAAAGTCTTTCCATCTATGCAGATTTGTCCGAAATTCCACAAAAGGGGACTTATGAAGTCCCGCTTCGGGCCAATATTGCCAGTGCCAGAGGCGTCACTATATTAAGTATTACGCCCTCTACGGCAACTTTGCGGGTGGATCAGCAGACAACAAAAACTTTTACCATTGTTCCAGAAATCCGCGGGCTTTCTGTTCCTGAAAACTATGTTGCTCAAAGTACCCGCATTACACCGAAAACCATTGACATTACTGGCCCGGATACGGATATTCAAAGCATTGACCGCTGTGTGGCCGAAGTCAATTATACCGAGCCTTTGACAAAAACAGATACCCGCCGGTGTAAAATTAAATTATACCGCGCAGACGGAAGTGAAATTTCTACGGAATCCCTTATTTTAGAAACCGATTCCATTGATGTAATAGTTCCCGTCTATAAACAAAAACAATTAAAAGTTACTTTTGATTTTACCGGGTATCCCCAGGGCTTCCCACTGGATCAATTCCATTATACGTTTTCTACGGATACCATTACGGTAGCTGGTCTGGAATCAATAGTGGATAAAATGAGTGATGAACTTTCTATTGGTTATGTGGCGCTGAATGAAATTGATGAAGGACGGATTCTCACTTTTGAAGTCAGCTTGCCCAATGGAGTGGAAGCGGTTGATGCCCCAGAAACCATAACAGTTTCTTTTGATTTAGAAGAAATTGCTTCCGCAAATTTCACCATTCCAGATACAAACATCTTTTTGAAAAATGTCCCAGTTAATTTTGATGCATCTTTAATGACAAAAAGCATCAATAATGTCCGTTTCTTAGGGGATAAGGACATTTTAGAAACTTTAACAGCCCAGGATATTGTAGCAGAAATTGACTTGTCCAATAAAGAGCTTGCTACGGGACCATATAATCTGCCTGTTACAATTTCAGCTCCCGGAAAAGGCTTTGTTTGGGCAGTAAACAATTCAAATGGGGCTTATATGGCTGTCGTTTCTATCCAGGAAAAAAATTCATAGAAAAGTTTAGCGTCCCGGCGCTGTCCTCCGGGACGTTTTCTTTTGTAAAAGGAAAGGATCGTTGGAATTTCCTATGGCGATTTGGGTCAGTGGAATCGTAACAGGATTGGATGAACCAATTGAGTCTGCTTTTCAAAAAGCACAAAAGGCCCTTGGCTTGAAAAAAGCCCGTTGCGCTGTGGCAAAAACTTCAGTTGATGCCCGGCGGCGGCCAGTCCATTTTGTCCATACCATTTCTGTGGAAACAGAAAATGAAAATAAAATATACCAGCGCTATAAAAGTCAAAATATCGTACTGCACCAGTCCCAGCCTATGAAAATTTCATATGGAAAATCACCTATGAAATGTCGCCCAGTTATTGCGGGGTTTGGCCCTGCCGGAATGTTTTGCGGCCTTTTACTGGCACGCTACGGCTATCGTCCATTGATATTGGAGCGCGGCCCTGCTATGGAAAAACGGGTTCAAAAAGTAGAATTTTTTTGGGAAACAGGTATTTTAGATCCGGAGGCCAATGTACAATTCGGGGAAGGGGGAGCTGGAACCTTTTCTGACGGAAAGTTGACAACCCGAATCGGCGATGCAAAATGTGACTGGGTGCTGCAGGAATTTGTAAAATTAGGAGCGCCTGCTGAAATTTTATATAAGGCCAAACCCCATATTGGTACAGACTTATTACGGAATGTGGTAACAAATCTGCGCCAGGAATTGATCGCCTCAGGCGGAGAAATACGGTTTGAAACACCTTTGATGGATTTACAACAGAAAAATGACATTTTGTCTGTAAAAACGCCAGATGAGGAAATCCCTGCCAGTGTATTGGTTTTAGCTGTCGGTCACAGTGCCCGTGATACATTTCTTATGCTGGAACAAAAAAATTTTTCTATGGCGCCAAAGCCTTTTTCGGTGGGGGTACGTGTCGAGCATCTCCAACAAGAAATTGATAAAGGACTTTATGGAGAATTGGCAGGCCATCCAGCCTTGCCGCCTGGGGAATACCAGCTTTCTTACAGGGAAGGGGAACGGGGTGTTTATACCTTCTGCATGTGTCCTGGAGGGGTCGTTGTACCGGCAGCTTCCCAGGAAGGCATGGTCGTTACAAATGGAATGAGCTGCCACGCCCGCAATGGAATCAATGCTAATAGTGCAGTCGCTGTTTCTGTGGGCCCGACAGACTATGGAAATAACCATTTAGATGGGATGCGGTTTCAACAGCATTTGGAAAAGCTGGCGTTCCAGGCTGGCGGTGGAAAATATTGTGCTCCTGTACAGGATATGGGGCATTTCTTAAAGGGAGAAAAAGGATTTTCTTCTGGACATGTTACGCCTTCCTATTGCCGGGGAGTTGCAGAGGCTGATTTTGCAGGATTATTCCCGCCATTTGTAACAGACATGCTGAAAAAAGGATTTATCCGTTTTTCAAAAAAGCTGCCTGGATTTGCGGCAGAAGATTCTGTTTTAACAGGGATAGAAACACGTACCTCCTCTCCTGTAAGAATCCTGCGTCAGGAAAATTATCAGGCCTGTGGTTTTGAAAATGTTTATCCTTGTGCGGAAGGAGCCGGCTATGCAGGCGGGATTATGAGTGCCGCCGTAGACGGACTCCGGGTAGCTTTAGCCATTATGGAACGGTTTGCCCCTTTTCCATAAGCTAATTATAGGTGTTCCCAAAAGCTTTTCTGTTGCATAGGATACCTTGGAGTGTTTATCGCTCAAGGAGGGAACCCTTATGAAAATCGGATTGGCTTGCAGCGGCTGCGGCCCTGGCGCACAGTATGCCTATATATTGGCTGAAGAATTAACTTATTTATCTTTAGGCCCAGAAATGATTTCCTGTAATTCATTGCCAGCGGCTCCCATGCTTTTATGGAGCCGCGGTTTACCGACCGATGAAATCAAAAAACGAACAGATCGTTTATTCCAGGAAAAAGAATCTAATCAGGCATTATCCTGTTTTTGTACCGGATTGCCTTGTATACAGCGTTGTGCCCTTGCATTAAACAGTGTTGATTTACAAACGGGAACAGTCGTGACTTGGGCAGACGGGCTTCATTCAAAAGCAGGAAATTTAAAAGTGAAACCTTTAAGAGGAGCCGAAAAAAAGGCTTTAAGTGCTGCAATGAAGCCTTGGTATGGCAAAGGAACTGAAAAACTAGGAAAATTCCAGCTTTGTGATTTTTCAGCCCGCTATGGATGTCCACTATTTCCATTAAAAATGGCAGGAATGGAACGTATTTTATCAGTCGTATTTACAGGCCAAAAAGATCCTGCGGGAGCTGCCTGTGAAAGCTTGTCAGCCCTTACAGGAAAACATGCTGATTTACAATATGTATTGAGTCCCTCCAAGGCCCAGGAGCCTGAAAAAATCAAAAAATTTTTTCTTGATCATCAGGATGAACTATATGAAAAACTTTTATTTTAGTCTTTTCTCACAGGATATATATACATAAAATGTGAACTATTGACAGTTTTACTTCCGGCATGTACAATAAGGGAAATGATTGTAAAAAAATTTTCACTGCGAAAAGGCAGGTGGCTTCAGTGGAAAGAATTTGGCACAATTCATCCCAACATTCTGTTGTACGGATCTGCATAGACAAGCTGGAAGATTATGATTTTTATGGGCGGCTGGAATCCGGTCTTTTAGGGGTTTTCCCTTTTCAGGGAGCAATCGAATTGCTGCGGTACTTATACCGGTTTTATAATAAAATCGGGTTCCCTGAAAGTACATTTCAATTCCGTTCTTTTGGGTCTGGCTGCCCGCAGCCTAAAAAAACAATTCCTGAGCCTTTATTAGAAAATGAGCAGCAGCAATGGGAAGAAGAACCTGGGCTCATGGCTACTTTTTTACTGCAAATGATTTTCCGGCAGCATGCTACTTGCCAGGGCTGGATTTTGTGGGTAGAGCAGGATAAAAGATATGAATTTAGAAGTACATTAGAACTATTCCGCTTGATGGAGTCCATATTGGGAAAAAATAATGTAGCAGAACAAAAATTAGATGCTTTATAGCATTTTTGGGAGATTGATATGGATACAGCACAGCTTTTAAACTTAGTAACCGATATTGGCTGCGAGCTTTTGGAAAATGGTGCGGAAACTTACCGGGTAGAAGATACCATGCAGCGTGTTTTCCATGCCTATGGCTATACAGATGCAGATGTATTTGTCATTCCAACCTGCATGACAATTTCAATTACCCCCTCTCATAAACATTCTATCGCAAAAACCCGCCGTATCCGCTGCCGCCGTACAGATTTAAACCGGGTGGATCGGATCAATGGCCTTTGCCGGGAAATCTGCCAGAGGCCGGACCCGCCGGAAGAAGTCTATGAACGGCTTCGCGCCATCCAAAATGAGCAAAGATATTCTCCTTTGATGCGTACAGCAGGGGCTGCTCTTGTGGGATTTGGCTTTACACTTTTTTATGGCGGTACATTGGCTGACGCGCTTTGTGCTGCATTGATTGCGGCAATAACCCAGTTCCTTGCCAACGGACTGGAACAGTTGGGAAGCAACGGCATCTTTGTCAATATTATCGGCGGCGGATTGATTATGCTGATGAGCCTCTTTTTTACCCAGTTCCAGTTTAACCGCTTACATCTGGATAAAATTGTAATAGGGGCTTTAATGATATTAGTGCCTGGGTTGGCTTTAACCAATTCCATGCGGGATTTGATTGCAGGGGATTATGTATCAGGACAGGCACGGCTGGCAGAAGCGCTTTTAACTGCAACAGCGATCGCTCTTGGTGCTGGTGTTGTACTTAGCCTGGCTCGGTAAAGGGGAGGGAGAGAAGAAGCTTGTTGCAATTTTTACTTTTTTGTTTTTATGCCTTTGTAGGCAGCTTTGGATATTGCTTTTTAGCCAATATCCGGCCCCGTAAGCATATGCTTTTTTTTGCTTCCCTGGGCAGCGGTTTATGTTGGGCTGTTTATCTGCTTTTCAATTTCTTACAAAATGATATTTTACAGGCTTTTTTGGCAACAACTGCTTTGACAATATATGCAGAAATTATGGCAAGAATTTTTAAATCACCAGCTACCGTATACCTTGTCATAAGCCTGATTCCATTGGTACCAGGCGGAGGAATTTACCATACAATGGAGCACTGTATCAATGGGGATATGATGGCATTTTTACAGGAAGGCTCCCATACTTTTGGAGTCGCGGGAGCTTTAGCCTTGGGAATCCTTGTTGTAACTTCTGTTATGCGCCTTTTCGCCGCTGCAAAAGCCCTTCGGGGACATCATCCACAAAAAATTTAAATCAATCGGGTTGTGCTGTCTGGCATAATCCGATTTTTGTATAAAAAGAGTTAATAAGCTAAAAATACAATCATTATTTGTATTTTTGTTTGACTTTTCTGACGATAAGGATTAAAATGGTACTGATAACAACTGATAGGATGTGTTTCCATATGGATTTAATGGAAAAGCTGCAAATTTTGTCCCGTGCTGCAAAGTATGATGTTTCCTGTACTTCCAGCGGCGTAGACAGAAGGGGAACTCAGGGAATAGGAAGTTGTTCATTAGCAGGCCTTTGCCATAGTTTTGCAGCAGACGGCCGCTGTATTTCCTTATTGAAGGTTTTATTTACCAACCACTGTATCTATAATTGTAAATATTGTGTCAACCGGCGGGATAATCCAGGGCCTCGTGCAGCTTTTACACCCCGGGAACTGGCGGATCTAACCATACAGTTTTACCGCCGCAACTATATTGAAGGACTTTTTTTATCTTCCGGGATTATGCGGAATCCGGACTATACCACGGAACGTTTGATTGAAACTTTAGAATTATTGCGGAATGAATACGGATTTCATGGGTACATCCATGCTAAAGCGATTCCTGGAGCCGATAATATACTGACAACCCGGTTGGGACTTCTGGCAGACCGGGTCAGCGTCAACATTGAATTGCCCAGCCAGACCAGCTTGCAGTCCCTTGCACCGGATAAAAGTAAGGAATCTATTTTGCGGCCTATGGGATTTATCAGCCAGAAAATAACAGAGAATGGGACAGAGCTGGTAAAATACCGTCACACGCCAAAGTTTGCTCCAGCAGGGCAGAGCACACAAATGATTATTGGCGCTACACCTGACACAGATTACCAAATATTGCGTTTGACACAAAGCCTTTATAAGAAATATAAGCTGAAACGGGTATTTTTTTCTGCTTATGTCCCCATGGTGGAGGATCGTCTGCTTCCAGACCGTTCCAGCAAACCGCCTTTACTGCGGGAACACCGTTTATATCAGGCAGACTGGCTTCTTCGTTTTTATGGATTCCAAGCCGAGGAGCTTTTAAGCGAAAACCAACAGGATTTAGATATGACATTGGACCCTAAAAGCAATTGGGCTATTACACATCCGGAACTTTTTCCTGTTGAGGTCAATACGGCACCTTATAATACACTTTTAAGGGTACCGGGAATCGGGGTAAAAAGTGCCCGCCGGATTATAGAATGCAGGAAATTCGGTTCATTGGATTTTTCTGCTCTCCGGCGTATTGGGGTTGTCCTGAAACGGGCAAGATATTTTCTTCTCTGCTCTGGCCATACAATGGATGGTATGAAATTTTCTACGACTTCTGCTTTACGGGCCTTGCGGGATGGCCTGCCGGCAGACGTTCCGGAACAGCTTTCCCTATATAATCCAGTGCAGGAAAGAGAGAAACTGCCATGGCCAGTTTGATTTATACTTATGATGGATCCTTGGAAGGCTTGCTTTGCTGTGTGTTTGAAAGCTACGTACAGCAGGAATCCCCAGAAGATATTTTACCGGAAGGAACACCTTCTTTTCTTCCATCACGCTCGATTGACACAGAACGAAGCCATGCAGTCCGTGTTTGGCGGGCTTTAAAAGCGTTAGGGGATGCCGCAGAATGGGTCCGTGTTGGATGGCTTTCCTGCGTTCCCGATCGGGCAATCATCCTTTATCATTTTATTTGCGCAGCGTTTCAAAAAGGAGCTTCTGTTTGCCAAAGGACGTCAGAGCCTCATGTAACACCCGTTTTTAATGCTGTACGTACGGCCCGAAATGAAGCCCATCAATATATCCAATTTCTCCGTTTTTCCGATTATCAGGGCATACTGGCGGCGGAAATCGCTCCGAAAGCAATGGTACTGCCTCTCATGCAAAATCATTTTGTCCAGCGCTTTCCAAGGGAAGCCTTTTTAATCCATGATATTTCCCATAAACAGGCTCTTTTTTATCAAAACGGACATTCCGCAATCCGGGAAATTGATTCCCTTCAATTGGATGCGGCAGATGGCATCGAACGGGAATACCGCAAACTTTGGCGCTGCTATTATGATACGGCTGCCGTGGAGGGAAGGGAGAATCCCAGATGCCGTATGACCCATATGCCAAAACGTTATTGGAACCACATGACAGAATTTCAAACAGAAACAGATGGAACAGACTGTACAGGAAAGCCTTTTGAACGGCTTCCTCCTGTGGAAAATACTTGATTTACAAGGATTCCTATGGTACAATAGCCGCACAGCAGCTATTGTACCTTTCTGGTTAGGACTCCTGGCCAGATCATTAAAATTTAGAAACGGGTGCTTGTATTATGAACGATTTTGAACAGGAAATACAAAAAGAACCGGAAACTCCTAAGGAGGAAAAAAGCGGGGCAGGGGAAGTCTTTGAATGGCTGGAATCCTGTATTTTTGCGATTGTAGCTATCTTGTTGATTTTTACATTTTTATTCCGGACAGCTACTGTTTCCGGAAGTTCTATGGTGCCTACATTATTGGATCGGGAAAGGCTTCTTTTGCAGCAGATCGGTTATAATGATCCACAATATGGGGACATTATTGTAATAGACCGCACCCAGCAGCAGGAGCCGCCTATTATTAAGCGTGTTATTGGAAAAGCCGGAGATGAAATCAACATCAATTTTTTTACAGGTGATGTTTTCCGTAATGGGGAATTGCTGTCTGAACCTTATATCAATGAACTGACCGCTACCAGCCATGATGTAGAATTTCCTGTTATTGTGCCGGATGGATGCTTATTTGTTATGGGGGATAACCGGAACCACTCTGCGGACAGCAGAATGACAGATATTGGAATGATCGATCTGCGGCGTGTGATGGGGAAAGCTATTTTCCGTTTCCTCCCATTCAGCAAAATTGGAGCAGTTGAATAAGCCTGAGCAATACGGCGGAATGGAGTGAAATGCAATGGCACAAGAAAATGAAATTGGCGCAATGATCCCTTCGATCCAGTGGTTCCCCGGCCATATGGCAAAAACCCGCCGTTTAATGAAAGAAAATATGCGGCTGGTTGATATTGTAATTGAATTAACAGATGCACGGATTCCAATTTCCAGCCGGAATCCTGAAATCAGCCAGATTGTTGGTCAAAAACCCAGGATTATTCTTTTAAATAAATACGACTCAGCAGATGAAGAAATGACCCAGCGCTGGATCGCTTATTATCGAAAAGCAAACTTGCCAGCCCTGCCAACAGACTGCCGCAGCGGAAAAAATTTAGGCGGATTTTTGCCTTTGGTGAAAAAGACATTAAGTCCATTATTGGAACGCAGAGCCGCCAAAGGGATGGCAGGGCAGCCGATTCGGATGATGATTGTAGGAATTCCAAATGTAGGAAAATCCTCCCTGATCAACCGGCTGGCAGGGGGACGCCGTACAAAAGTAGAAGACCGGCCAGGCGTAACCCGGGGACGTCAGTGGGTTACTTTATCGGGAGGCTTTGAGCTTTTAGATATGCCTGGAGTTCTTTGGCCTAAGTTTGAAGATCTGGAAGTTGGGGAACATTTAGCTTTTACTGGTGCAGTAAAAGATCAAGTGTTGGATATTGAACTGTTAGCTATGCGGCTGTTACTGCTTTTGCGCAAGCGTTATCCAGATTTGCTGGCTGCCCGTTACCGGTTTCAGGAAGAAGAAGCAAAAGATCTGGATGCTTACGGCCTTTTGGAATTGGTGGGAAGAAAACGCGGAATGTTGATTTCAGGCGGTGAAGTCAATACAGAACGTGCGGCAACAGCCGTCCTTGATGAATTCCGAAGCGGGAAAATCGGCAGGCTGACACTAGAATCGCCGCCGGAAGGGAATATAGATTCAAATGTATGAATATGAACAGGCCCTTTGGGAAAAGGGGCTTCTTTTATGCGGCGTAGATGAAGCAGGACGAGGCCCATTAGCTGGAGATGTTTACGCAGCCGCAATAATCCTGCCTGTTGGGGTAGAAATAGAAGGTGTCAACGATTCAAAAAAGCTGACTCCTAAAAAAAGGGAGAAGCTTTTTGAGCTGATTCAGGAAAAAAGTGCAGCTTGGTCCATTGCCACTGCCACAGTGGAAGAAATTGACCGCTTAAACATTTTACAGGCTACTTTTTTAGCGATGCGCCGGGCAGTAGAAGGGCTTTCGATTCAGCCGGATATGATCCTTGTTGACGGAAACCGGGCACCTGAAATCCCCGGGGAAGCCCCTATACATACCCTCGTAGGCGGAGATGCCAAAAGTGCTTCCATAGCTGCGGCCTCCATTTTAGCCAAAGTCGCCCGGGACCGTTACATGGAAAAATTAGCTCTGGAATATCCGGAATATCTCTTTGAGAAGCATAAAGGATATGGGACAAAACTCCATTATGAGATGCTGAGGGATTATGGCGTTTCCCCAGTCCACCGGAAAACCTTTTTAAAAAGCTTTTATAAGCAGCAATCCTTATGAACCGGCGGGAAAAAGGCTTATGGGGTGAACAATTCGCTGCTGACTGGCTGCAAAACCATGGCTACGAAATTTTAGCCCGTAATTGGCGCAAGGGATATGGAGAAATTGATATTATCGCACGAAAAGAGGATATTATCGCTTTTGTAGAAGTAAAATTAAGAAGTAAAAATAGTTGGGAAAAACCGGCGGGATCTGTCCACCGCGGACAAATGCGCCGGATTGTTGAAACGGCTGTTCTTTTTTTACAGGAGTTGGGTCTTTATAATAACGGTATTATCCAGCCCCGTTTTGATGTTTTTGAAATTACCACAGAAGCGAAATCCTTAGAAGTTGTAGACTTTTATCATATCGAACACGCATACGATTTGGAGGGATTAGGTGTTTTTCTTTGATTTGCATTGTGATACTTTAACAGAAACCAATGAAAAAGGACGTGGCTTGCTGAATGACGGCTTTCAGCTTTCCATTGACAGGCTGCCAGATGACCGGTGGTGCCAATGCTTTGCTATCTATATCCCTGACAATCTGAGAGGGCCTGCTGCAACGGCGTATTTCGAACGGACCGTCCGTTTTTACCAGGCCCAGCTCCGTCTTCATGTTTCCCGTATGCAGACTGTACGTACCAGCAACGAAATTGAAACAGCATTGGATGCAGGACGGGTGGCCTGTATGCTGACGGTGGAAAATGGATCTGTTTTGGCTGGAGATATTAAAAATGTGCGGAAGTTGGCACAAGCTGGTGTAAAAATCTTGACATTAACCTGGAATGGTGCAAATGAAATCGCAGGAGGCCAGGAAAACGGGGAAGGGCTTTCTTTCTTTGGCAGGATGGCCACGTCTGTTTTAGAACAGAATGGAGTTATTTTAGATGTTTCCCATTTAAGCGACAGGGCTTTTGATGATTTAGCGCAGCATGCCAAACGGCCTTTTATCGCAACCCACTCCAATTCCCGAGCTGTATTTGGCCATAAACGCAATTTGACAGACAGGCAGTTTGAACATATTGTGTCGATAGGGGGACTGGTGGGGATCAATTTTTATCCCCAATTTATCAATGGGGGTAAGGACTGCACTTTTGAAGAAATAG
Organism: bacterium 1XD42-1; assembly: GCA_003612625.1. Classification (GTDB taxonomy): domain Bacteria; phylum Bacillota; class Clostridia; order Oscillospirales; family Ruminococcaceae; genus Anaerotruncus. The sequence goes on along the minus strand of RAZJ01000003.1, from coordinate 24,047 downwards.
CAGATCATATCCAGCATTTTCTCTCCTTAGGCGGAGAAAATACAATTGCGTTAGGCTCTGATTTTGACGGAGCTGCCATGCCTTCCTGGCTGGCCGGGGTGCAGGATATTCCTGCTTTTTATAACAGAATGGTTTCAGAATTTGGCCAGGAACAGACCGATAAAATTTTTGGCGGAAATGCGTTGGCCTTTTTCCGCCGGTATGAGGCCCTTGATTTACTGCTGGGCGCTCTCCGGGAATAAGGGGGATCAGGTTGGCTGTTTATACCATCGGCGATCTGCACCTTTCTTTAGGCGGGGATCATTCTATGAATGTTTTCCCCGGATGGGAAAATTATGTGGAACGAATCAAACAAAACTGGCAGGAACAAGTCCGCCCACAGGATACCGTCGTGTTGGCTGGAGATACCTCCTGGGGGATGAGCTTAGAAGAAGCCCTTCCGGATTTTCATTTTCTGGAGAATTTGCCAGGAAAAAAAATACTTTTAAAAGGCAATCATGACTATTGGTGGACAACAAAGACAAAAATGGATGCTTTTTTTTGTGAAAATGGATTAAACTCCTTAGAGATTCTCCATAATAACACCATTGTTACAGATGGGATTGCTGTTTGTGGATCACGCGGATGGCTTTTGGAAACAGGGAAAGCTTTTGACACAAAAATAATCCGCCGGGAAGCCATCCGTTTGGAGCTTTCCTTGTCAGAAGGCGCGAAAACAGGATTTCCTGTTTTTGTATTTCTCCATTACCCTCCAATTTATGGCGACAGCATATGTCCCGAAATCTTTGATGTTCTGGGGCAGTTTGGTGTGCAGCAGTGTTACTACGGGCATATCCATGCAGATGGATGCCGGTGGGCTGTAAATGGGAAATATTGTGGTATTGAATTCCATTTAGTCAGCGGCGACTACCGGAAATTCCGTCTATTACCAGTTACAGAGGGCCAAGAAGGTGAAATTGGAAGAAAATCATAGGGAAAAATAGAAAAATTTTTCTCAAAATGAAAAAAAATCGTATTTGGCTATTGGCATATGGCTTCAATTTTGATATAATGCATTGATAGTGGATCTTTGCCGCCTGATTTTGATAAGCGGCAGGCCCAGCGCAAATGCGCATTTTGCGTTCCCCCTGTGCCTTTTTTAGACCCTGTTAGGCGGGAACGACAACATACAGGAATTTTTTGCCGTACAGGGCGGCGGAATGGAGCATGAAATGACTGTTAAAGGCATGAAAACAAATGAGGACAAGACGATTGAACTGGAAATCGCCGTTGGAAAAGAGGAGTTCGGCGCTGCTTTAGATGCTGCCTTCAAAAAGAATGTAAAACGGATCCAAGTACCGGGATTCCGCCGTGGGAAAGCACCCCGTAAAATGATTGAAAAAATGTACGGTGAAGGCATTTTCTATGAAGAGGCCGTCAATAATACCTATCCGGCTGCTTATGAAGCTGCCGTAAAAGAAAAAGGCCTTGATGTTGTAGGGCGCGCTTCTGTAAACATTGAGGATGATATTACGCCGGAAGGCTATACTTTTAAAGCAACTGTTGCTGTAAAGCCGGAAGTTGAAATGGGCGATTACAAAGGCTTGGAAGCTGAAAAAGTAATTCATGAAGTAACCGACGAAGAAATTGACAAAGAAGTGGAACGCCAGCGGGATCAGGCAGGCCGTATGGTAACAGTAGAAAACCGTGCTGCTGAAAATGGCGATACGGCTGTTATTGATTTTGAAGGCTTTATTGATGACGTGGCCTTTGCCGGCGGAAAAGGGGAAAATTATTCCCTGACACTGGGTTCCAACAAATTTATTCCCGGTTTTGAAGAACAAGTGGTAGGCAAAAATGTAGGAGAAGCTTTTGATGTAAAGGTTTCTTTCCCAGAAGATTACCATGTAGATGACCTGAAAGGGAAACCTGCACTCTTTAAATGTAAATTAAATGAGCTCCGCATGAAAGAACTACCTGCTTTGGATGACGAATTTGCAAAAGATGTCAGCGAATTTGATACTTTAGAAGAATTGCGCGCTGATATCCGCAAAAAATTACAGGAAAAAAGCGACGAAGAAGCTCAAAACAATGTAGAAAATCATTTGATGGAAACCGTCTGCAATAATATGAAAGTAGATATTCCCCAGGCTATGTTTGATGAACGGATCGACGAAATGGTTCGTGAATTTGAACTGCGTCTGCGCAGCCAGGGTATGAATCTGGAAACTTATTTGAAATTTGCCGGTATGGAAATTGATGATTTCCGCAAAACTTATGAAGCTTCTGCTCAGGAACAGGTCCGCACCAAATTAGCCCTGCAAAAAATCGTTGCCTTAGAAAATATTGAGCCTACTCAGGAAGAAGTTGAAAAACAATATGAAGAACTTTCTGAGAGCTACAATATGACAGCAGAAAAAGTAAAACAACTTCTGTCTGAGGATACTTTAAAAGAAAATATTGCTATGGGCAAAGCTTTGGATTTGGTTCGTGATTCGGCTGTCATCAAAGAAGTAAAAGAAGAAAAAAATGCCTAAAAAATAGCTCCCCTTATTGCCAGGGGAGAATACATACCGGCGGATATATCCATGCGTCGGTATTCCGCCGCCTGAAAAATACGGTGGATTTTATCCGCTTCTTGGCGGGAATGGAGGAATCATTTATGAGTTTGGTGCCAATGGTCGTTGAGCAAACCAACCGGGGCGAACGTTCGTATGACATTTTTTCCCGCCTGCTAAATGACCGTATTATTATGCTGTGTGAAGAAGTTACAGATGCAAGTGCAAGCCTTGTAGTTGCACAGATGATCTATCTGGAAGGGCAGGACCCAGACAAAGATATTCAGTTATATATCAATAGTCCTGGTGGCTCTGTAACGGCTGGAATGGCAATCTATGACACAATGAATTATATTAAATGCGATGTATCCACCATTTGTATGGGGATGGCTGCTTCTATGGGAGCATTTTTACTGTCATCCGGTGCGAAAGGCAAACGTCTGGCGCTGCCTAATGCGGAAATTATGATCCATCAGCCTATGGGCGGTGCAAAAGGGCAGGCTTCTGATATTAAAATTCATGCTGATTGGATTTTAAAAACACGGGAAAAATTAAACTGCATCCTTTCTGAACAGACAGGGCAGCCATTAGAAGTCATTGAACATGATACGGATCGCGACAATTTTATGTCTGCTGAAGAAGCAAAAGCCTATGGCTTAATCGATCAAATTATTGCGCACCGCTAATAGAACCAGGAGGAAGGCCGAATGGCAAAGAATGACGATCAGCAGAGGGAATTGCGCTGTTCCTTTTGCGGTAAAATGCAAAATCAGGTCCAGCGCCTGATCGCCGGGCCTGGCGTTTGTATTTGCAACGAATGTGTGGGATTATGTCAATCGGTGCTGGATGAGGATACGGCAGTACGCCGTCCCCGTCCGCATCCCCGTCCTGTTCCGGAACAGACAATTCAAGTATTGAAACCAAAAGAAATTAAAGCCCGTTTAGATGATTATGTAATTGGCCAGGAACGTGCAAAAAAAGCATTGGCTGTGTCTGTTTATAATCACTATAAACGTATTTATTTTGGGGACCGGGGAGATGTGGAACTCAATAAAGCAAATATTTTAATGATTGGGCCTACCGGAGTAGGAAAAACTTTATTAGCCCAAACTTTGGCACGGATGCTGAATGTTCCTTTTGCAATCGCAGACGCCACAACTCTGACAGAAGCAGGGTATGTCGGCGAAGATGTGGAAAATATCCTTTTGCGCTTATTGCAGGCTGCTGATTATGATGTGGAACGGGCACAAAAAGGGATTATTTACATTGACGAAATTGATAAAATTACCCGGAAAAGCGAAAATCCTTCTATTACAAGGGATGTTTCCGGGGAAGGCGTCCAGCAGGCACTGCTGAAAATTTTAGAAGGTACCGTAGCAAATGTGCCTCCTCAGGGGGGCCGTAAGCATCCTCAACAGGAATTTATCCAGTTGGATACAAGGGATATTCTTTTTATTTGCGGCGGTGCTTTTGAAGGCATTGAACGGATCATTGAAAAACGGACTGATAAAAGTTCCCTGGGCTTTGGTTCTACATTGAAAGATGCCAAACTGAAAGATGAACTTTTACAGCAGGTAATTCCCCATGATCTTGTAAAATTCGGCTTGATTCCAGAACTGGTAGGACGTACCCCGGTTATTACTGTATTAGAGCCTTTGGATCAGGATGCTTTGGTTACAATTTTGACAGAACCAAAAAATTCTATGGTGAAACAATATAAGCAAATGTTCCAATTAGATAACATCCGTCTGGATTTTGATCCAGCCGCATTGCAGGCCATTGCAAAACAGGCCATTGAACGGAAAACGGGTGCACGGGGTTTGTTGGCTGTTATGGAAGATGTATTGAGTGATGTTATGTATGAGGCACCTTCAGATTATACCGTTGAATCGGTTACAGTAACAGAAGACAGTGTTTCAAAAAAGAAACGGCCTATTTTTACCTATGATACCACCCGGAAGCCTCAAAGACTCCTGATAACGACAAATTCTGCTCCTGCCCGGGCACGTTCCCGTAGGGAAACGGCTTCATAATAGAGAGCTGTCGATTCAAAAAGACAAAGTGCCTTTGGCGTCAGGAAGCGCAGACACTTTGTCTTTTTCCGTAAAAAATATTGAAGGAGGAATTGCTTTTGAAAATAGGATCTAAATTTGCAACAGCAGTTATTGCCTCTGCTATGTTGTTATGTGCTTGTTCCAGTTGGACTGCGGCTTTTGAGAAAAAAAATGAGGCAGAAGCATCTTCATCCCAAAAAGAATCGTCTGGTATCATTACAGGCGTATCTTCTTCTAAGCCTGCGGCAAGCAAAACAGAAACAATAAAAGCTTCTTCATCCTCCAAGCCCCAGGTTATAGAACCTCAAGTTACACTTTCCACAGAAGCTCCTATTGTTGGGGATGCTATGGCAATTTTTGTAGAAAATGCAGATGATATTTCTGTTGTAACTTCACTTGGTTTTGTTCCGCGCTTTTTTGCCCAGGGAAACAGACAGATTGCTTTGCTGCCTATTTCTTATACCATAGCACCTGGTGATTATACCCTGGATGTTAAGGCAGATGGAAAACCTTTTCATTTTAATATAAAAGTTACAGACCGGGATTTTGAAGAACAATATCTCACCGTCGATGAAACGGTAACCAAGAATACTGCTGGAAATGCGGAAGCAAATAATCAGTGGACACAGCTCATTGAACCGTTAAAATTGATCAGCGATCCACAGCAATATTGGGAAGGGAACTTTATTTCTCCTATTTTCGGGGAAATAAAAGATAAGATTTCTACGGAATATGGCAGTATCCGGTATACCAATGGCTCTCAGGTTGCTTCCCGCCACAGCGGCATTGATATTGCTGTAAAAGCTGGCACTCCGGTATTAGCCACTGGAAACGGGCGTGTACAATTTTCCGGTTTTCTTACATTAACAGGGAATACAGTTGTAATTGAACATGGATATGGTTTGAAAAGCCTTTATTATCATATGGAATCTTTAAATGTTAAGGAAGGCGATATGGTAAAACAAGGCCAGCAAATTGGTGCTGTGGGTTCTACCGGATTTTCTACTGGCCCTCATTGTCATTTTTCGATGGCAGTCAATAATGTATTTACAAATCCCTGGTTTATGATAGAAAAGGGGATTGGCTAGCAATTATCATGAAATATTGGATATTCGTCCAAGGATTTTTTCTTTTTATTTTTGTCGGATTATGATATAATGACCGCAGAACAGCTATGAATCTATCTAGTATCTTCAAAAAAGGGGTAAAAAAAGATGAGCGAAACGGTTCGCAAAATTGAAAATAAATCATTGGACAACCAAAAAAATCCGCCAGAAACCATTAAAATGCCGATGCTGGTATTGCGTGGCCTGGTACTATTTCCTGAAATGGTACTTCATTTTGATGTGGGCCGTGAAAAATCTTTGCTGGCTTTAAATCAGGTTATGTCCTCAAGCCGTCAGGTTTTTTTAGTAGCCCAAAAGGATTTGCGGGATGACGATCCAAAACCTGAAACCATTTACAAAATCGGCGTTGTAGCTTTGGTCAAACAAATTATTAAATCGCAAAGCGGCACTTGGAGGATTTTGGTAGAAGGACTTTACCGCGCTAAAACAGTAGAGGTTATCTCAGATAATCCTTATTTTGAAGCCGTTATTACGGCATTTCCTTTGAAGCCCATCCGGAAAAGAACTGCTATGTGTGACGCATTGATGCGTACAGTAAAGGATTTATTTGAAACCTATTGTTACCTTACGCCCAGAATGCCGCGGGAATTGGTAGTCAATGCACTGGTAAATGATGATCCGATCCATTTGGCAGAATACATAGCAGGTAATATGCAGATGGAAACGGCTGATAAACAAACGATCCTTTCTCAAAGTGATCCGCTAAAACGTTTGGAATTGTTAGCCCACCTTTTAGAATCGGAAAATAATATTCTTTCTTTAGAACAGGATATTCAGGAAAAAGTTCGGGGACAAATTGATAAAAACCAGCGGGAATATTATTTAAGGGAACAAATGAAAGCAATTTCCGGGGAACTGGGAGAAGAAGATCCTCAGGAAGAAAGCAGCGAATACCTGAATAAAATCCAGAAATTAGAACTAGAAAAAGAGGTGGCTGAGAAGCTTTCCAAAGAAGTGGATCGGCTGTCTAAGCTTCCTTATAATTCCAATGAAGCCAGTGTGCTTCGCAGCTATTTGGATATTGTGCTTGATTTGCCCTGGAATAAAAAAACAACTGACAAAATTGATATTAAAAAAGCGCAAACCTTATTGGATAAGGAGCACTTTGGGCTGAAAAAAGTAAAAGAACGTATTTTAGAATTGCTGGCTGTCCGGAAGCTTGCCCCGGATATGAAAGGGCAGATCATTTGTTTGGTAGGCCCTCCCGGAGTGGGAAAAACTTCCATTGCAAATTCCATCGCTAAATCCATGGGACGTAAGTATGTCCGGATTTCTTTGGGAGGTGTTCGGGACGAAAGTGATATTCGGGGCCACCGCAAAACTTATATCGGATCTATGCCCGGACGGATTATGACTGCTATGAAGCAGGCTGGTACATCGAATCCTTTGATGCTATTGGATGAAGTGGATAAATTAGGAAATGATTTTCGGGGTGATCCTTCTTCCGCCTTATTGGAAGTTTTGGATTCTGAACAAAATTATGCTTTCCGGGATCATTATATTGAAGTACCTTTTGATTTATCTGGCGTTCTGTTTATTGCTACGGCAAACACTTTGGAAAATATTCCCGGACCTTTGCGGGATCGTATGGAAATTATTGAGCTGGCCAGTTATACCCGTGAAGAAAAATATCATATTGCTAAAGAGCATTTGCTTCCGAAACAGCTCAAGCGTCATGGTTTGACTGCTTCCAAAGCAAAAATTACGGATGATGCTATTTATGCCTTGCTTGATCATTATACCAGGGAGGCAGGGGTTCGCTCCCTGGAACGGCAGATTGCTTCCTTGCTGCGGAAAGCTGCTAAAAAGCTGGTAGGCGGTGAAGCCAAAAAAGTTGTGATCGACAATGAAAATATAATAGAACTTTTAGGGCCTCACAAATTTAAACCAGAGCTGATCCAAGAAAATGATGAGATCGGTATGGTAAATGGTTTGGCATGGACTTCCGTTGGTGGGGAAATGCTGCAAGTTGAGGTTGCTGTTCTGGATGGTACGGGAAAATTGGAATTGACTGGTTCATTGGGAGATGTTATGAAGGAATCTGCCCATGCAGCAGTCAGCTATATCCGTGCCCACTGGGATTGTTATGGTGTTGAACGCGACTTTTATAAAACAAAAGATATTCATATTCATGTTCCGGAAGGGGCAGTTCCAAAAGATGGTCCTTCTGCCGGAGTTACCATTACTACTGCTCTTGTTTCCGCATTGTCCCAGATCCCTGTTCATAGAGAAGTTGCTATGACTGGCGAAATCACTTTGCGGGGAAGGGTTCTCCCAATCGGAGGATTGCGGGAAAAATCTATGGCAGCTTATCGGGCTGGGATTAAAACCGTTGTGATCCCAAAAGAAAATGAACCAGATTTAGCGGAATTGGATCCGGAAGTACGTGACGCGCTTTATTTTGTAACGGCGGAAAAAATTGACACCATTTTAGATACAGCTTTACTTCATAAGCCCATTAAAATGCCAGTTACATCTTCTTTAAATCCGGCTATCGGCTCTTTAACCCCGGAGGAATCTGTAAAGACAAATTCACCAATCCCACAGTGAGGTTTTCATGAATCATCAAAATGTCATTTTTGAAAAAAGCTTTGGCATTTCCGCGCAGCTCCCTACTCCGGAGCTGCCGGAACTGGCTTTTGCAGGCCGTTCTAATGTTGGAAAAAGTTCCATGCTGAACCGTTTGTTTAACCGGAAGCAATTAGCCCGTGTTTCGGCTGTACCAGGCAAAACTTCTACAATCAATTTTTTCCGGGCAGAAGGGATTCATTTTGTCGATTTGCCAGGCTATGGCTATGCCAAAGTATCAAAAAGTGAAAAAAAACGATGGAGTGAACTGATAGAAGGGTATTTTGCTCAAGATCGTGATCTGCGCATTGTATTCCAACTCATTGATATGCGTCATCCGCCTACAGAAGATGATTTAACGATGATCAATTTTTTAATTGATGGCGGTTTCCCATTTGCTGTTATTTTAACGAAAGCCGATAAGCTGAATAAAACCCAGCGCCAAAACCGGCTGGAATCTATTACGCAAGAATTACCTTGTGGGGATCAAATTGTTAAAATCCCATTTTCTTCTCAGACAGGGGAAGGGGTAGAAGCTGTATGGGAAATTATTGAGGAAATTGCCACAGAAGGGAATTAAAGATAAAAGGGGAGTGAAGAATGTTTGTATCTGATTGTTTGGGATTAAATGGAATGGGCCATTTAACCATTGGAGGACGGGATACCGTAGAATTAGCAGAAATTTATGGTACTCCCCTTTATGTTATGGATGAAAATGAAATTCGGAAAGCTTGTACAAGTTATCGGGAATCCATCCAAAAATATTATGGCGGCAATGGAATGGTAGCTTATGCCAGCAAAGCTTTTTGTTGTAAAGCTATGTGTAAAATTGCCATAGAAGAACAAATTGCGTTAGATGTAGTTTCATTAGGAGAACTTCATACGGCTGAAAGTGTCGGTTTCCCGCCAGAACAGATTTATTTCCACGGAAATAATAAAACAGTAGCTGAGTTAATAGCCGCTATTGAATATGGTGTGGGGCAAATTGTTGTTGACAATCTCAATGAGCTGGATATTTTAAATGCACTTTCGATCAGTGAAGGAAAAAAAACTGGAATTTTATTGCGTGTAAAACCTGGTGTTGATGCACATACCCACAATTTCATACGGACAGGTCAAATTGACAGTAAATTTGGATTTGCCCTGGAAACCGGAGAAGCCATGCATGCTGCTAAACAGGCTTTGGAAATGCCTGGACTGCAATTAAAAGGCTTGCATTGCCATATTGGATCACAAATTTTTGATATTGATCCTTTCTGTTTGGCTGCCAAAATCATGTTGGAATTTATGGCTGATATTCGGGATGCCACAGGGAAGGAATTAAAAGTTTTAGATCTGGGCGGCGGCTTTGGAATTAAATATTTACCGGATCATGATCCGGTAGCTTATGACAGTTATATGAGGCAGGTTTCAGAAACTGTAAAAGAAATTTGTACAAAGCGAAACTTAACAACGCCATTTATTGTAATAGAACCAGGCCGTTCCATTGTTGGCCCGGCAGGAATTACACTTTACACCGCAGGCTGTGTAAAGGAAATTCCTGGAGTCCGCACTTATGTATCTATTGACGGAGGCATGGGAGATAATCCCCGTTATATTTTGTATCAGTCCGAATATGAAGCTATGGTTGCAAATAAAGCTGACCAGCCAAAAACACGGGTTGTTACGTTAGCAGGGAAGTGCTGTGAAAGCGGCGACTTGTTAGGGGAAAATATGCAGATACAAGATGTTCAAGCAGGGGATATTATTGCTGTTTTAGCTACTGGAGCTTATAATTATTCTATGGCTTCTAATTATAATCGGATTCCCCGCCCGCCAGTTGTTATGCTGAAAGATGGTATGGATCGTCTTGTTGTCCAGAGGGAAACTTTGGATCAGCTCATAGAAAATGATTTATTGTAATAATATAAAAACAGCACTGACATCTGCCAGTGCTGTTTTTTAAGTTTGGTTATACCAGATCGCCCATATTATACAGGCCATTTTCTTTTTCACAAAGAAATAGTGCTGCATTTACACTTCCTGTTGCAAATACTTCCCGGCTCATTGCCGTATGGGATAAAGTAATAATTTCATCCCGGCCTGCAAAAATGACTTCATGTTCTCCGACAATCGTTCCGCCGCGGATGGAGTGTATCCCTATTTCTTCCTTTCCCCGTTTTTGCCGTACAGAATGACGATCATAGACATAACGAGGTTGTTCTTTTAATACGGAAGAAACTTCATCTGCTAACATCAAAGCTGTCCCGCTGGGAGCATCTAACTTCCGGTTATGATGTTTTTCTACAATTTCAATGTCAAATTGACCGTCTAATACGGCAGCGGCTTTCTTTGCCAATTCACAAAGCAGGTTAATCCCCAAAGACATATTGAAAGAAAAAAATAGTGGAATATATTGTGCTGTTTCTTCAATCTGTTTAATTTGATCCTGGGATAAACCTGTTGTTGCAATTACTGTTGGAAGCTTCTGAGTGCGGGCGTAAGATAACAGGGATTCTAAAGCGCTTGGATGGGAAAAATCAATCATCACATCTGCTTCAACACTGCATTCGCTAGGCGAAGTAAAAACAGGGAAGGCATCATAAGCAGTACCTGTTATATCAATCCCTGCTACTAATGTACAATCGTTCCGTTCTTTTATACAATCCGAGATCATGTGGCCCATTTTTCCACAGCATCCGGAAAGAATGATCCTTTTCATTGAAACCTCCTTGGCTTATCCTGTCTGCCAGATGTATTTTTAAATTAAGCCAACTGCTTTCATTTCTTTTTCTAAACGGGCTTTATTTTCAGACGACATTTCTGTCAATGGCAGACGGCATTCTCCAGCTTTCCAGCCTAATAAATTCATTGCTTTTTTAACAGGAATAGGATTGACATCACAGAACAATGCCTGAATTAAACCCATGTATTTTATTTGCAAAGCGGCGCTTTCTGCTATTTTTCCGTCAAAATAAAGCTGGCAAATATCATGGGTTTCTTTGGGAGCTACATTTGATAATACGGAAATAACACCTTTTCCGCCTAAGGACAGCATTGGCACAATTTGGTCGTCATTTCCAGAATAAAAATCCAAATCATCCCCGCATAAATACCGTGTTTCTGCAATGGCAGAGAAATTTCCGCTGGCTTCTTTTGCTGCTACAATGTTGGGATGTTTGGAAAGCTCCTGATAAATTTTCGGTGCTATCGTCATACCGGTACGGCTTGGTACGTTATAAAGGATCATTGGAAGATTTACAGCATCTGCTATCGCTGTAAAATGTTTTACTAAGCCTGCCTGAGAAGTCTTATTATAATAAGGTGTCACTTGTAGCAGGGCATTTGCACCAACTTTTTCAGCTTCCTTGCTCAGCCAAAGGGCATAATCTGTATGGTTGCTGCCGGTTCCCGCTATTACAGGTACCCGACCAGCGGCCCGTTCTACTGCATATTGGATACATTTTACATGTTCTTCATCTGTCAAAGTGGAGGATTCCCCAGTAGTTCCAACAATTACAATGGCATCTGTACTATTTTTTATTTGATCGTCAATGATTTCTCCAAGAACTTCATAATTCACGGACAAATCTTCATTCATAGGGGTAATAATTGCTACGGCTGAACCAGTAAAAATAGAGGTTTTCATAAATGCCATACCTTTCTTTTAGAATGATAAAATGAAGGGTTTCCTGTACAATTTGTTTATGCTTTTCTTAATCAAAATATCCTTTTGCTGCCAGCAATTCTGCCAAAAGAACACCGCCGCCTGCTGCACCCCGCAAAGTGTTATGGGAAAGGCATACAAATTTATAATCATATTGAGTATCTTCCCGCAAACGTCCGATTGATACTGCCATTCCATTTTCTAAATTCCGGTCCAGTTTTGTTTGAGGACGGTTTTCTTCCTCAAAATAATGTAAAAATTGTTTTGGTGCACTGGGCAATCCCAAAGCTTGGGGTTCTCCAGAAAAAGAAGCCCATCTTTCTTTGATTTCAGAAATAGATGGCTTTTTGTCAAAGCTAACAAAAACTGCAGCCATATGTCCATCCGAGCAGGGAACACGCAGACATTGTGCTGTAATAGCAGGTTTGGTCGCTGAAACAATTTTCCCATCTTCTACTTTTCCCCAGATTTTTAATGGTTCTTTTTCGCTTTTTTCTTCTTCGCCGCCAATATAAGGAATGACATTATCTACAATTTCCGGGAAGCTTTCAAAAGTTTTTCCTGCGCCGGAAATGGCTTGATAAGTACAGACAAGTGCTTTACTGATCCCAAAATCCATAAGCGGTTCAAAGGCAGGGACATAGCTTTGCAGGGAACAGTTGGATTTTACAGCAATAAAACCACGTTTTGTCCCTAAACGGCGGCGCTGGGAATCAATAACTGCTAAATGTTCTCCATTGATTTCCGGGATAACCATTGGAACATCAGGTGTTGTACGATTGGCAGAATTATTGGAAACAACGGGACATTCTGCTTTGGCATAGGCTTCTTCCAAAGCACGGATTTCCTCTTTTTTCATGTCTACTGCACAAAAAATAAAATCTACTTTTGATGTTACAGCCGGAATATCCGACGCATCTAAAACAATCATATTTTTAACTGCTTCCGGCATTGGCGCAGCCATAGCCCAGCGATTTCCAACAGCTTCTTCATATGTTTTCCCAGCAGAGCGGGCAGAAGCTGCAACAACTGCTAAAGAAAACCAAGGGTGGTTTTCCAAAAGGGAAATAAACCGTTGTCCTACCATACCTGTGGCGCCAACAATACCAACCTGATATCTTTTCATTCTATGATGTTCCTTTCTTACATGACAATTTTTTGTGGGATAAAATAAAAAACCGGTTGAAAACCGGTGGAAATTGAAATATAATAGAGTAGTTCATCTGATAGCAAGCAGTATATTTTTCCATACTGACTTGAACTGCCTCCAGAGCTCTCCATCATACTTACCATGATGACAGTCATACACCTTTTTGATGTATGCCCAGAAGGTGTTTGCCAGACAGCCTTCTTCGGCGTATTCCCCTTTGATCCGATTTTTAACGACCTTGGCAGTCTATTTCCGGACTACTGATGAAAAACGCACCTCTACCGGTTTGGCTGAAAATATTTTTAATAACAGAAAATCGTTGTAGTTATCTTATCATTCTATCGGCATAATGTCAAGAATTTTAAAATCCATTCTCCATTAAAAAATATTTTTCCCTTTTTTAGGAAGGAGCTTATCGTGAAAACATCTGACTTTGATTTTCAACTCCCGCAAGAACTGATCGCGCAAACTCCCATAGAACCCAGAGATCATTCCCGTTTGCTTGTTTTAGAACGTGCTACCGGTGAAATAGCCCACCGTACATTTTATGATGTAATTGATTATTTGAACCCTGGAGATACCCTGGTGGTCAATACCTCCCGTGTTATTCCAGCCCGGCTTTTCGGGGCAAAGGAACATACAGGCGGCTCCATGCAGTTTTTGCTGTTGGAACAAAAAGAACGGGATATATGGGAAATTATGGTCCGTCCTGGAAAAAAAGCAAAGCCTGGCGCCAGGTTTGTATTTGGAAACGGTTCATTGGTTGGAGAAATTATAAAAGTATTGGAAGATGGAAACCGTTTGGTTCATTTTGAATATACAGGAGATTTTTATACGATTTTAGAGAATATTGGAAAAATGCCTTTGCCGCCATATATTACAAAAGAACTGGAAAACGGGGAACGCTATCAAACGATTTATTCCCATCAGCTTGGTTCTGCGGCAGCTCCTACGGCAGGATTGCATTTTACTGAGGAATTGATGCAAAAGCTCCGCGAAAAAGGGATTCGGATTGCCGAAGTGGTTCTGCATGTAGGGGTCGGAACCTTTAAGCCTGTAAAAGCGGAAGATATTAACCAGCATCATATGCATTCTGAACATTATTTTCTTTCTGCCCAGACAGCGGAAATCATCAATCAGACAAAAGCTGAGGGGAAACGTGTTATTGCAGTAGGAACAACAAGCTGCCGTACTTTGGAATCTGTCGCAGCAAAATTAGGTCATATTGCAGAGGATGAAGGGGATACTGATATTTTTATTTATCCGGGATATTCTTTTCGGGTTTTAGATGGTTTGATTACAAATTTTCATCTGCCGAAAAGCACTTTAATTATGTTAGTCAGCGCCTTTGCTGGATATGAAAATATTATGCACGCTTATGAAACTGCCGTACAGGAAAAGTACCGCTTTTTTAGTTTCGGTGATGCAATGTTTATTTTATAAAAAATTTTTTTGGAGGAGCCAGATGTATACTTTATTAAAACAAGAAGGAAAGGCTCGGAGAGGATGCTTTCAAACTGTTCATGGGACAGTGCAAACACCTGCTTTTATGAATGTAGGGACTTCCGCAGCAATTAAAGGCGGGATTTCTTCCATTGATCTTGTAGACTTAAAATGTCAGGTGGAACTTTGTAACACTTATCATTTGCATGTGCGGCCAGGTGATGACGTCATTTATCAAATGGGCGGTTTGCATCAATTTATGAATTGGCACAAGCCAATTTTAACAGACAGCGGGGGATTCCAGGTATTTTCTCTGGCGCAGCTTCGCAAAATTAAAGAAGAAGGGGTTACCTTTGCCTGCCATTTAGATGGAAAGCGGATTTTTATGGGCCCAGAAGAAAGTATGCGTATTCAATCCCATTTAGCTTCTACGATTGCAATGGCATTTGATGAATGTATTGAAAATCCTGCCCCATATGATTATGTAGAACGCTCCATTGCCAGAACAACACGCTGGCTGATCCGCTGCAAAGCTGAAATGGAACGGTTAAATCATTTAGAGGAAACCATCAATCCCAAGCAAATGTTATTTGGCATTAACCAGGGGTCAACATATCATGATCTGCGTATCCAGCATATGCAGGAGATTGCAGCATTAGGACTGGATGGGTATGCAATAGGCGGTCTTGCAGTCGGGGAAACGGCACAGGAAATGTATGATACAATCGAAGCCGTAGAACCTTATATGCCTTTGGAAAAGCCTCGTTATTTAATGGGAGTTGGAACGCCAGTTAATATTTTAGAAGCTGTCCGGCGTGGTATTGATTTATTTGACTGCGTTATGCCCAGCCGTAATGCTAGACATGGTACTGTATTCACTTGGGATGGTATCCGGATTCTCCACAATGAAAAGTATAAAACAGACAGTGAACCTTTAGATCCACACTGTAACTGCCCAGTATGCCGGAATTACAGCCGTGCCTATTTACGGCATTTATTCCGTACCCATGAAATGTTAGGGATGCGGCTGGGAGTAACTCATAATCTATATTTTTATAATACTTTAATGGAAAAAATCCGGGATGCTTTAGATGCAGGTACTTTTGAATCTTTTTATCAGGAAATGGTTCCGATTCTTGGTCAAAGAATATAAATCATAATGAATCAAGGAAAAGGACTTGCATCATCCAGAAAAAAAGGGTATAATGCATCTTAGTGTTTAATTGATTTGGAAGGAGATTCTCTAATGCCTCAACAAGCAGCACCCAGCGCATCCAGTACACTTTTAATGTATGGTATGCTCATTTTAATTTTTGTGGTTATGTATTTTTTCATGATCCGTCCCCAGAAAAAACGCGAAAAAGAAGCTGCCGCCATGCGTCATGCTTTGGAAGTCGGGGATGAAATTATTACAATCGGCGGTATTGTAGGGACTGTGGTGTCTTTACGTGATGATACTATTGTAATTGAAACTGGTTCTGACCGCAGCAAAATCCGGATCCTCCGTTCTTCTGTACAAGCTAATAATACAGCTTCTGAAAGAAATGCAGCTTCTGCTCCTGCTAAGAAAAAATAATCTGTTATAGTCTAAAATATATTTTTTTAGCATAGGATTTTATCATAAGCGCTAGTACGATTAAACGGCTTGAGAGGGGGAAGGGCATTGAAACAGCCCGATATGTATAATGCAAGACGGTTTCTTCGTCCAATTACTTATGGTATTTCCAGCGGGGCACTAGCATGTTTTTTATTGCTGCTCCTGATGTCAGCCCTTATGGGAATGCGGGATATGCCTCAGGCATCAGTTTCTTTATTTGCTACCATTTCTTTTGTAGCAGGCGGCTTTTTAGCAGGCTATGTTACAGCTGCATTATCCCAGGAAAAAGGGTTATTTTTGGGCCTTTGTTGTGGATGCATTTTATTTCTTGTTTTGATATGTGCAGGAATGACAGTCAATAGCTGTGCGCCTGGAATGCAGGCCCTTACAAAGTTTATCGCTGTATTGTTAGCATCTGCTATCGGCGGTGTATTAGGAGTTAATAAGAAAAAGAAATTCCGGTAGAAAAATTAGATTTAGATAATTGAATCTTTTATAATAGTATGTTATACTATGGTTATCAATTATTATAAATTTGGAAATGAGGAATAAAAAATGACACATGTAAAAACTATTAATCAAGCTAATTTAAAAGAATCCGCTGTAAAAGGCGGCTGTGGCGAATGCCAGGCATCCTGCCAGTCCGCATGTAAAACTTCCTGTACCGTTGCAAACCAAAAATGCGAGCGGAAAGCCAAATAAAAACAAATGAGAAATAAAAAATTATGGTAGCGCTTCTACAAAGTTCTTTGTGGATAGGCTGCCATAATTTTTGTTATTGAGGAGGAAATAAAACTTTTATGCTTCATCAGTATCAACTAAATGGGTATAATATTATTCTTGATGTCAATAGCGGTGCTGTCCATGTAGTAGATGAATTGGCTTATCGGTTAGCCCAAATGCTGGAACCGCCTCTTTCGGATTCCTGTCCCGATCAAATTACAGAACAGCTTATGCCTGATTTTGATAAAGCATCCATCCAGGAAACATATCAGGAATTGTTTGCGTTATACCAGCAAGGGCAGCTTTTTTCAGTGGATGACTATGAAAAATTTTCAAATATCCTATCGGAATCTCCTGTAAAAGCGATGTGTTTACATATTGCGCATGATTGTAATTTACGCTGCAAATATTGTTTTGCAGATACAGGGGAATATATGGGGCATCGGGAACTGATGTCATTTGAAACAGGACGTGCTGCTATTGACTATCTGCTGCATTATTCCAAAGGCCGCCGGAATTTAGAAGTGGATTTTTTCGGCGGGGAACCATTGATGAATTTTGAAGTTGTAAAACAAATTGTTGCTTATGCCCGCTCCAAAGAAAAAGAATATGGGAAAGTGTTTCGTTTTACCATTACAACAAATGGACTATTATTAGATGATAATAAAATTGATTTTATCAATCAGGAAATGTCTAATGTTGTTTTATCCCTGGATGGCCGTAAAGAAATTAACGATCGGGTACGGGTACGGGTAGACGGGAAGGGAAGTTATGATTCTATCGTTCCCAAATATAAAAGGCTTGTAGAAAAACGGACTGGTCCTTACGATCAATATTATGTACGGGGAACATTTACCAAATATAATTTAGATTTTGCTGAAGATGTCCTGCATCTTAATGATTTAGGATTTGATCAGATTTCTGTAGAACCTGTTGTTGCCGATCCAAAAGAATCTTATGCATTAACAGAACAAGATTTACCGCAAATCTTTGCGGAATATGAACGGCTGGCTAAAATTTTAATTGAAAGACAAGGAACTCCAAAAGACTTTAACTTCTTCCATTTTATGATCGATCTGGAGCAGGGGCCCTGTGCAATTAAACGGCTCCGTGGTTGTGGCTGCGGAAATGAATATGTTGCTATTACACCTTCCGGTGATATTTATCCATGCCACCAATTTGTAGGCCATGAAAATTGGAAAATGGGAAATGTGTATGATTTATCTTTAAATTCTGAAATGAAACAGCAGTTTGCATCTGCTACGGTTTATGGGAAAGAAGATTGTAAAAACTGCTGGGCAAAATTTTATTGTTCTGGCGGCTGCAATGCTAACAGTATGCTTTATGCCGGGGATATCCGAAAATCACATCATCTTTCCTGTGAATTAGAAAAGAAACGTGTAGAATGTGCAATTATGATAAAAGCTGCACAATTTTAAGCTGTAAAAATAAAAAAACAGGCATATTCTCAGCTTCCTAAACATATAGATAAAACCAGAAGCATTGTGAAAAGGGAAGGATGAAGAGAATATGAACCTGTTTCGCACATTACGCTACCAACATTATCAAACTTATGATCCCGCGATCCCTTCTTTAAAAGTAAAAAGCCCTTTTAAAAATATTTTTTCCTATTTTAAGGACAACCCGCTTCTTTGTATTTTTGCAGGACTTTTTCTAATTGGTATGTTAGCTGGGATTGTTTTATTATATCATGCTGATGGGCAGCTCCGGGAATGGCTTCATATTTTATTAGGAGGTTACCTGGAAAAACGGTATGAGCAGTCTTTTTCCCAAATTGCAGCACTTTCTTTTGGATCTTCTGTCTTTCTGCTTTTGATTTTGTTTTTTTGTGGATTTTGTACAATTTCACAACCGATTATCCTTCTTCTAGTTTTATTCCGCGGGTTAGGATATGGTTTTTCAATGGGAGGCCTATATGCGGAAAAGGGAACCCTTGCAGCGCCATTTGTGTTTTCCACTTTATTTCTTCCCATGCTATTTGGCTCTATTTTACTGATCTGCGCAGCCAAAACTTCATTTTTATTATCTTTGCGGCTGCTCCGGAAAGCAATAACACCTTCTGAACATGATGAACGCGTTCGTATGAGGCGTTATTGTATCCGGTATTTCTTATATCTTATTATTTGTATTTTGATTGCATTACTTGATGCAGTATTAAGTATTCAATTTGCAGCTTTTTTTCCGGTTTCATAATTACTTAATCTTTTTCAGCGTCAGATTTTTTTAAGTCTGGCGCTGTTTTGGCTTTTTTCGGCATAATATTTGCTAAAGGCGTATTTTTAGCAGCATGTTCCATTTGACGATCCGATAAATGTGTATAAATTTCAGTGGTTCCTACATTGGCATGGCCTAAAATTTCTTTTAAAACGCGAATGTCAATTCCTCCATGCTGGTACATTAAAGTTGCTGCTGTATGGCGGAGTTTATGGGGGGAATATCCTTGTCCTGATAATCCAGCATTCCGTAAACAGTCCTCTACAATTTGTTCTACCCGACGAGGCGTGATCCGGGTATTGCGGGAAGAAAGAAAAAGGGCATTTTTATGTTGTGTCTGTTGGGGCGTTTCCCGCTTTTCCAGCCATGCTTGCAAGGCATTTAAACATGCATCATTTAAGTAAATAATACGTTCTTTATTGCCTTTGCCTAATAAGCGCAGTTTTTTTTCATCTAAGTTAATATCATTTAAGTTGATACCAACTAATTCAGAAAGACGCATCCCGCAATTTAATAAAAAAGTTATCATACAATAATCCCGTGCATAACTGCGGGAATTGGGATCAATATGTGTTAATAATTCTAAGCTTTCTTCTAATGTTAAATATCTTGGCATGGTTTTCTTACTTGTAGGGACTTCTAAGTCTTCCGCAGGATTTCTTTTCAAATATCCAGTTTTTGTTGTTAAATAACGGAAAAAAGAACGGATAGAAGAAACTTTACGGGAACGGGTTTTTGCTATATTGGAACGACCTTCCACAGTATAGCTTAAATAGGCATAAATATCTCCTAATGATAAAGATGCTAATGTGTCCAATGACAAATCAGAGATGCATCGGCTGTTAAAATATTCTACATCATCTGGATTTTTACATTCGATTTTTACACATTTTAAATAACGTAAAAATGTACGCAAATCAATATAGTATGCATCAACGGTACGCCTGGAACGTCCTTTAATTGTCAGCATATAAAATAAAAACTCTTTTAAATATTCGGGACAATCTGAATAATCATATTGAGCAGCCATAATCAGCTTCCTTTCTTAAATCATTCCCTTAATTTCGTTAAATTCGCATTTAGCGAAATAGGCTGTTATTTTCTTACAGCCCTTCCCACTCAGACCTATCCTAACACAGCCGATCCAATTTAGCAAGGATTTCATCTAACTTCTGCATTGCGGTTTTTTTACGGGATTGTGAGTCTTTGCGTTTAACACGCCAGCCAAGGTGAATTTCTTTGTGGGAGAAAAAATCACATTTGAGGATCGGACAATTTTCCGCCTGGATCATTGCAAGACAAAAATCCCATCTTGTGCGCCTATGATAATAAGGACAACGGCGGCGTGTGCAAACTTCACACAGACAAAAATGGCAATGCAGACTATACTTGGAATCGTTACCAATGATCATAAAAGCTCACCTCTGGATGCTAGAAATTCAAGGATAAGTTCTCCATTAGATTTCGGGGAATCTTTTTCTTTTTCCGGTTCCGGGACAGCAGACATTTTCTGTATGAGTGCGTTTTGTCTGTCATTTAGATTTTTGCTGAAAACCGAATTGAGAAAGAAATCAATATTCTTGTCATGTAACATCATCCACGCCTTAATGGAACTACCAGCTTGACCAAAAACATACTGATTCAAAGATTCCAGATTATAGGAAAGGCCGCCAATATAGGCTAATCGGATAGGCTGGGCATTATCCAAAAATCCCGCCACCATTTCACAATCTCGGAACGGCTGGCATTTTCTTTGCGTTCTTTCACAAATCGGAGCTGGTTGGCCATAATACCAAAATAGCAAGCGGAAATATCTCCTCTTTTCATCCATTCTCGAATAAAGCTGTCAACAGCGTCGTTTCGGAGTTGAAGCTCACAGCGAACCCAATTTTCCGGTATGGATATATCATCATTAAGCTTACATTCTCTTTCCAGGGACTTGTTATAGATACGCAGCATAGTGCGGCTTTTGGGAGAACCAAAGTCAACGGTTTCTTCCCTTCCCTGCACGATCCGGGGCGGAAGCTTCCAGCGGGATACATAGCGGCCATCCAAAGTGAAACGCAAAATATCCCGCATACGCAGTCCCCCTTTTCCTTGTGTATCACAGGCCACATCAAGCCGGCTGAAATTATGTACCTGCATTTTTGTAACTTTCTTAATAAACGTAAGCCAGTCCAGATCGGGAACCAGCGTTTCAAACAATCTGCATCCTTCGCCGGTCATGTCAATCATGATGGTATCACAGTTTCCCCAGGCTAAACGGATGCCACCATAAAAATACCACTTTCCATAACCATAATGAGCCCTGCCAGGCATGAGTTTGGTATCAGATGGCAGACCTAAAAAGTGTATAACATGACTTAGAACTGCCTCATCTGTAAAATGGGATGCGTCTAACGCTGTGTCAAGAGGATCTTTGTCTCGAAAATCCTTTTCTTCCAACCCTACAAAATCGCGCATAAAGCAGTTAATGCCAAGGGTACAGGTGAGCCAGTCCACTAAGATTTTTTTGTTCACTTTTTTAACCTCCATAAATTCTTTATAAAGCCGCTCTGTAAGCTGGTTTACAGGCTTTTTTGCGGCCTTTTGTATGTAATTATTGCCCCCGTGATACAGTACGGGGGCTTAAGGCGGCAAGAAGCCGCCCAAAACACTTTTTAACTTTCCCTTAACTGCAAAAAGAAAAATGTTTTTACTTGTTTTTACGTTTAAAAGCAGTACACAAAGAAGATAAAGAAAAGTTGCCGGAAGTCTGGCAAAGGCTATAATGAACGCATCTGCGGCAGGATGGCCTGGAGAGATAATCTCCCAATTTTTTACTTAACAGCTCTCCCAAAGCCGCGCCTACAATATTTCCCAGAACTGCGGAAGCAAAGCCAGCACAAAAGGCGATTCCAATAGGAACGCCCATAAGAGAAACCACAGACCGGACAATTTGAGTCATATCCATATTACTTTCCCCCTTTCCACTAAATTCCAATATAAGGGAAACCACCTCCTGAAAGATACTTTATTTTCACCCGCCAGACGTGACACACTCTGCGCCGCGTCAGCTCACGCCGATCGCGGCGCAAAATGTATCAACGCCGAGATGCGCGGGGTAAAAATTCAATATGTTTCATCCGTTCTATTTTTTCATATGTATCGTAACAATAGCGGAGCTTATTGGACTGGACAAAAGTCTTTTTTAAAAGCGGTTTACATTTAGATTTAACCTGGTAAGGAGTTTCCACTGTTACATATTCAGCCGCATCATACTCCACATTGCGGGTAAGCCGTCCAAAATAGGTACGGCAGCAAACAACACTGAATGCCTGCTCTCGGATGGGCTTGGCTACACGTGAAAAAACCTGGGCTGTTGCTACAATCTTGACGCGCTGCTTGCGCTGCTGGGAGATTTCCGACAATAACGACTCCGGGAAATCGTTCCAGTTTGAGGAATTGTACTCACTATGAATTTCATCAATAGCGAAAATGACACCATCTAAACCATTCCGGATCTCCAATAAATCGCGCCAGTCTGTCATTCTTTTCGTAGCGTAGCTATACGCAAAGTTTGTAATAATCAAACAGTTGGGATACTTTTTGCGCATTTCATTCAAATACTGGATCATGCTTATGGTTTTGCCGGAACCCTGCCTGCCAACAAAAATGGTAAAGCCATAAGGAGTAAATTCATGAGCACGGTCACGGCGGGTCAGGAAGTCCCAATAAAGCCAGCGGAACAGATCATAAGGTTTCCAACGTATGTTGAGTTTCTCTAAATGAAAGCAGGTTGTCCAAAAAGGGTTAAGTTTGTACCGGACAAAGAATAAAATGATAAATAAAGCAATCCCACTCAAAACAGAAAGGACTATCGTATAAACAAAGCGTTGTATTAAAGTAAGAACAGGCCCAAATACCTGCCAGGCCGCAGCTTCAAAATCAAAAGTCACTAAGACACCCCCGGAATCTTGCGGAGAACCCATATAATAATGGACCAAATAAGACGGAGATTGTAACAGATTAAAATCGTAATCAAACAGATACCCAATACCCGCAAATATACAAAGCGGTTGACAAATAAAAGAAGTTCCCCGAAATAACTGACCCATTCTTTAATAAAGTTCATTTCCGGTAATGTGGGAAACAGGCTGATCACAAACAAAATAACGGCCTTAATTGCGTCCATAATCAATTCTAAAATCATAAAAACCTCTTACTGTTCAAACAAAACAACGATCCTCTTGTAACAGCAAATTGCCGTAAACACAACCACAACAGCGGTCAGCCAGTTACGGACTATCCCAATTAAATCTACACCAAAATGTAAAACATCAACTTTAATACCTGGGGAACCTGGGTAATACTGCCCCTCTGGTACATCAATCCAAATGGAAGTGTCTGTATTATCATGCTGTAACTTTTCAAACAGATCTGAAAAGGCGTCAACAATAGATTTAATAGGCCCCATTTTTTCCATAGCTGCATCTTTAATTTCTTCAAACCAGTTGCTGAAATAACCCTCGGATGGAACAAAAAGTTCTTTTAGCTTCTGCCACCATGGTGCCCCGTCCCCAGCTTCCCCGCTGTCTACTTCCCCATCCCCTTCCATTTGTCCTCCTAAATCATCTACAATATAGAGATTTCCTGGATGCTGGATGTAAAGTTCCGAAGATGGAACAGAAGAAGTTAAAGAAAAACCACGATTGACAATGATTGCATCAAGGCCAAATCCACGAAAAGAATCTCGATCATAATGACCTGCAGGCTCATACATCCCGGTACTTGATGAATACTGGAAAACAAGGCACTTGCAGTTAAAAGCAGGACTGAACTGCACGTTATATGCAAAGCTGCTTCCGGATGGGTTCTTTATGATCTTTCCGGAAACCCCTTCTGGAATATCCATAACTATAAATGAGCAAATTCAGGAATTGACGAAAGCAGACCGGCAGCGGTGAAGGCCGGTGAGGAAGGGCACA
>RAZJ01000039.1 GCA_003612625.1 bacterium 1XD42-1 | reverse complement strand
GGTCGTGCTTCCATTATAACACTTGAGGCTATGCCCTCTTTTTTGTCATTTTTCAGATTTGCTCATTTATAGTAATCACTCTATATTTTTCCATTATAGCAGATAGAAGCAAGGATTTCAAGGGAAAGCAGCTTTTTTCCCTGCAATCGCAGGAGAAAATCTTGCGTTTAGAATTTAGGCGTGATATAATAAAACCGAGTTAACATTCTCCCCGAAAACGGAGGTTCGTGTATGGCCATCAGTTATAAAAAGTTATGGAAGCTGCTGATTGACAAAGATATGAAGAAAAAAGACCTGCAACAGTTGGCAGGCATAAGTGCGGCATCTGTCACCAAACTTGGCAAGAACGAAAATGTGAATACAGAAATAATCGAAAAAATCTGTGTCGCCCTTCAATGTGATGTCAGTGATATCATGGAAATGGCAAATGAAGATTGAACCAGCCTTACAGATTATATGTTTCGTGGAACCGACATTCAATTTCAAAGAGGAAGGAAATAAAGACACATGGATAATCAGATTCACAATGCAATCGTGAGTTTTATATGGGGAATCGCTGATGACTGCCTGCGTGACGTATATGTACGCGGCAAGTATCGTGATGTTATTCTGCCTATGACGGTGATCCGCCGCCTGGATGCGATGTTGGAGGACAGTAAAGAAGCCGTTCTTGACATGAAAAAGAAACTTGATGCCGCCAAAATCGATAACCAGTGGCCGGCATTATGCAATACTGCGGGACAAGCATTCTGTAATGCATCTCCGTTCCGCCTGCGTGATTTGACCAGCCGCGCAAAGAAGCAGACGCTGAAAGCTGACTTTGAAGCTTATCTGGATGGTTTTTCTCCCAATGTACAGGAAATCTTGGAGAAGTTCAAGTTCCGCAACCAGATTGACACGATGATTGAGGCGGATATTCTGGGGGCGGTGATTGAGAAATTTATCTCGCCGGATATCAACCTCTCCCCAAAGCCGGTCTATAAGGATGATGCCCAGACTATCGTGAAGCACCCCGGACTGGACAATCACGGTATGGGTACGATTTTTGAGGAACTGATTCGCAAATTCAATGAGGACAACAACGAGGAAGCAGGGGAACACTGGACACCCCGTGATGTTGTTGAACTGATGGCAGACCTTGTCTTTATGCCGATTGCGGCTCAGATTAAAGATGCCACCTATTCTTGTTATGACGGGGCCTGCGGTACAGGCGGTATGCTTACCGTTGCACAGGACAGGCTCTTGACGCTTGCCCAGCAGCAAGGAAAGAATGTATCTATCCATCTGTTTGGACAAGAAGTGAACCCCGAAACATATGCAATCTGCAAGGCGGATATGCTGCTCAAAGGCGATGGAGACCAGGCGGAGCATATCAGCTATGGCTCTACGCTTTCTCTGGATGGGAATGCCACAAGGCAATTCGATTTCATGCTGTCAAATCCTCCCTACGGAAAAAGCTGGAAGGTTGATGCGGAAAAGATGGGTGGCAAAAAAGAAATTTTAGACACCCGCTTCAACGCTTATCTGGAGGGCGGAGAGCAGCTTGCCATGATTCCGAGGACGAGTGACGGCCAGCTGCTGTTTCTGTTGAACAACGTGGCAAAGATGAAAAAGGATACGCCACTGGGCAGCCGTATCGCCGAAGTACATAATGGATCGTCCATTTTTACCGGGGACGCAGGCAGCGGAGAGAGTAACGCCCGCCGTTACATGATTGAGAACGACCTGGTTGAAGCGATCATTGCACTGCCTGAGAATATGTTCTACAACACAGGGATTGGGACATTTATCTGGATTTTGTCCAACCGAAAGGAGGAGTGCCGCAAGGGGAAAATCCAGTTGATTGACGCAACTGCTATGAAATCCCCGCTCCGCAAAAATATGGGCAAGAAGAACTGCGAGTTCACACCGGAGATTCGCAGAGAAATCGTCCGCATTTTTATGGAGATGGAGCAAAGCGAAGTCAGCATGATTTTTGACAACAGGGAGTTCGGCTATTGGTCTGTCACTGTGGAACGCCCTCTACGTCTTCATGTGTACCCGGACAGGGAAATTCCCGCCGGCACATTCAAAAAAGCGGACGAGCTCGCTGCGGTAAAGAACACTCTTGCCGAAGCCGCAAAAACTGCCCCACTGGATGACTGGACAACATTTGCCAAAGCGACAAGATTGAAAGCCGGCGTTCTGAAGAAAATCCGCCCCTTCATTACAGAGAAAGACCCAACCGCACAGCCCATTGATGGTGAAGCAGATGTTGACTTGCGGGACACGGAAAACATTCCGTTTACCTATGAGGGCGGCATTGACACCTTTATGCGGGATGAGGTGCTGCCTTATGCCCCCGATGCCTATGTGGATGAGAAGAAAACGCAAATTGGCTATGAAATCAGTTTTACCAAGTATTTCTACAAGCCGGTGGAACTGCGTTCGATGGAGGACATTTTGGAGAGTCTGAAAGCCTTGGAACGGGAAACGGATGGCATGATGGCGGAGATTATGGAGGGGATACAATGAGTGCAAATTATATCCTCAATAATCCTGCTTGGCTCGGGGAAATTCCCTCACATTGGGACTGCAAGAAAATTGGCTCTCTATTTACTGAGCGGAAAGTTAAAGTTTCTGACAAGGAGTATCCTCCGCTTTCTGTCGCAAAGATTGGCGTTGTGCCTCAATTGGACACCGCAGTGAAAACAGATGCAGGGGACAATCGCAAGCTGGTACGCATTGGGGATTTTGTCATCAATAGCCGGTCGGACAGAAAGGGCTCT
Organism: bacterium 1XD42-1; assembly: GCA_003612625.1. Lineage (GTDB taxonomy): Bacteria > Bacillota > Clostridia > Oscillospirales > Ruminococcaceae > Anaerotruncus. The sequence continues at coordinate 18,716 of RAZJ01000039.1, read as the reverse complement.
TGTGGTGTATCAGAACTTGATGGATCAGTTTCCCTTATCAATATCGTGCTTACACCCAGAAATCTGTGGAATAGCAGATATGTACATTACCTGTTGAGAAGCCAGCCCTTTTCAGAGGAATATTATCGCAACGGGAGAGGGATTGTAGCTGATTTGTGGACAACACGTTATAGTGAAATGAAATCCATCCTTCTTCCCGTCCCTCCCCGCTCTGAACAGGATCAGATTGTGCGGTTTCTGGATTGGAAGGTTTCGAGTATCAATAAGCTAATCTCGGTAAAAAGAAAACAGATAGCTTTGCTTCATGAACGGCAGAGTGTTCATATTTCGCACATTGTTACACATGGTCTGCGTAATGGTGTAGCTGCAAAGGCTTCTGGAGCGGAGTGGCTTGGCGATATTCCGGAACATTGGCACACCATGAGATGCAAGTATCTCTTTTCAGAAAGAGATGAGCGCTCACAAGATGGTTCAGAGCAACATTTGTCTATGAGCCAAAAACATGGGCTTGTACCGGACAGTCAGCTTGACGAACGCAGAATGCTTTCGGAGTCGTATGTGGGCGGTAAGCTGTGCGATAAAGATGATCTTGTTTTGAATCGACTTAAAGCACATTTAGGTGTTTTTGCACTGGCTCCGCAGTCTGGAGTAATTAGTCCTGACTATACGGTGCTGAGGCCAAACACAGAAAGACTTCTTCCGTCGTTTGCTGAAACTGTACTAAAAAGCGACTGTTGCCGAGGTGAGTTGCGCATCAGAGTGCGCGGCATTATTGAAGGATTCTGGCGACTTTACACTGATGATTTTAATACTATTGTTCTGCCTGTTCCTCCACTTGACGAGCAAGCGGAAATTATGGAGTATATAGTTGAGTTCCGCGATAAAGCAAAAAAATATGAGGATACGCTAACACAGGAGATATCCAGCTTGCAGGAACTAAAAGCCCGTCTTATCTCGGATACGGTTACCGGCAAAATTGATGTCCGTGGCATTCAAATCCCCGAATACGAATTTGCGGAGGAAAACATTGATACAGAAAATGATGAAAGCATGGAAGGGATGAAAAGCGAAACGTATGAAGAATAAATTGTCGAAATGGTGGTTCTTGGTTGTACTTGCTATTCCCTTCTTTCTGATGCTCTGTCTGCATATAGGAATTGCTCTGGGGAATTATTTTGGCATCAATATCAATGTGCCAAATGTTGATGCCTCCACATGGTTTATCTTTTGTGGCAGTTACTTGGGCGGTACAATGACTCTTGCCGGCGTAATGGTTACATTAAAACATGAACGAGGTATTCATCGATATGAAAAAACGATGGAGACCATTGAAAAAGAAAGGGATGGACTGGGAAATGTGATTTGCGAATTGAACCTGTTTGCACCCAGTATCCTTTATCAGCGGTTCAACTCTTTGCGTATTACAAGCACAGGATACAATTCTGTTGAAGTGGCCGCTATTCGGCAGCAGTTGGCAGAGGAAATGCAAAAAATCAATACTCTAAAACTGAAAGCAATGTTCTTCACAGATATTTACGTAGTGCCGTCCGGATGTTCCACTTGTAAAAATCCATGCAGGATTCCAACGGTCTTGCCGGAATTTCAAAAAACATATGAAAAGATTAGCAATCGGATTTTCACTCTATTGGAAATGATAGACTCTTATATAGCACTCTGCGACAAAAATGCAATAAAGCGAGCTTTAGTCATGAACTGCCAAGAACTAAATCAGCAACTGCAATCACGGGGGCAGCCGCCGAAATATGAAGAAGCTGAACTAAAGGGATATGAAAGTGAGATCATCAATGTAGAATCTCAACAAAACGACATCATTACAGCATTAACCGAAGTTAGCAAGTATAGCCAAGCCGAAATTCCACAGCTTAATGCATTGGCGAGGGAATATATCGCCGCGAAGCAACAAAACGCCTATAAGAGTTGTTTCCCCACCAAGGAGGGCTGATAAAATGGCCAACAATAACCTAATCCCTTATGAGGACATCTATTCTGAAATAAAAGAAACTCTCCTGCTGTCGCGCAATCAGGCATACAGCGCGGTCAATTTCGCTATGGTGCAGGCTTATTGGCAAATTGGGCGCATTATCGTTGAACATGAACAGAATGGCAATGCGCGGGCTGGTTATGGAAAATCTGTCTTGCAGGAGTTATCCAGTCGTTTGACCAAGGACTTTGGCAAGGGCTTTTCTGTGCGGACGTTGCAGCAGATGAAGAAATTTTATGTCACATTCCCAAATACGAACGCACTGCGTTCGCAATTGACCTGGACGCACTACCGCCTTTTGCTGTCGGTGGAAAATGAGCAGGCAAGGCAATGGTATATGGACGAGGCCATCGCTTCCGCATGGTCGAGCCGCCAACTGGAGAGGCAGATTTCCACCCTATATTATGAGCGCCTTCTTGCAAGCCGTGATCAATCGCCCGTAAAAGCGGAGGCTGATGAACTCACAGCGCCATTGGCGGCGGAGAACTTCATCAGAGACCCCTATGTGCTGGAATTTCTTGACCTAAAAAATTATCCGGCTTTGCGCGAGTCCGATTTGGAACAGGCCCTTCTTGATAAGCTGCAGGAATTTTTGCTGGAGTTAGGACGCGGATTTTGCTTTGTGGCCAGACAAAAACTGATGCGCTACGAAGATGAGGATTTTTATCTCGACCTCGTATTTTATCATAGCATATTGAAATGTCATGTACTGATTGACTTGAAAATCGGCAAGCTGACCCACGGCGACATTGGCCAGATGGACAGTTATATCCGTATGTTTGATGCGCTATATAAAAATGAAGATGACAACCCTACCATCGGCATCATCCTGTGTTCTCAAAAGAATGAGGCAATCGTCAAATACTCTGTTCTGAACGATGCTCAGCAAGTTTTCGCCTCACGGTATCGCCTCACGTTGCCGTCTGCGGAGGAATTGCAACATGAAATCGAAGCCGAACGTAAGCGGATCGAGGAGCAGGAGGAATGAGTATGGTATTCACAAATACAAGAGAAAACGGCTTTGAGACCCTCATTGTAAACTGGCTTGTGGAGCATAACGGCTACGAGGAAGGGAGTAACGCCGATTACAATAAAGAGTATGCGATTGATGAAACCCGGCTTTTTCGTTTTTTGCAGGATACCCAGCCCTCGTAGATGAGCAAACTGGGGGTTTTTCAGTCCAATCAGAAAAAGCGGCAGTTTCTGAACCGCCTCCAGGGTGAATTGGCCAAACGCGGCATTGTAGATGTTCTGTGTAATGGTATCAAGGTGTACCCGGCTGATCTCATCATGTTCTATCTCACCCCAACTGAAAACAACGAAAAAGCGAGGGAGCTGTTCCAGAAAAATATTTTCAGTGTCACCCGGCAACTCCGCTATTCGCAGGATGCCGGAAAACTTGCCCTTGACTTGTGCTTATTCATCAATGGATTGCCTATCATCACCTTTGAACTGAAAAATCAGCTGACAAAACAGAATACAGATGATGCTGTTCAGCAGTATAGGGATGACCGGGATCCAAGGGATTTGTTGTTTTCTTTCAAACGTTGTATGGTGCATTTTGCCGTTGATGACGCCTGCATTAAATTCTGCACGAAGCTCGCAGGGAAAGACAGCTGGTTTCTGCCATTTGACAAGGGATATAAAGATGGCGCAGGAAATCCGCCGAACCCGAATGGCATGATGACCGATTATCTCTGGAAAGACATACTGACCAAAGAAAAGCTCACCCGCATCATTGAAAACTATGCCCAAGTTATCAAGGAAACCGACCCAGACACGAAAAAGAAAAGTGTGAAACAGGTATTCCCGCGATACCATCAGCTGGATGTAGTTGAAAAATTGTTGGCTGATGTCAGAGAAAACGGCATTGGGAAGAAATACCTTATCCAACACAGCGCGGGCAGTGGAAAATCCAACTCCATTGCATGGCTGGCTCATCAACTTATCGGTTTGGAGAGAGATGGGCATCCGATGATTGACTCTGTTATCGTTGTCACTGACCGTCGCATTCTTGATAAACAGATCAGAGACACCATTAGGCAGTTTATGCAGGTCAGAAACACCGTTGTATGGGCGGAACATTCCGGCGATTTGACAGACGCGATTACCAAGGGAAAGCGCATCATCATTACGACCATTGAAAAGTTTCCCTACATTGTGCCGCAGATTGGGGCGGAGCATAAGGAAAATCATTTTGCGATTCTGATTGACGAAGCGCATTCCGGTCAAAGCGGCAGGAACTCCGCTCAGATGAACCTTGCTCTTTCTGGCCTTGCGTCTGATGATGAGCTCGACAATGAAGACAAGATCAATGCCATGATGGAAGGGCGGAAGCTGCTTGGCAACGCCAGTTACTTTGCCTTTACCGCTACGCCGAAAAATAAAACGCTTGAAACTTTTGGTATTCCCTATCAAGATGGCGATGATATCAAACATAGACCGTTCCATGTCTACACGATGAAGCAGGCAATCCAGGAAGGTTTTATTCTGGATGTGCTTCAAAATTACACAACCATTGACAGTTTTTATAAGCTGATGAAAACTGTTGAGGATGACCCAATGTTTGACAAAAAGCGGGCGCAGAAAAAACTTCGCAGTTTCGTGGAAAGCAGCGAATATACGATTGCGAAAAAGGCTGCTATGATGGTGGAGCATTTCCACGAACAGGTAATCGCCAAAGGCAAAATCGGAGGACAAGCCCGGGCGATGGTTGTAACATTGAGCATTCCTCGCTGTGTGGAATACTATTATGCCATCAACAAATGCCTTTCTGAAAGGCACAGCCCCTATAAAGCAATCATTGCCTTTTCAGGTGAGCATAAATATCAGGGGCAGGAGCCGGCGCTTACTTCTGCAATCATGAACGGTTTCCCGGACGCAAAGATCCCCAAAACCTTTAAGCAGGATCCTTACCGGCTCCTTGTTGTGGCGGACATGTTCCAAACTGGATTTGATGAGCCGTTGCTCCATACGATGTATGTGGACAAAATGCTCTATGACATCAAAGCTGTTCAAACGCTTTCAAGATTAAACCGCTGCCATCCCCAAAAGCACGACACATTTGTTCTAGATTTTGCCAATAAGCCTGAAATGATAGAAGAAGCGTTTTCACGTTATTACCGAACAACAATTTTGTCGGGAGAGACGGATCCGAACAAACTGTATGATTTGATTTCCACCATGGAAAGCTATCAGGTTTACTCAGGTGATGATGTAGAGAGGCTGGTGGATCTGTATCTGTATCTGAATGGTGCTGACCGGGATAAACTTGATTCTACGCTGGATGCCTGCACTGCAATCTATAAACAGCTTGACACGGATGATCAGATAAAATTTAAAAGTGCGGCAAAATCATTTGTTCGTACATATGGATTTCTCGGAGCGATTCTTCCTTACGGTAATGCGGATTGGGAGCGCCTTTCTATCTTCCTAAACCTCTTGATACCCAAACTGCCATCTCCTCGCGATGACGATTTGTCGCAGGGCATCCTTGAGGCAATCGATTTGGAGAGTTATCGCAACGAGGCGCGTGAGTCTATGTCCATCAAGTTAGAAGATTCTGACTCCGAGGTTGCGCCCGTTCCCGCTGGCAAGGTCGGCCACATTATCGAGCCGGAGATGGATTTGCTTTCCGTTATTTTGTCTGACTTTAACGATATGTTTGGTAACATCAACTGGAATGATGCGGACAATGTACGTAGACAGATTCTCGAAATCCCCGCCATGGTTTCCAGAGATGAGAAATATCAGAATGCTATGAAAAACTCCGATGAACAAAGTGCAAGGCTTGAAAGTGAGCGGGCATTGCAGCAGGTCATCTTTGCTATTATGGCGGATAATATGGAACTGTTCAAGCAGTTTCAGGATAATCCGTCCTTCAAGAAGTGGCTGTCCGACCTTGTGTTTAATCTCACCTACAACAAAGAAGGCAAACCTTATGTATTTGGTGGCAGAAACCACCCTCTACATAGTACATCTCAAAAGCGCATCCTGGAGGACTACGCCCGAAAAAATGGCTTCACTAACATCCGCCACTACACTGATGACGGAGTGCGGGGAACGACCTTCAAGCGGCCCGGACTGGACGCTATGGTGGACGAGATACGGGCCGGGAATGTGGCTACCGTCATTGTCAAAGACCAGAGCAGAATAGGCCGTGACGTGGTGGAGGTCGGTTTGCTCAAGCGCACCTTTGACGAGTACAATGTCCGCTTCATTGCCGCCAATGACAACCTGGACACCGCCAACGGATTTGACATCATGTCCATCTTCCGGGACGTGATAAATGAGTGGTATGTTGCCGACACCAGCCGAAAAATCAAGAGCGTTTTCAAGTCCAGGATGGAAAAAGGGTTGCGCTGTTCGGGGGCTGTCCCCTATGGCTATCTCGCTTCCAAAGAGGACAAGGGGGAGTGGGTAGTTGACGAGGAAGCCGCCGCCGTTGTGCGCCGCATCTTCCAGATGGTCATGGACGGTCAGAGCGTCAACGGCATTGCCCGGACGCTGCGGGCCGAGCAAATCCCTATCCCCTCCGAACACTGGAAGCGCATCGGCTGTCCTGTCCGCGCCAGCAGCTACCGTGACCCCTACGCCTGGTCTGCCACCACCCTGGGTTATATCCTCAAAAGGCCGGAGTATCTGGGGCGCAAAGTGCTGGGCAAAACCGTCTGCGAAAACTACAAGACCAAAAGCACCCGCAGGACAGCGCCGGAGGAACAATTTGTATTCGAGGGAGCCGTCCCCGCCATCATTGACGAGGAAACGTGGCACAATGTTCAGCGTTTGCGCGAAACTACGCGTCGGACGCCCAAGCGAAGCAGCGGCCCCAACCGTCTGACCGGATTACTCTACTGTGCCGACTGCGGCGCGAAGCTGACCCATCACAACAGCCTTGTTCAAGGCAAGTACATTGACGATGCTTTTACCTGTTCCAGATACCGAACGCCTATGGAGGACTGCACCATTCACTATGTTGCCACGCAAAAGCTGGAAGCGGCGATCCTCTCCGCTATTCAACGGATTAGCTGGTATGTCCGCAACAACGAGCAGGAGTTTGTTCAGCGTGTCCGGGAGGCGTCCAGTCTGCGCCAGGAGGAAGCGGTCAAGGACTGTCGGAAACAGATTACCCAGGCGAAGAAGCGCCACACCGAACTGGACGGACTGGTAAAGAAGTTGTACGAGGCAAACGCCACAGGCAAGCTGCCAGACAAGCACTTTAGTCGCCTCCTTGCCGAGTATGACGAGGAACAGGCCGCGCTGGAAGCCTCCATGACGGAGTGGCAGAAGATGATTGACAACTGGAACGCCGACCGGGTGAGAATGGCGGAGTTTATCGACCTTGCCAAGCGGTACACGGATTTTTCAGAACTGACCACGCCTATGCTCAATGAATTTATTGAGAAAATCGTTGTCCACGAGGGCGAGGGCCGAGGCAAACAGCGCCGCCAGCGGTTGGATTTTTACTTCAATTTTATCGGTGCGTTTGAGGTTCCCGCTGATGTTGTGACCCCCGCAGAGCAGGAGGAAGAATGCCGCCAGCAAGAGGAACAGTCCGAGAAAGAGAAACGCTCCCAGGCACTCGCCCAGGCCCGGTATGAGAAGTATAAACAGGAGCGCCGGGAGTTTACCGCCAGGAAACGGGCGGGCCTGTTGACCCCGGAGGAACAGGCGGAGGAAGAACGGCGGTTAAAACGTAACCGGGCCTACCAGAAGAAGCAGCGCGACAAGAAAAAGGCCAGCCAGCCAGAGAAGCCCCGCAAGCGGTCATTGGAGGAACTTGCCAAGCTGGACAGGGCTGGAGCCGACCTCACCCCAGAGGAAGGGTCACGGCTTGCGGCCTACAAGCAGAGAAAGGCCGAGGCGGTAAAGCGGTGCAGGGAGAAGCAGAAAGCCGCACAGCCCCCGAAGCCCCAGCAGCGGACACTGAAAGAACTTGCCGAGTGTGCCGAGGTGGGCTTGCCCCTCACCCCGGAAGAAGTGGAACGGCTGGAAGTCCACCGCAATCGGAAAAAGGCAGCCTTGCAGGATTTGAAAACCCGCGCCGAAACCGACCCGGCAGCGGCGGCGGAGTTGGCACAGCAGAGAGCGCAGCAGTCCGAAGCGGTGAAGAAGTCCCGCCAGAAGATGTATGCGGATGCTGCTGACGGAGATCCCGAAGCCCAGGCCCGGTATGAACGCTTCCTTGCCACAAGGAGGGAGAACTACCACAGGAAGAAACAGGCAGAGGCCGAGGCCAGCCAAGCCAGCTAAAGCGGATACAGAAAACGCCAGGGACAATGGTAGTCCGTGGCGTTTTCATTGTTACTGCCGCTCCAGCAAATCCATATACTTTTGCCGCTCTGCCTCTGGAATTTCCAGCACAGACATAGCCTGTTCAACGGATACGCCCATGTTTTTCACCAAGTTTTTGATGGAGGCTAAGATACCATTTGTCAGGCCCTTAGCCATTCCCTTTTCCTCAACGCCTTTGCTCAGATTGCACATGACCGACACCTCCCTTTCCATTGTCTGCGTCATTTGAATGTCGTAATCGTCCTGCAAAATCTTCCGCTTCTCCGCCTCGCTGGTTTCGTTAGAGAGAAGCACATCCAGCATCCGAAGTACACCGTCATAGTTTGCCCCATCCGGCCCGCCAAGGCACAGCATGACGATGGACAGCAAGTCATAATTCCTGACGGGTTCTTTGCCCTCGCCTACCAGGTGTTCCTCCACCAGCCGATACCGGGTGATGGTATTCTCCCGATACTGCGGCGGTTTCATGCAAATCCAGATGGAGTAAACCTTCTTGATTTTCTCATAGTGGGGGCCGGTGAACTCACGGCCATACTGGGAAGAAATCATCCGACAGCAATAGTATATGCCCCGCTTTATCAGCGGATAGCCGGGGTAAAAATCGTTCTGGGCCTCCACGTTGATGATGAGGGCGATCTGCTCCTCGGAACCTGGGACGATAGCCCGGAAGCGAATGTCATAGGTGACTGTCCCCTCGTGTACCGATTTGTCCTCGGTGTCCATGCCGCTGATGACTGTGCCGCCCTCGTCCGGCAGCACCGGGACGGCGGACACCTGGGGTTGGCCCTCTATGTACTTCTCGGCAATGTCGTTAACATCGCAATCCTTGTATTCTTCCAGGCAGGACTTCATAATCCGCGCCAGGATTGCCTTTTCAGACAGGACGCGTTTGCAGGCCGCATCATAGCCCGCGCTGTCATCAGTGACATGCAGCCCCTGAGCGATTGTCGTTTTCTCGTCCACCGTCCCCTCACCTTCTTTCACTTCATTCTACCACAGCCATGCGGTCGCGTCCACTACTTTTTTCAGAGGACGGGCCTCGTATGCGCCGGGTGAGGGAGGCACAGCGGGCCGCAAAGGAGGCCAAGAAAGTTTCCTCTCCGGCTGGTTGATTTGGTTGCGCTGTTGTGCTATACTCGTCATGGATACAACTCGACAAATATCCTTGACGATTTTGGCATGGAGCGTGGCACGGAATACGGGCTTGAACAGGTATACAACGTGGTTGACAGCCGATACCGAAGCCGGAAGCCGCTGATTGTCACAACGAATTTGACGCTGGAGGAATTACAGCACCCGGAGGACACCGCCCATGCCCGGATTTATGACCGTCTGCTTGAAATGTGCTGCCCTGTCTGCATTACCGGGGAGAACATCAGGAAAGCCACGGCACAGGGGAAAATGGAACGGTTAAAAGGACTGATGAACGGAAAGGAGCGCCTATGAACAATGACACCAGCAAGACCAGCCGCGCCGCCGCCCCTCTGGACGCGAAGCCCGACCTTGTGAAACGGATAGGGAACACCACCTTTGACATTCATATCCATTTCAGCGAAACCAGCCGGGAAACTTTTACGGATAAGGTAGTGCGGCTTATCGAGAATGACAAGGACAGTGTAACCAACTGAAAAGAAGATACACTTTTTCTTATTCCCTACTTGACATTACCAAAAGGAAGTCTCTTGATCGAGGCGGGACAGCTCCTAAAACGGGGCGGATATAGGATAAAAGTGCTGAATACCATCAATTTTTCCAAGTCCATGCGGTATAACCCGTTCGCCTATCTGCACAGCGAAAAGGACATTTTGAAGCTGGTAAACACCATCATCGCCAACACCAAGGGCGACGGCGAAAAATCCGCAGAGGATTTTTGGGTGAAGTCCGAACGGCTATTTTACACCGCCCTGATCGGCTACATCTGGTACGAGGCCCCGGAGAACGAGAAAAACTTTACCCCCCTGCTTGAAATGATAAATGCCAGCGAAGCGAGGGCGGACGACGCCGAATTTCAAAGCCCCGTGGATGAAATGTTCGCCCGGCTTGCGAAAAAGGAGCCGGAGCATTTCGCCGTCCGGCAATATCAAAAGTTTCTGCTTTCGGCTGGCAAAACTCGTTCCTCGATCTTGATCTCTTGCGGGGCCAGATTAGCGCCCTTTGACATCCGGGAAGTCCGTGAGCTGATGGAAACCGACGAAATGGAGCTGGACACCCTGGGCGACCGCAAAACGGCCCTGTTCCTGATTATGAGCGACACGGACACGACCTTTAATTTCATTCTGGCGATGCTGCAAAGCCAGCTTATCAATCTGCTGTGCGACCGGGCCGACGACGTGTATGGTGGGAGGCTTCCCGTCCATGTGCGGCTGATACTGGACGAGTTCGCCAACATCGGGCAGATACCCAACTTTGACAAGCTGATCGCCACCATCCGAAGCCGGGAAATCTCGGCTTCTATTATTTTGCAAAGTCAATCGCAGTTAAAATCCATCTACAAGGACGCCGCCGACATCATCAGCGACAACTGCGACTGTACTTTATTTTTGAGTGGGCGGGGGAAGAACGCCAAGGAAATCTCCGACGCGCTGGGCCGGGAAACCATTGACAGCTACAACACGTCGGAGAACCGGGGCAGCCAGACCTCCCACGGACTGAATTATCAAAAATTGGGAAAGGATGTGCCATAATACCTTGTGACGAGTTCAGTTGCCCAATAAAATTCACGAACAGGGACACGATCAACTGAACTTTTCGTGGAAAGAATAGGACAATGGGACTTGAACACAAGGAGGTTCATTATGGCAGAATTAACCTATACGAGAGTAGGCGACTACTATATCCCCGATCTGATACTTGACGAAGAACCGGGGCAGGATGTATTCTATGGCAAGTACGGCGATCTTCGGCGCGACTACCTCCAGGAGCATAAGCCAAAGCTGTGGATGGTGCTGGTGAACAGCGGCAAGCTGGCTGACCACCTGAAAAGCGTTGAGCGGATGGCGGAGCAGCGCATGGACACGCTCCTGCCGCAGTTGATGAAAGCCGCTGGCGTGACCGAGGAATTGAAAGCCCACGACCAAATGGCGTGGGTAGGGCTGGTCAACAACTGCCGGGCGCGGGCCGATGAGATCATCTTGGCCGATCTGGTCTATGTTTGAGGGGACGGTCTGATGCTGACATTTGAGAAAGTCTTTTCAGTGTTTGAATCGTTCCTCGCTGAAAATGGAATATATGAGGCCGTTCAAACCTCCCATGGCCACACAATACTGGAATGGGATTCATGTTCCCAGGAGTGGATCAGCGTGAAGCTGTGTGCCACGCCAGGAGAACTGGCAGAGACACTACTGGACGATTTGACCGGCTATCTGGAATATAAGGCCACGTTAGGCCGCAGAGATCTCACCTATGAGGATATGGCCCAAGTCAGCGCCCAGCGCCAAGAGTATATTGCAAAACTCGGTTAACGCAACAGCAGCACAGGCTATCCCTCAGCGGGTGCCTGTGCTGCTATTCGCCAGATTCAATTTCTCTTGATTTTTTCAGTCCTTCCGCAGTTGCTTCTATGACTGATAATTCCCTTTCATCCAGTGAATCAAGAAGCATATCTATCCGCTGCCGGCGTTCGCTTTCTTTATTGTGCCGATTGGTGAAGAAAAACCGATCTACTGAAATATCCAGCAGAGTAACAACCTGATAAAAGACGTTCAAGCTGGGATGCTGGCCCCGCGTTTCCATATACATCACGGTATGTGAAGTGCGGTCTATAAGCTGGGCAAGGTGTTCCTGCGTCCAGCCCATACTTTCCCTTTTTCGTTTGATTTCTCGACCAAGAGGACGAAAGTCGAATCGGATTTGTTTGTCGTACATTGTCATATCACCCTATGTCATTCTACATTGTATGGGCGGATATGAAAACAAAATGAAATTCTATGTTTGGTACTATTTAATTCTATATCCTGATACTGAAGAATTGAAAAACAGTAAGCGATTTCACACACATTCCATATTCCCATGTTATACTGCCCTCAAAGGAGGTGCGCCAATGGCAACACTATTGATTGTTGAGGACGATCACAAGACGAACGACGCAATCTGCGAATATCTCAAGCCCACGGGCCACTCGCTCATTCCGGCCTATGATGGCAGCGATGCCCTTCAGCTTTTCCGGCAGAATCATATTGACCTTGTTGTGCTGGACATTATGCTCCCCCATTTCAGCGGACTGTCTGTTCTGCATGAGATACGGCGGACCAGCACAACGCCTGTCCTGATGCTCACCGCTATCGAGGACGAATATACCCAGGTCATGAGTTTTGACGAACAGGCGGACGATTACATGACAAAGCCCTTTTCCATGGTGCTGCTGGGAAAACGGATCACCGCCCTTCTGCGCCGAAGCGGGCAGGCCCCGTTACCACAAACGATAACCTTTGGCGATGTGACTGTTGACTTCTCCGGCTATACCGCCAGCGACAGCGCTGGGAAAATCGACATCATGCCCAAGGAAATTGATTTGCTCCGGCTGCTGGTGGAGCATAGGGGGCTGGTGCTGACCCGCTCACAGATTTTGGACGAACTGTGGGGCGCTGACTATCCGATCATCGACCGAACCGTGGACACCTATATCAAAAATCTGCGGAAGAAACTGCGGCTTGACTGTATCGTGACAGTCAAGGGCATCGGCTACAAATATGAGGTACAGCCATGAAACGCTTAAAATTCTTTCCGAAGATATTTCTCTATACCATGAGCATCATGCTCTTTGTCGTTGTTGTCACACATGGGCTGATCTATCTGCTTGCCCCACAGATGCAGCTTGCATTGAGTACCCAAGATGATGTTGTTATCAGCATCAGGCAGGAACAGTTTGTAACCGAGGCAGTAGAAAAGGCCCTGCCGATCTCTTTAAGCTGTTCCCTGCTGATTTCTGTTGTTTGTTCTCTTCTGTTTTCCAAAGCGATTACCGACCCCATCAAGAAAATTTCCACGTCAACCGAGCAGATGATGAAATTAGACCACGGGGCAAGCTGCCCTATTCATACAAAGGATGAAATTGGTACGCTGGCGCAGAACGTCAATGATCTGTATTCTAATCTGCTGTCCACGATTGAACAGTTGGAGCGGGAAAAGGACGCTGTGCGTGATATGGAGCGGGCCAAGGTTGACTTTCTGCGGGCGGCGTCCCATGAACTGAAAACACCTGTGACCGCATTGAACGCCACACTGGAAAACATGATTTTAGGCGTGGGAAAATATCAGGACTATGCTACCTATCTCCCGGAGTGCAAAGAAATGGTCGAGCAGCTTTCCGGGATGATACATGAGATTTTGGAAACCTCCAAACTGAATTTGGCCACTGAACCGCCAAAGCAGATTGATGTGTCTGAACTGCTGGCGGAACTATGTGAACCCTACCAACTGATTGCGGCGGCACATCAAATTACATTCTCTCTTGACTTGCCGGAGCAGTTTTCCGCTGTGCTGCCTGTTGGCCCGTTCAGTAAAGCGGTGTCTAATATCCTCGCAAATGCTGTCGCTTATACAGAGGCCGGGAAAAATGTTTCCGTCTATATGGAGGGGCGCAGCCTTGTGGTCGAAAACGAGTGCAAGCCTATCCTTGACGATGAAATCCGCCGTCTGTTTGAACCGTTCTATCGTCCAGACTTCTCACGGAGCCGTGAAAGCGGGGGCAACGGTCTGGGCCTCTATATCGTGGATACACTTTTGACCTCTATGGACATTCCCTATTCTTTTAAGCCGATGAAGTCCCCGACTGGGATGTGTTTCACAATTCATTTATAAATGCGAAAAACTCCCCGACTGGGGAGTTTTTCATTTCTACCATAATTCCATATACGTTTCATACCCATTCCACATTGGGGTGCTATTCTACGGGTGCGTTCAGAAGAACAGCACAACGATATGGAGGTATCGACTATGAGCATTTTCAAAAGGGCGTTTCTATACGTCACGCGAAAACGGGGGAAAACACTTCTCCTGTTCGCCATCCTGCTGATTATGGCAACCTTTGTCCTGACGGGCCTCTCCATCTGGAAAGCGTCGGAAGCCGCGCAGCTTGACCTGCGGCAGAGCTTGGGCGGCAAATTTGACGTTTTCGTGGATTGGAGCAACAGCCCCTATGTAGTGAAAGAACCCGTCAAAGATGAAGTGGACGAGGAAACCGGCAAAACATCAAGCAGCTTCCTCATGTATTCTACCGTACAATTTACCCCGGAGAACATTGCCGCCATCAAAGGCGTTCCCGGCGTAAAGTATTGCAGCGCAAGGCAGGACAATCTTTTGCCGTTTGATGGGCTTTCCCTGTTTCCCGGGACAATCTCAACCGACGCAAAATATCAGGGATATACAAAGGCCCTGGGCGTCTGCAACACGGAAGATGATGAACTTTTCACCACCGGCACACTGACGCTGGCAGAGGGACGGCATATTACCACCGACGATACCCATGTGGCAATCATCAGCCAGGACTTGGCGGAAAGAAACGAGTTGAAGATCGGGGACTATCTCACCGCCCACAGTTACAGCGTGGAAGATCAGGGCTTTACCGGGCCGGAAATCAGGGTACAGATTATTGGACTGTTTACCCCTCATGCGGTGGAGCAGTTTGGGGAAACCGTCACTACCTACGACAAAATCCAGAACCGTGTATTTGTGGATTTGCAGTCCTCAAAAGAATTTGACGGTGGAGAAATCAACTACGGCTTTTCCGCGCTCCACGTTACCATAGACGACCCGCAGGACATGGCGCGGGTGGTGGCCGAAGTCAAGGCCCTGCCGGGAATTGACTGGAAAGCCTTTACCGTGGAGGTGGACAATGAAACCTACGAAAACGCCGCCGCTCCGCTGGCTACGCTGAATGAATTGGTCGTGACCCTGCTGGTGGTGATTATCGTTGTCAGCGCCATCATTCTGGCCCTGATATTGACCCTTTGGACAAAGACCCGCATCCATGAGATCGGCGTATTCCTGTCCGTGGGTATCAGGAAATCGGCTATTATCGGGCAGTATTTGATTGAGGTGCTGCTGATTGCCGTCCTCGCCTTTGGCCTGTCCTACTTCACCAGCAACGCCATAGCGGGGCAGATCGGCAACCACCTGTTGGAGCAGAGTATGCAGACCGGGCCGGAGGACGATAACGATGTTGTTTCCGTTGCCGCCTCCGTTGAGATAGGCGCGGATAATCTCGTGCAAAAGCCCTTACCCACTGAAAACGGCATCCAGGTATCGGTTGGGCTGGATAACCTTGCCCAGCTCTACTTGATCGGATTTGCCATCATCATTGTGGCGGTCAGCGCATCGTCTATCACGGTCATGCGGCTGAAACCCCGTGAAATCTTGTCGAAAATGAGCTGAAGGAGGGACTATCATGCCTATACTGGAATTGAAAAATGTTTCTTACGCCTACGAAAAGGGCAAGGCGGTTTTGCAGAACGTCAGCGGGTCACTGGAAACCGGGAAAATGTACGCCATCCTCGGCCCGTCCGGGTCGGGCAAGACCACGCTGCTGTCCCTGCTGGGCGGGCTGGATGTGCCGACACAGGGTAGCGTCTTGTTTGACGGCGAGGATATTGCGGCAAAGGGCCTGGAACACCACCGCAGGAACCATATCTCGCTGATTTTCCAAAGCTATAACCTGATTGACTACATGACGCCCGTTGAAAATGTGCAGCTTACCGCCAAGCTGGATGCCACTCCCATTCTGGAACGGCTGGGGCTGGAGCAGGACGAGATCACCCGAAATGTGCTGAAACTGTCCGGCGGACAGCAGCAGCGGGTGGCGATTGCGCGGGCGCTGGCCTCCGATGCCCCGGTCATTCTGGCGGACGAGCCGACCGGGAACCTGGACGCTGACACCGCCGAGGAAATCACGGCGATTTTGAAAGAGAGCGCCCATGCGTTCGGGAAGTGCGTGGTGGTCGTGACGCACTCAGGCGAGGTGGCAAAGCAGGCGGATGTGGTGTTGGAAATCAAACGGGGACATTTGAAAGAGAGGGAAATGTGATGAAAAAAATTACTGCTATTTTGGCGTGTATGCTGGTCTGCTTCTTGCTGTTTACCGGCTGTACCAATCAGAAAGACGGCAGCGATCAGGACACAAACGTGGGGAACTCCGTGGAAATTGATGATACGGATATTGACGCCGGAACAAAGCCGGGTGCCGAGGACAACTCTGACAATGTTTCCCTGCCAGATGGCTACACTTACAGTTTCAAAGACCCGGATAATGCGGACGGCATTGTAGTCACACCGAGGGAGTAAAAAAATTCCCGTTTTACACAGGCTCCACATTGGCTTTATATAGGTTCCACATGGCGGCGGTACTTTGGCAAGTGCCGCCGCCTATTGTCTATTCAAAATTTGCGGCTCTAGGAGGTAGCCGCTGTGCCAAGGCCATTAACAAAGTTGGATGAAGCGTCAAAAAAATTCTTTCCCCTTTGACGGCAAAATCCAGTCTTGAAGGTACAACAATTTCTTATGTAGCTGAATATTGCATTTTAATCCGTGTGGCCTTTTGCCATGCGGATTTTCTCATTTTCAGAGCGAATGGAAAACGGCCCCGGTGTCGCTCCCCGCCCTCCTGTTCAGATTTCGCAAAATCCAATCTGAACAGGAGGAAAGCATGATGGAGATCACCATCAAAATCAACGGGCGTATGGTGTCTGTTGAAGTCAATGACGAAGTAGCCGAGTGCTATGACCAGGGCAGACGGAAAGCCGAGAACCTCTATCACGAAAAGCGGCGGCATTGGGATGATCGGGAATTTGACGAGTACATAGCTGCCACCGAGGGCCTGCTGCCCTATCAGCCCACCCCGGAGGACACCGTATGCCAGAGGGAAACCCTGGCTCTGCTGCTGTCCATTCTGGACACCTGCACGGCAATTCAGCGGGAGCGGTTTTTGCTCTATGCGCTGTATGGTTTCGGTTATACGGAGATTGGAATGATGCAGGGCTGTTCCAGGGAATCCGTTTATGAGAGCATCCAGGCCGTCCGCAGAAAATTTCTAAAATTTTTCTCAAACCACCCTGACAGCGGGCTGTTTTGAGGCTTACCCAGTGAGGGGCATTTGCTCCATCACCGCCAGGGGACAAGCGCCAACTTGTTCTCTGGCAGAAAGGAGGTCTATCACATCATGGATAAAAAAGAATCCCTGTTGAAACAGCGTGACGAAGCAAAAAAGGAAGCCGCCCAATACGAGAACCAGGTGAAGATTTTGCTGAACAAGCAGAGGGACGCAGAGCGCCACGCCCGGAACCACCGCCTGATCGTGCATGGCGCAATCATGGAGGGCGTGTTCCCCTTCACCGCCAACATGGACGGCGAGGCGATCAAGGCGTTCCTGATTGCCCTTTCCCGCCTGCCGGGAGCAACAGAAGCGGCAGAAAAGGCACAAAAAAGCGTCCCCGCAAACTAAAGTCCGTTTCTTACGGCGCACTTATACACCGTTGCCGGTGCCGTGCGCCCTGCCGGGGGCTGTTGCGTCCTTCGGACGCGATGGGGAAGTACCTTCCCCAAACCCCATGTGCGCCAGCAAAAACGAAACATCCGCTTTGCGTCTGTTTCGTTTCTGCTGGCCTATATCCCCCGCCAATGACTGCGGAGGAAGGAGGAAAACCAGATAGCAATTTTTCACTGTCCCATTCAAATCATCAAGCGGAGCGTGGGCCGTTCGGCTGTCGCTGCCGCCGCCTACCGGAGCGGTGAACGGCTGACAAATGAGTGGGACGGCAAAATCCACGACTACACGCATAAGCCCGGTGTTGTCCATACGGAAATCATACTGCCAGCCCACGCCCCGCCGGAGTTTCAAGACCGCTCCACCCTCTGGAACTCCGTGGAGCAGATTGAGAAAGCCAGCGACGCTCAGCTTGCCCGTGAAATCGAAGTTGCCCTTCCCGTGGAATTGTCCAGAGCGGAGCAGTTGGCCCTTGTCCGGTCATTCGTCAAAGATAACTTTGTGGCGGAGGGAATGTGCGCCGATTTTGCCCTCCATGACAAGAGTGACGGCAATCCCCACGCCCATATCCTGCTGACGATCCGACCCCTCCGTCCTGATGGTAAGTGGGGCCCGAAATGCCGCAAGGTGTACGACCTGGACAGCCAGGGCAACCGCATCCCGGACGGCAAAGGCGGCTGGAAGAATCACCGGGAGGACACCACCGACTGGAACAATCGGGATAACGCTGAAAAGTGGCGGGCGGCGTGGGCTACTTACGCCAACCGAGCGTTAGAAGCGGCAGACCGGCCGGAGCGAATAGATCACCGCAGCTATGAGCGGCAGGGCATTGATAAAATTCCTTCCATCCACATGGGCGTTGCCGCCAGCCAGATGGTGCGAAGCGTTAAGAAGTCTAACCCCGGAAGTGGTGTCTGGCTTCTCTTTTGCGTCTGGGGATTCGCC
>RAZJ01000038.1 GCA_003612625.1 bacterium 1XD42-1 | reverse complement strand
GGTATTTTTTTGAATAACTCATACCTTTATTTTACTCGACTTTTTGATCTTTTTCAACCACGATTACTATAATAGATAGTAGTCATCTAAATAACTATAGCTCAGTTGCATCATAGAACCAACATAATTTTGGGAAACATTTAACTGTATTAGTCTTTTGGCATAATTTAGAAGTTCAGTATTGCAACGTCTAATTTTTATTATTGCTAAAAAAGGTATGCATTTACACAGTGAAAAAACTACTAATAAAAAACAGACTGATATACCAATGGAATATATTGCTAATGTTAAAAATATATCGTTAGCTTTTCCGGTTTGGTTCATAACATCAAGATTTATAAATAAGACAAAAAATATGATAACCACAATAGAAAAACAAGATACTGCTAATGCCCCTTTTACAGGTCCATTTTGAAATGTCGAATATTTATTTTGATAATCCTCTTTATTTTTTTTACATTCCTCAATTAACTGATTTATCAATACTTCTTCCTGTACAGCGTTTTCCGAAAAACTGTTTTCATTTTCTTGCATTTTAGGTCTCCCCTTTTATTTTGCCATATTTTAGAAACTGCATTCATAATATATTGTATTTTTTAAGCAGTACAAAACAAACAATAATCCACTAACAACAGTATTATATAGTTACAAATACTAATTATCAATTACTTTTGCGATATTACTTACCAGCTTTTGTACTTCAACGAAAAAGGTTACAATACTTCTTGAAATTGTTGTATAATATAAAAAGTTCATAATCTTTGTTCAAATGCCTAAAATAATCGAATCAGGAAAGTGTACGTTACTACAGCCTAACATCAAGGAAAAATTCCCTATCGGGGAGGGTTTTATTTCTCTGAGATGACAACATTAGGGCTATACTATTCTTTCAAAAGGAATTTTTATTTTCAGATATGTAATATTTTTGAATATACAAATGTTATTTACAGGATTGCTTAGCAGTAATATTCTACCCTTTGGCGGCATGAGTCACAATAGAGAGTAAATAATCTAGTATGGCCTACGGTATGGGGCTTTCTGCTTTTTCTCATTTTTGAAAATACTGGCGAATGATGATCGTGTACATATATTCTCGCAGAATAGCTTTTCACAAGTATTCTGTCCATAAAACATAAAATACTTCCTCTATCACCTGTCGCACTTAGCCAATTTGGCTGTCCTTACTTTGGTACCTTTGGGTAATGTTTGTTTTAGATTCTGCTATTCATTTAGCATATATCCGTGGAGAAAGTATAGGTTCCGGACAGTAAGCAACAAAAAAAGAAAGTCGCAATAGAGATATATTCGATACCAGCTTTTTATTTTCAAAGTAGTTGTAGGTGGGCAAGGGTTTGATTTTATTTACTATGTATCATTTTTGTTACCTATAGAATCTAAATTCTTTTGTCAAATGTTCGTGTAATGCTCGTACTAAGCAAAATTTACAAATTATTGAAGGCAATAAAAATCCTGTAAACAAGCTCTATAAGCCTATTTACAGGATTTTCAACCGATCCGAATAGCGGGACTTGAACCCACGGCATCTACCACCCCAAATATGATGCAAGCAATTCAATATTAAAATAAATGAACTATACAGAACTATAGGATCTACACAAACCCGCTTATCATGCGGGTTTGCGTCAAAAGAAGCTAAAAAGCGGATTTCGTTTCTTTTTAAAGTGTTAGAAAAATGTTAGAACGTCTAACAAGTTAACTTTTTATTTTTTAAGGAAAATATACATAGAATTTACCGTAGACTTGTTCAGGATATTCTGTATTTTTTATGTTTATAAAGGATTTTATAAGTAAATATTTTTCATATTTCAACATTACAATTTTATTATCAAAATCTATAACTCCTTCAAATTTATTATTAATATAGTAAATATATGTAATATTTAATGCTATTGTAATGAAAAAATAGAAATATTCAAAAAAAGCTAAAAGATAGTCATAAAATTTGTAATACTTATTTTCGTTTTATTTTTGTTCATAAACGCTTGACTTATGGTGCAGCTCAAACTATAATAGGATAGTAAAGTTCCAAAAAGGGGTACCCCTTTTTGTGTTTATTGTCGGTATACCGACAATAAACACAACTGTATAGAGGATATCCACTTTAGGGATTACAATAGCCAATAATTTGGCAAAGAATCCGGATTGGAAACAGTTCGGTGTGGCGGCAGCCTATGAGAGCCGCAGGGCATGGCAGCCGTTACGGGTACAGCACCGCCTGTTTATGCCTCGCATGATGCAAGTATAAGCAAAGTTGCCGGAAAAGGCAAAGGGTGTTGCGAGTTGTATTATTTTTTGGAGGCCCACATGGCTGAAAAAGTTGGAAGTTCCATCGTTACCTATCGTTTGAAGCTGCGTTGTGATCATATTGACTGGATTCAGGAAACAGAAAATCTTTACAATAAAGTATTGGGATTTTATTACGGAATATTGACAGAGCATTTAGATTTTCTGGAACTCAGTAATATGGAAGTGCTGCGTCGTTTAGAACAAATGACGATCATGGGACGGGACAAACAGCCAGTTGTCATGCCTCTGCCATTCCAGAAAGTTCCCTTATATTTCCGCCGCTCGGCAATCAATGCAGCCATTGGCCATATCCGTTCCTATATGGGGTTATTACAAAATTGGGAATGGAAAAAAGAGAAGGCAGAGAAAAAGGGACATTTATGGAAAAGGGGAAAACCTGCTCCAGCAAAAAGCTTCCATGCTTCTGTTGTATTTTACAAGGGAATGTTTAAGGAGTTTGGAGGGGGAAGCATCTTACTCAAATTATGGAATGGACGTTCCTGGATTTGGGTTAGGTATACCTATTATGGTCGAAAATTGCCGAAAGATGGAATTATTCTTTCTCCAACTTTGATTAACAAAGGAAAGAAAATCTTTTTAAGCGTGTCAGTAAAGTTCCCAGTAAATGACATTAGAAAGGTAAAGGAACGAAAAGCAGAAAAGGAAAGCTTTTGTGCAGTTCATTTTACAGCTTCAGAAGTTTTAGCAGCTTGTGCTGTATTCAGCAGCGACGGTCATGTAACAGACTCGTACTTTGTACGAGGTGGAAAAGAGTTTGCATACCGTAGGAAGTGTTTGCTGAACCGGATGAAAAAAATCAGGAAAAATGCTGCAAAAGGCGGTAAGAAGCTCAGAAGATCGATTTTTTGTTTAAGCAGTTATTATGCTCACTTAGTCAGTCGCAGAATACTGGATTATTGCAAAGAAAAAGGCGTAAAGGGAATTATTGTACCTAAATATGCAGAAGTAGAAGGCTATTTGTATGGCCAGGGGATGGGCTATTTTTTAGGAAAGAAAATTATTCAATTTCTCAGATATAAGGCTTGGAAAGAAGGCATTATTTTAACAGCAGTTTCTCCTTATCATACAGCTTCTCATTGCTGTCATTGTGGAGTTCCAGTAAAACGCTATAATGGAGGTCATACTCCAGGAGTCCGTTATTTTGGAGGCAGACTTTTTATTTGTCAAAATGGTCATCAGGGAAATGCAGCATTAAATGCAGCTAAAAATATTGGATATTTATTTTATAAAACTGAAACAAAGTAAATGTGTTGAATCAAAAAATGCCGGAGAGATATATTTTTGATTTTTATATTGTTAGAAGCAGGAATAAAGGAAAGGAAGAATATATTGGAGAAATATTCTGTTCTTATGTCAGTCTATGCAAAAGAAAAACCAGAATATCTAAAAGACAGCATACAAAGTATTCTCCAACAAACAGAACAGCCAAGTGAGTTTATATTAGTGAAAGATGGTTTGCTTACGGCTGAATTAGATCAGGTAATCAATATTTTTACGATACAATATCCTTCTCTCTTTCTTATTGTAAGCTTAGAAAAAAATCAAGGTATTGCAACGGCTTTAAATGAAGGTTTAAAGCAATGCCATTATGAATTAGTAGCCCGAATGGACAGTGATGATATAGCAGTGCCAGACAGGTGTAAATGGCAGCTAGAAATATTCTCTGCCCAAGATGTAGACATTGTTGGTGGTATTGCTGCCGAATTTGAAAGTAATCCCAAGCAGATTATCTCTTATCGGAAGCTTCCAGAAAAGCAGGAAGAAATATTATCTTTTGCCAGGCGAAGAAATCCTTTTAATCATTCCTGTGTTATGTTTCGGAAATCTGCTGTATTAGCAGTCGGCGGTTATCACTTTTTCCGTTTTTTTGAGGATTATGATTTATGGGTTCGGATGCTACGAAATGGAGCAAAAGGATATAACTTACCAAAAGTTTTGGTACATATGAGAGTTGGAAATGGACTTTACCACCGCCGGGGCGGTCTGCAATATGTCATTATAATGGTAAAGTTTCGCTGGTATCTGTTCCATAAGAGATTTACAAATTTTCTAGATTTTCTAGTATGTACATTAGGCCAAACTTGCGTTTGCTTCATGCCGGAATGGGCTAGAAAATTATTCTATAAAAAGATGCTGCGTAATTCAAATAGTGACCCATTATAAAGCAGAGTTAAATGATAAAGTTGTTAAGGAGGGGGAAAGTGGAAAAGCTGTTGACAATTATTGTCCCAGTTTATAATGGCGCATCCTATTTGGAAAAGTGTCTAACTTCTTTTATTGATCCTTCCATAGAAAAAGAATTAGAAGTTATTGTAGTTGATGATGGCTCAGAAGATGCAACTTCAGAAATTGCAGATTCTTTTTGCAAAAAATATCCTTTACAATTTCGTTTGGAGCATAAACTAAATGGAGGTCATGGGTCAGCGATCAATACGGCACTACCTTTGGTACAAGGAAAATATATGAAAGCGATTGATGCGGATGATTGGGTCATTACAGAGAATTTATGCCGTTTAATTCCGTTTCTTAGAGAAACAGAAGCAGATGCTGTTGTAACAGAGTTTGATATGATTTACATTCAAACAAACCAGATACAGCATAAAAAATTGGAATGCCCATGCGGAAAAGAAATGGCATTAAAAGATATTATAAAACTGTTTCCTAAGTTGCGTGGTTGTTTTACTTATCATGGACTTTTTTTTAAAACTGCTGTTTATCGGGCAGCAAATTTTCAGTTGAGTGAAGGGATTTTTTATGAAGACCATGAATATGCGACGCTTCCATTTGCAAAAGTGAAAACAGTATTGCCTATTGCATTATCTATTTATCAATACCGCCTTGGAGATGCAGGACAAAGTGTAGCTTTTCATAATCAGGTACGCCGGATTTCTCATATTGGAAAAGTGCTAAAGCAGATTTTAGATTATAAAGATAATATTGCTGATTTTGGGGAAGAACCGTGCAAATATTTTCTTTATAAGTTGGCAGATATTCTGGTTAGTTTTTATGCTGTAGCATTAGTAAAAAATCCTAACAAAAGGGAAGGAAGAAAGCAGGCTTTGGAATTTCGAACTTATGTTGACACCCGTTGCCCAGAATTAAATCTTATGATAAGTAAAAAATATAGGCTTTTATGGCTGATGAACCGGCTCCATATTCCAGCATCTTTTTACCAATGGATGGCAGATACAGGAATATATGGGCTGGCTAGACAGCTATGGGGCCATTTTTAAGGGAAAAAGGAAGAAATAGAGAGAATTGGAGGAAATATCATGATTATAACACGCACTCCATTCCGGGTTAGCTTTGCGGGCGGTGGCAGTGATTTGCCATCGTTTTATCATCGCCATGAAGGATGTGTGCTGTCAACATCTATCAATAAGTATATGTACATAGATATTCATCCAACTTTTAACCGTGGAGACACGGTTATTAAATATAACCGTACAGAAACCGTTACAGATATTCGTAAAATTCAGCACCCAATTGCACGGCAACTTTTACTGGATCATAAAATGTCGGGAGTAGAGATAGTCAGTACGGCAGATATTCCTTCAGGTACAGGGCTTTCTACATCAAGCGCTTATACAGTCGGATTGCTTCACGCATTATATGCTTTTAAAGGAAAATATTGCTCACAGGAACGGATCGCTAGGGAAGCTTGTGAACTGGAGATTGATAAGCTGGGGGAGCCTATAGGCAAACAGGATCAGTATGGAACGGCAATAGGAGGGTTAAAATTTATCCGTTTTTTTCCAGATGAAACAGTGGAAGTTGAACCGGTTATTATTAAGAGATCTATTTTAAATCAATTAAACGATAATCTATTACTTTTTTATACAGGAGAAACCCATTCTGCAAGCCAGGTTTTAAAAGAACAAAATGAAAATATTTGTTCAGAAAAATCCAAGTTTAATAACTTGGTTCAAATGACGAAATTAGCTTATGAAATGCGGGAAACACTGACAAATGGTGCTCTAGACAGGTTTGGAGAGATATTGCATGAAAATTGGCTGCTCAAGCGGGAATTAGCCTCCAAAATCTCCAATGATACAGTAGAAATTTACTATAAAATAGCAATGGAAAATGGAGCTTTAGGCGGCAAACTTTTAGGGGCAGGCGGCGGTGGATTTTTATTGTTTTACTGTCCGAAAGAAAAACAACCCCGTTTGCGGGCGGCACTCAGTGATTTAACAGAACTACCATTTAATATGGAGAATAGTGGGACAAAAGTGATTTATATTGGGGAAAAGGATTGGGAGTAGGATGAAAGACATTATTATTTTGGGTGGCGGACTTTCTGGAATTAGTACAGCTTATTTTTTACAGCATATGGAATGGGTTCGTTCTATTACAATAATAGAAAAGGAATCGAAAACAGGTGGTTTATGCAGGACAATTCAAAAGGGAAAATATCATTATGATATTGGGCCACATATTCTTTTTTCCAAAGATAAAGAAATGCTGGCACTGATGTTAGAAGTATTGGAAGAAAAAAATGATTTAAAAAGATCCAATCAAATTTATTATAAAGGACACCATATTCAATATCCATTTGAAAACGATTTGTCAAAGTTACCGCCGGAAGAATTACAATATTGCATTCATACTTTTAACCATAACCCATATGAAAATTATACAGCAGAAAATATGATTCAGTTTTTTCTAAAAACTTTTGGTGAAGGAATTACCAATACTTATTTACGGCCATATAACGAAAAAATTTGGAAATATGATCCGGTATTTATGAATACTTCCATGGTAGAACGGATTCCAAAACCGACACAAGAAGAAATCCGCCGAAGTGCAGCAGGAGAAACCTTAGAAGGTTATCTCCATCAATTATATTTTCATTATCCAGCCCAAGGTGGTATTGAATCAGTTGTTAGAGGTTTAGAAAAACGTTTGGATAAAGAAAAATGTCATATTAAGACAGAAAATACAGTAACAAAGATAGAAAAAAACAGGACTGGCTATTCGATAAAAACAAAAGGGGGATTATGTTATACAGGCGATATGCTTATTTCTACAATTCCGGTGCAGGAATTAACATTTGTCTATCCAAAAGCAAATGAAACTATTCAAAAACGGGTAGTGGATCTGAAATATAATTCGATTGCAATTGCATTTGTAAAAACACCCTATGATTTATGTGGAAATCATTTTGCATTTATGGTTCCAGATAAAAATATTATTTTTCACCGGATTTCTAAAATGGATTTCTTAGGGGAAGCTTATCATTTTGAAAATGAAGCGACTTATATGGTAGAAGTTACTTATCGGGAAAATGATTATATTGCTTCTATGGATGATAAAGAGTTGTTTTCTCAAATTCAAAAGGGGCTTTGCGAAATTGGTTTTGCAAAATCCCCTGCGGATGTGGAACAGATTGATTTAACACGTTATGAGTATGCCTATGTGATTTATGATTTAAACCATACAAAAAATATGTCAGTAATCCGGGATTTTTACAAAAATGAAGGGATTATTTTAAATGGGCGTTTTGGTAATTTTGAATATTGGAATATGGATAAGATTTTGAGGGAAAATCTAGAGCTTAGCTTAAAACTTAATAACAAATATAAAGGAGTATAAAACAAATGAAAAAAGTTTTAATTACTGGAATTACAGGATTTGCAGGCAGTCATCTTATGGATTATATTTTGGAAAATACAGATTATGAGATACATGGAATTAAACGTATGAATTCCAATTTAAGAAATATAAATCATGCATTAGAAAAAATATTTCTTTATGATGGCGATCTTCTCGACGAGAGCAGTTTGATTAGTATATTAAAAAAAGTACAGCCAGATCAGATATATCATTTGGGAGCACTAAGCTGGGTAACACCTTCTTGGGATATGCCCGCAATTTATATGCAGACAAATGCGATAGGTACAATTAATTTATTTGAAGCTATGCAGGTTACTAATTGTAAGGCAAGAGTGCTTACTAGTGCTACTCCAGAGGAATTTGGAGATGTTCCTGCTGATTTAATTCCTATTACAGAAGAAACAAGAATTAAGCCAATTAACCCATATGCAGCCAGCAAAGCAGCACAGGATATGGTATGTATTACCTACCATGCCAGTTATAATATGGATATTGTTAGAACTAGGGCATTCAACCATGAAGGACCACGTAGATATATTCATGGAGCAATAGCTTCCTTTGCCTATCAAATTGCCCGTATTGAACGAGGTTTACAAAAACCTGTAATTAAAGTTGGAAATTTGAGTGCTACAAGAAATTTTACTGATATTAGAGATACCGTCAGGGCTTATTTCTTAGCAATGGAAAAAGGAAAAAGCGGTGAGTTATATGTAATTGGGACAGAACAGATATATACTATGGAAGAAGTATTAAATAAGTTAATCAAACATTCAATAATGGCAGATAAAATTAGTATTGAGATAGATCCAGCTCGAGTTAGACCTACTGAATTAATGACGTTTATTGGTGACTATAGTAAATTTAAGACTGCTACTGGCTGGGAGCGGCAGTATGACTTGGAAGAAACATTGGAAACAGTACTGAATTATTGGCGCAATTTTATTGATAAAGATATGTATTAATTTACATTAATTTATTAAGGAGAAACGGTCAATATGAAAATACTTATTACTGGTGCAGGTGGTTTTATTGGTACAAAGTTGCTTGAAGATATGAGTGTTACTTCAGAAAATGAATTATATGCACTTAGTAGAAAGCCTCTGGCTATGAATAATGTTAAGTGTTTTGAATGTAATATATTAGATGCTGAAAAGCTAGAAAAACTCTTTGAAAGATATAGATTTGATGTTGTAATCCATTTGGCAGCTATTACAGCCCATAGTGAAATTGTTAATAACAGAATGGCAGCTTTTGATACTAATTTAAGAGGAACAATAAACCTGCTTAATTGTTTTAATACTTATTGTCAACACAGTCAATTTTTATATGCTTCGACAGGAAAAGTATATGGTAAAACAAATGAGCTTCCAATTTCTGAAATGGCTTTGACAAATCCGCAAAACATTTTGGGCAAAAGTAAACGTATAACTGAACAAGTTATAGATTTTTATGCCATTCCAGAAAATAAGTATTTAATATGTCGTATTTTTAATATTTATGGAGAAAAACAAAAAAGAAATTTTGTAGTACCAACTATTATTGAGCAATTAACGCAAACTTATATTCAGCTTGGGAATATAGAAGACAAAAGAGATTATCTATATATTGATGATTTATCTTTAGCTATACAAGCTTGCCTAAAAAGTGCTTTATATTTTAATAATGTTGATTATGTGAATATTGGATTAGGAGAGCCCATATCTGTTTTTGATATAGTAAAAACAATAGAAAAAATATTAAATAAAAAACTTCGCATTCAAATAAATAAAGCGCTTTTTCGTACAGATGAAACTCCAGTAGAATTCTGTTGTAATAAAAAGTTAAGAGATTTGACAGGCTGGCAGCCAAGATATTCTTTGCTGGAAGGTTTGAAAAAAACACTTATTGCAGAAGGGATTAAATTTTAATGCAGGCAGTAATTATGGCTGGCGGCAAAGGAACCCGATTAAAAAGCATTACCAAAGATGAAATTCCGAAACCTATGGTCAAAGTTTTGGGAAAGCCCATCCTTCAATGGCAGATAGAATGTTTGCACAAAGAAGGGATCACTGACATTGTAATGGTAATCGGCCATTTAGGAAATTACATACAGGAATTTTTTGAGGATGGCAAAAGGTTTCATATCAATATCCGCTATGTGGAAGAAAAAGTTCCTTTAGGGACAGCAGGAGCTTTTTCCTTGTTACCTCCAATGCTAACAGAAGATCAATTTTTTTTGGTATTTGGGGATGTATTGTTTGATATTGATCTTACTCGAATGTTCCGCTTTCATCAAAAAAATCACGCGCAAGTGACTCTTTTTGTACATCCCAATATACATCCTTTTGATTCCGACTTAGTTGTTTGCAATGAAAAAAGACGAATAACAGGGTTTGGTTTCAAAAACAATCTGCGTAAAAATTGGTATCATAACTGTGTAAATGCAGGTTTTTACTTAATAGATAAAAATGTCTGTGAGAAAGTGCCTAAGGAAACGAAAGTAGACTTAGAAAAACAGCTTCTATCAAAAATGATAGAGGATGGAGATGCTGTATACGCTTATCATTCTTCAGAATATATCAAAGATATAGGCACTGTTGATCGTGTTATGGAAGGAAAAAAAGATCTACAAAGTGGTTATATTGCCCGGAAAAGTCTGCGCCAAAAACAAAAAGCAATTTTTTTGGATCGGGATGGCACAATCAATGAAAAAAAAGGCCTAATTTGGAAAGAAGAGCAATTTGAATTAGAAGATGGCGCGATAGAAGCTATCCGGAAAATTAACCAGTCAGGATATTTAGCGATAGTCGTAACAAATCAGCCAGTAGTAGCCAGAGGTTTATGCCAGATAGAAGATGTGCAAGAAATCCATAAAAAAATGGAGACATTATTAGGTCAAAAAGGTGTTTATTTAGATGATATTCGTTTTTGTCCTCATCATCCGGATAAAGGGTATCCAGAAGAAAATCCCGCATATAAAATTCTTTGTCAATGCAGGAAACCTAACACAGGAATGCTGATGGATTGTGCAAGACAATACAATATTGATATGGAAAATTCTTGGATAATTGGGGATAGTACAGTAGATATTCAAACCGGAAAAAATGCTGGTATTCATACAGCTTTGGTTCTTACGGGTGATGCAGGCAAAGATGGAAAATATAAAGCAGTCCCAGATCTTATCTGTAAAAACCTAAGACAAGCAGTAGATCAAATTTTGGAGAAAGAGAATTTATGATGGATTATACGAAGGAAATCAATACCTATTTAAAATATGAAATAGAAACCATTCAATCACTGGATATAGAAGCAATCAATGATGCATTAAACCTTCTTTTAGAAACATTTGAGAACGATCATACAGTATATATTTTTGGAAATGGTGGAAGTTCTGCAACGGCATCTCATTATCAGAATGACTTTAATAAAGGAATTTCAGAATATACAGAAAAAAAATTCAATTTTCTCTGTTTAAATGACAATATTGCCACCGTAATGGCAGTAGCTAATGACATAGGCTTTGAAGAAGTATTTCGGTTTCAGTTACAAGGCCATATTAAACCTGGAGATATAGTAATGGCAATTTCCGGAAGTGGAAATTCTCAAAATGTATTAAACGCTGTTGAATATGCGAAGAAACAGGGAAATAAAGTGATTGGAATTACAGGGTTTCAGGGTGGAAAGTTAAAGAACCTGTCAGATATATCCCTTCATGTGCCAATCAATAGTATGCAGATTACGGAAGATATTCACATGGTATTTGACCACCTGATGATGAGTATATTTTATCGCTCACTTGCAGGTATAGAACATTTAAAGAAGTAAAGCTGATAGAAAGAAAAGCAAAGTAATAAAAATAATCTTTGGAGGAGGTTCTCATGGAGAAGGAGAAAGTACAATATTGTTTTGATATTAGTAAATCTGTATATCAAAAAGAACCTAAAGTATCTGTTATTATTCCTGTGTATAAAGTAGAACGATATTTAATTGAATGTATCAATAGTGTATTGAATCAGACGTTGGAAGAGTTAGAAGTTATCATTGTAGATGAGGGGGAACAAGATAAGTGTCGGGAAATAATTGACTTTTTTGAAAGAAAAGATCCAAGAATTGTTGCTCCCCATCAAAAAAATGGTGGTTATGGCGCTTCTTGTAATTTGGGGATATCTATGGCCCGGGGAGAGTATATATCTATCATTGAATCAGATGATTGGATCGAACCTGAGATGTATGAAGAAATGTATGCTTATGCGAAAAGGTTGGGTGCAGATGTTGTAAAAACGCCATATTATGAATACAGAAGTGATGGAAGTAAAAATGAATGTCATTACCGTACATTTATGAGGGAACACACACCACGAAATGTTTGCTTTTCTGTAAAAGAATATGGAGAACTTTTAGAGGTTCATGCGTCTTTATGGAGTGGATTATATAGAACTACTTATTTAAAGGAAAAAGGAATCAAATTTATAAGGGCAAAGGGTGGAGCATACGTAGATGTAGGCTTTCGTATTGATACATTGGTAAATACAGATAAAATTGCGTGGCTGGATAAGCCTTATTATAATTACCGAATTGATGCAGTTGGATCAAGTACAAATAATTTTAAACTTTCTACTATGCTACAAAGATGGAAGGAAGTACATGAAAAATTTGAGGATACTCAAATAGATTATGACAAATGGTATGGACAACATTTGATTTTAGACGAATATCTTAATTCAGTGGGATGGCTTTGGTTAATCCCAGCAAGTGATGAAGAATATAAACAAATATCGTACAATTTAAGTTTTGTAAAAGAGGATACAATAGAAAAATCTCAAATATTAAATAGTAGGCAAAAAAAGGAATTACTTGAATACAAATCAAGCCCTGCCCAATTTAAGCGAAGGGTTAATCAATATAGAAAGATGGTTAAGATAAAATATATTATAGAAAAGATATTAAATCGTTTAAGCGATCCTTTTCTTTTGCTTTGGATATTAGCAGGCTTTATTACATCATTTGTAGTGAGTATGGCAAATAAAATTGATGCAAATTTTTTAATGTTTTCTCCGATATTTTATAAGATATTTGATATATTTATGTTTCTTTCTTTCTTTGGAATAATAGCTTGTTTTGCTGGGAAGCTTTTGAGGAAATTATATAATAAAGCATTGCAAGTATACTATGAAGAAAAGAAAAAAGAAGAATTTGTACAATGTTAGCTTATCTGGGAGGAAAAAATGTTTTCATTTTTCAGAAAAAATGATAGGTATAAAGAAAAAACAGAAATTATGTCTGTACAGGAAAAAAAAGGTGATGAGCAATCTGAAGAAAAAATATTGCAGCCTGCACTTGTAAAATGCTTATGTGAGACTCAAAGTTTAGGATATCTTACACAGCTTGCAAAAGCAAAAGAATGTCTTATTATTGTTGCAGTAAAAGATACGTCTGGATTATGCTACAATTCACAGTTAGATGAAAAAATGAAATGTCTTGGATTTTCTGTAAATTTAATAAATGGACATTGGTGCGGATATATTGGAATTTTAGATAATAAAGAAATTATTTTTGAAAGCCTTGCTCAACAGAATGAAGGAGTATCTTATAAAGGAATAATAGGAAAAGTTGAAATAGAAGTAAGAAGCAGTCCTCTGAGAGATGAAAATATAGCGGAAATTATTTTAGATGGTATGGATTATGCTTTAAATGAACGAGGAATTAATATTGTTACTTATGATAAATCGCTTGATCAAGTGGTAGATTCTGTTTGTTTAGATACTCATGTTCCGCAGTTTACATTAACACGCCTGAATATCAAATTTCCCAATAATTTTTTGACAGATCAAGATTGGTTATCTATTAGACAAAGAGAAATTTTTGATGAAGTTACAATAATGCAAAAAAGTCAAATAAAATATGTACCACATCTAAAAATTAATAGAAGCATAGTAGATAAAAGATATGATTATAGGAAGAAAATTTTACTATCGAATCTTTTTCCTGATATTTTTAATAAAATAGAAGTTAAACTTTTTTTTAATCATAATGTATTTTTTTGGAATTGTGTGAAATCTCTTATAAAGGCTTTTATAAATGATTCGAGATTTCATATTTGCGTTATATTTCTAGACAAATTTAATTTGTCTAAAAAAGTAGAATTATGTAGTGAAATAGGAGCAGATTATCTAAGCTTTGAAGAATATGATTTAGAGCAGGACAGACCAGATGTTACAATTATGACGTTAATAGATTGTATAGATAACCAATATTTGGATTTTTTTAAAAATTGCGGAAAATATTCAAATTTTTCAGTAGTTTTAACATATACATTAGTAGGATATTATAAAGACTTTGCTCTTAGAGCGGGTGAAGTAGGGAAAGTTACTCAAAAATACGGTTTTGATTACTGCTTTTGGGATTCTTTAGTTTATAAAAAATTAAAGACAAATGGATATGACATTTGTAATTGTATAGAGATGGGAAATCCTAAATTTGATGCAATATATGAAAAGTTAACCTCTGATCATTTTTTACCTGATGAGTGGGAAAAATTTAGAGGAAAAACAGTCTTTTTATGGGCGACAGATCATGAATGGGAATCGTATAATTGTACATTTGATCAATATGCAAAGATAGTATTTCGTTATTTTTATAATCATCCTGAAGTTGGTTTGATTTTTCGTCCACATCCAGTTTATATAGATGAATTAAGGGATAATCATCTTTGGACTCAACAGGAGATGGATCAGTTAAAATCATATTTTAGTTATAGTCCTAATATGATCTGGGATGAAAATTCGGATTATTCATTAGCCTATGATACTGCTGACGCTATTATTACTGATGTTGAGTGTGGAGTTACAGTTTCTGCATTAGCAACAAAGAAACCTCTATGCGTATTTTTTCGGATGGGAGTTCCAAAACATATGCAATATCCTGAATTGATTGATAATTTGTATCAAGTACAAAGTGAACAGGAATGTATTGAATTTTTTGAGATGATCCAACGGGGAGAAGATCCCATGAAAGAGCAAAGAGAGCAAGCTTTTCATAATTGTATTTGTAACTTTGATGGTAAAAATGGGCAGCGCATGAAAGACTTTATTGCAGAAAAATATTTTGAAAAATACGGAACACCAGAAAATCAGGAGTAAAAGATTATGTATGATTTGCACACTCATACAACAGCATCAGATGGACAATATACAGCCACAGAATTAGTCCGTTGTGCTTATGAGAAAGGCATAACATTATTAGCAATTACAGATCATGATTCTATTGGGAGTATTTGTGAAGGAGAAAAAGCTGCCAAAGAATTTGGCATTCACTTTATTCCAGGAATCGAAATCAGCGTCAAAGGCGCAAGAGAAATGCACATTTTAGGTTATGGGATCAATGTTAAGGCAAAAGAAGTGCCAGAAATGTGTGCCCGGTTTCAGCAGCTTCGGGAAGAGAGAAAGTATCGAATTTTAGAATTTTTAGAGCATCATGGGGTTTCGCTTACATTGGAACAAGTAGAGAAACAAGCAGGAAGCCAACTGATTGCCCGCCCGCATTTTGCACGGGCAATGGTAGAAGCGGGATATATATCTACCATTCGGGAAGCATTTGATCGTTTTTTAGGGACAACAGAGTTTGCTCAAGTAGAACGCCCAAAGCCTACGCCGGAAGAGGGCATTGCTATGATACAAAATATCGGTGGAATAGCAGTTTTAGCACATCCCAGTTCATTAAAGATGGAAGCAGATGAATTAGACAAACAGTTACAGGAATTGATTCATTATGGATTAAAGGGATTAGAGTGTCATTATAGTGCTTTTACACAGGAAGAAAGTGATTTATATTTGAACCTAGCACATAGATATAAATTGATTGTTACAGGTGGATCTGATTTTCATGGAGAAAAAGTGAAACCAGACATTACATTAGGCGGCTTCCAGGGTAATACACTTTATCATGATGGAATAGAAATTTATAATGAAATACAAAAGGCAGGAAAGATATAGTGATAATTTGGCTTATTGGAATTTCTGGTGCAGGAAAGACAACAATTGGACGGAAATTGCAGGCATATTTTAATGATCGGAAAATAAAAAACTATCTGTTGGACGGAGATGAAGTACGTGATTTATTTGATCGTGATTTAGGATATTCCGATGCAGCCAGAGAAGCAAACATCAAACGGATTATATTGGGTGCATATCTGTTAGATCGGAATGATATCGTGGGAATTGTTTGCAATATTTCTCCTTTAGAACATTTACGGGTTCTCGCCCGGAAAAAAATTATGGGATATAATGAAATTTATTTAAAAAAGGATTTATCAATTAGCATAAAAAATGATGTAAAAGGGATATATCGAGAAAATGCAGGTAAAACCCAGATAGCAGGAATGGATGGAACTTTTGATGAACCGGAACATCCAGATCTTATTTTAGAAGTAGATCAAATGACAGAGGAAGAAACTTATGAAGCAGTGGTTCATTATATAACTGCAAAATATGGAGAGAAGTATTGATAAGAATGATAAAGAATATGACAGTAAATATTGATGAAGAAACTTTGCAGGATATTATTAACATAGAAACGAAATTATTATTTCCATTACAAGGATTTATGGGATCAGAAGATTTTTACAGTGTTGTAAATTATTGTATATTAAAAAATGGACAAGTGTTTACCATTCCAGTTACATTAGATATACCCTTGGAGATATATAAAAATATAAAAGCTGGAGATAAGCTTATACTGGAGTATAAAGGAAAACAAGCCGCTGAAATGGATGTAGAGAGTACATTTAAAATAACAGAAGATGATTTACAAAAAGTATTTCAAACAAAAGAAAACTCCCATCCAGGGGTACAAAAAGAGAAAAACCGTTTTCCTTACCGGGTTGGTGGATCAGTAAAACTGATAGAAAAAGCATATCTAAAAGGGGCTTTATGCCCAGAAGAAACAAAACATATTTTTAAAGAAAAAGGCTGGAAAACGATTGTAGGATTTCAAACAAGGAACCCTATTCATAAAGCCCATGAACATATTCAAAGGATAGGGTTAGAAGTTTGTGACGGATTATTTATCAATCCAATTACAGGGTGGAAGAAACAAGGCGATTTTACACAAGAAGCAGTAATGGCAGCTTATAACAAAATGGCAGAGGAATTTTATCCGAGAGATCAGATTTATATTGCAGGATTAAAAACACAAATGCGATATGCAGGACCAAGGGAAGCAATATTTCATGCAATTATCCGACGCAATTTAGGCTGCACACATTTTATCATAGGCCGGGATCATGCTGGAGTAGGTGGTTATTATGGTGCATATGAAGCTCATGAACTTGCTAGGAAACTAACAGAAAAATATGATTTGGGCATTCATTTATTATTAACACGGGAGCCGTACTATTGTAAAAAATGTGGGCAAATTGTAACAGATAAACATTGTGCCCACTATGATTCTGACCGTATAGAAATCAGTGGAACCATTATCCGGAAATATCTAAAAGAAGGATATATTCCAGATGAAATTATGATGAGAAAAGAGATATTTGAATCAATTTTAAATTGTAAGCAAGTGTTTATCGAATAACAAAGAGAGCGATAACATGAATTCAAAAACTGCGTTAAAACTTTTAAAAGAACTTGTTGCTGCAGAAACATATGAAACAATAATGGATAATCTTGCAGGAACAACTGTATATTTTCCTTTTAAAACAGAATATACAGATTTGGAGGAAC
This sequence comes from bacterium 1XD42-1, assembly GCA_003612625.1. Classification (GTDB taxonomy): domain Bacteria; phylum Bacillota; class Clostridia; order Oscillospirales; family Ruminococcaceae; genus Anaerotruncus. The sequence continues at coordinate 6,234 of RAZJ01000038.1, read as the reverse complement.
GAAATCTTTGTATTAAGGATGATTTTTATAGCGGTAATTATGAAATAGCAGAATTGGCACAAAAATATGGATTAAGCATTTCCCGGATTTACAAGATTATACAATCAAAATAAGTATTATTTAATGTATTTTTCTTATTTTCTTAGAGGACAGCCAACGGTTAGCAAAATTCCTTTTATGTGTTCTGAAGTTTTGTTAAAATAGGATCACAAAAAAGGAGGCTGAATTATGGTATTAAAAACATTATCAGAAAATGAAGTTTTTATCACATTTATAGCCCTTGCTTTATTACTGGCAGGCGCCTATATATGCGGAAAACTTATGGAAACAATCCGTGCTCCAAAAGTAGTAGGAGAAATTGTTGGCGGAATGTTATTTGGCGGGACATTTTTATATCACTTTTTCCCATCATTGATGGAATCAATATTTCAATCCTATCCTGAAGAGGGAAAAGTATTAAATCTTTTTTATCAATTAGGTTTAATATTTTTAATGTTTTCATCTGGTTTTAATACTTGCATTGATATAGATAAAAGAAATTTAAAAATTATAGGATGTGTTTTTACCGGAGCAACAATACTGCCAATGGCTGGTGCAGTTCCTTTTGCTAAATTCTTTCAAAAATATTTTATTGGGGAAAGTAGCAGCTATATTTCTTTTTTATTAGTATTTATCATTGGAGTAGCAATTACTTCTATTCCTGTTATATCAAAAATATTCTTTGATATGGGCATAATGAATACTGCCTTTACCAATACAGTTTTAACAGTTTCAACTTTTCAGGATTTATGTCTATGGATATTATTGAATATTGCAACACGAATGGCGACATCAGGTGAAATAGATTTATTAGATATGCTGCTGGTAATCATATTTACTTTAGGAATGTTTCTTGCTGCAAAATTGGTGTCAGATCATCTGCGCAGCGGATACCGCAGAACAATAAAAGCAACAGATTTCTATACAATAAGTTTTATTGCATTGCTGCTAATATCTGCAATATTATATCACTTTGGAATCAATATTATGTATTCTGCATTTTTGACAGGATATATTATAAAAGCAGTTTCCCAAAATGATGAAGATGCAAAAAGCCGGATGGAAGCTGTAGCGAACTTTTCATTTTCCTTATTTATACCAATCTATTTTGCATTAGTAGGGATACAATTAAATTTAATACATAATTTTTCTCTTGGACGCTTTGCCTTGTTTTTTATAATTGCATTTGGCTTAGAGGCTGTAGGAACTATTATTATGTTATTATTTACTGATTTGAAAAAACAAGTAATATTGAATTTTGCAGTGACGATGAATGCAAGAGGAGGCCCGGGTATTGTTTTAGCAACAGTAGCGTATTCTTATGAGATTATTAGTATTGAATTTTTTACTGTATTGATTTTAACAACAATGCTTTCCTCTTTAATTGCAGGCTATTGGCTTAGATATCAACAGAAAAAAGATGAAAGTATTTTTATGGAGCTTAGAACAATAAAGTAGCTAAAGGAGAATGGAAAATGCAAAAATATATTTTAACGGTGGGTCCGGCTTTAGGAAATGAAGTGCAGCTCAGAGAAATTCATAACGAAAAAAACATTTATCGAATTAATGGTGCCCATGGGTCTGTTCCAGATATAGAAAAAAGCATCTGCAATATCCGCGGCCAAATTCCAGATGCAGAAATTTTATTAGATTTGCCTGGAAATAAAGTGCGGACTGCAAATATAGAAAAAGGGATTCCATTAGAAAAGGGTAAAGCCTTTGAAATCTCTAGTGATCAGTTTAATTATAAAGAATTTTACCGTCATTTAAAACCTGGAATGACAGCATGGGCAAATGACAGTGTATTTGAGTTTGAAGTTCTTTCTGCTGATTGCAATAAAATTCAGTTTCTTTCTAAATCTAATGGGGTACTAATCAATAATAAAGGTGTACATATACGCGGTATTCATACAGATATTCCTTTTTTATTTGAAAAAGATCGGGCATTGATTAATTTAGCTAATCAATATAAGCTTAATTTTATTGGATTATCATTTGTTAGAGTTTCTGAAAATATAAAGGAAGTACAAAATTTAATTGGGGCAGCTACGAAAATTATTTCTAAAATTGAAACAATTGATGCTGTAAAAAATATCAATGAAATACTGCCGTTAGTAAAATATATTTTAGTAGACCGTGGGGATCTTTCGACAGATATTGGCATTGAAAAGATTCCTCGTTTTCAAAAATATATTATAGAAAAAGCACTGTATTTTGATGTAAAAGTTTTTTTAGCAACACAAGTGCTAAAAAACATGGAAATGAAGCCAATTCCTACAATAGGTGAAATAGAATCCTTGTATGAAATTATGAAATCTGGGGTATATGGCGTACAAATGTCTGAAGAAACGGCAGTTGGAAGATATGTAAGAGAATGTGTTCAGTTATTGCGGCAAATGGATCAGGAAGTTATAACAGAAAAAATCGCTTTATAAAGTGTTAATTTATATAAGTTAGTGTAGAATAAAAGAGGAAGGCGATCCAGGGTGTTCAAAAGATTAAAGCGTTATCAATTTCTTTTTGAAGAGTTGGTAAAACGTGACTTTAAAAGCAAATATAAACGGACTGTTTTGGGCATGGCCTGGAGCCTTCTCTCACCGCTTTTAACCTTGTTGGTTATGCGGTTAGTATTTACTCAGTTTTTTGGCAGGAATACCCCCCATTATACCACATATCTTTTCTGCGGTAATTTAGTTTTTGCCTGTTTTAATGAGTCTACCAGTCAAGGAATGACCTCTCTTATGGGAAATGCACATATTTTTACGAAAGTAAATGTTCCAAAATATCTTTTTCTCTTTTCAAAAAATGTCCAGACCTTTATCAATTTTGGATTAACACTCTGTATCTTTTTCCTTTTTTGTCTTTTTGATAAAATTACATTTACATGGAAATTTATTTTGCTTTTATATCCTATTTGCGGTTTAGTTCTATTTAATATTGGGGTTGGGTTAATTCTTTCTGCATTATTTGTATTTTTTCGGGATATTCAATATCTTTGGGGTGTATTTCTTCAATTATTGATGTATCTGTCCGCTATTTTTTATACCATTGACAGATACAGTCCAATGGTACAAAATCTATTTCTTTTAAATCCAATATATTTGTTTATCCGTTATTTCCGCAAAATTGTAATTGATGCTGTAATCCCTTCTGCTTGGTTTCATCTTCTTATAGCAGCAGATGTATTGATTGTTTTAATTTTAGGCTGTTGGATGTATAAAAAATATAATACTCAATTTTTATATTATGTGTAACGGAGGAAAATATGAGTATTCTAGAAGTAAAAAATGTTTCTATCCGTTATATGACAGGAGATTTTAAGGATATTGGTTTAAAAGAATATGTCATACGCAAATTAAAACATAATTATCATATAAATGAGTTTTGGGCCGATAAAAACATTACATTTTCTTTAGAAAAAGGAGATATGCTGGGAATTATTGGGACAAACGGAGCAGGAAAGTCTACTTTGTTAAAAGCAATTTCTGGGATTATGGAACCCACAGAGGGCTATGTCAAACGGGAAGGAAATATAGCTGCTTTATTAGAATTAGCCAGTGGATTTGATGGGGAATTGACTGTCAAAGAAAACGCTTACCTTCGGGGTGCCATGTTGGGATATACCCGAAAATTTATGGATGAAACTTATAATGAAATTATAGAATTTGCAGAATTAAAGGATTTTCAGGACAGACCTTTTAAGCAATTATCTTCTGGAATGAAATCTCGGTTGGCTTTTTCGATCGCTTCATTAGTCCAGCCAGATATTCTTATTTTAGATGAGGTACTTTCTGTAGGAGATGGAGCTTTTCGCAAGAAAAGTGAGGCAAAAATGCAGGAAATTATACAAGGCGGAGCGACAACAATCTTAGTAAGCCATTCAATCCAGCAAGTACAAAGTATGTGTAATAAAGTTTTATGGTTGGAAAGAGGACAGCAAATTGCTTTTGGAGATGTAAACATTTTATGTAGTCTTTATCAGCAATATCTGGATAAAAAGATTACTTTATCCCAAGCAAAAAATATTTGGAATAATGTAAATCAACATTATGATTATCTCATTGTCGGCACAGGACTATATGGAGCTACTTTTGCGCAAGAAGCAACTAGTAGAGGAAAGAGCTGTTTAGTCATTGATAGACGGCCACAAATAGGTGGAAATGTTTATTGTGAAAATATAGAGGGAATCACTGTTTGTAAATATGGGCCTCATATCTTTCATACGAATCGGAAAGATATATGGGAATATGTAAATGATTATGTAAAGTTTTTGCCATATAGTTGCAGCACAGATAAGTATCAGGGCGTTCCAGAAAAAGGATATAATTGTTTAATAGAAAAACTCTTAGAAGGTTCTACGGTTATTATTAATATGCCATATCAAAGGCTGGTAGCAGCTTTTCCAGAGATAGCCAATAAAGTAATTTATACAGGCTCTATTGACGAATTTTTTGAATATAGTCTGGGCCGTCTAGAATATTATGGTTTGCGTTTTGAAGAAGAAATTTTAGATAAACCAGATTTTCAAGGGCAGGCGATAGTTGATTATTGTGATAATGAAACATCTTATACAAGGATTATTGAACATAAATATTTTACAAATCAGAAAAGTTCTAAAACTGTAATTACAAGGGAATATTCCGAAGAGTGGCTGCCGGGAAAAGAACGGTATTATCCGATTCATGATGAAAAAAATAATAAATTATATCAGCAATATTTAGAATTAGCAAAGGAATATCCTAATATTATTTTTGACGGAAGGCTGGGAAAATATCAGTATTATGATATGGACAAGGCTATAGCATCTGCAATAGAAAAAGCAAAAGAAGTACTGGAATAGTATAAATTATTGAAAGAGATGATTCCAAAGCTTGTAAGATTTTCGAACAAAGTTACTGCTTTTTTGCTAAGTGGCTTCTAAATGAATATGCAAATATGGCATATAATTGAAATTATCTGTTTATTGCCATAAGTATTTCACAATGCCTTCTCTATCGTTTTTTAATTATGGTAACCATATCAGTTGACTTTTCCTAATAAGGGGATATAATAAAGAGGTAAATAATTTATAGCGACAAAAGGGTACCCTTTTGTTATTCTTCCGACAGTATTAAGTCGGAAGAAATCTAACTGTAAAGGATAGGCAGCTTTATTATATATATTTATCGTTGAGGGACAGCCATTCAGAGAACTAAAAAAATGATTGAGGTTATAACAGTGAGCAATCACTGTCAATTTTAAGACGTAAGAGGAGGCAATTTTGAATGAGGAAATTTTTAAAGGCACCGACAGCGTTGCTTTTGTCAGCGGCTATGATACTTTCCGGTACGCCAATCTTTATGGCGGAGGAAGATATTCCAGCGATAGTTGACAGCGGCGCAGGAGTTCAGGAAGCAGAGACAATCAATGAAGATATTCCGGTAATAATGGACAGCGGCCCAGGCGATCAGGCAATGGTGGCAAATAATGATCCTACGAAAATACCTTATGCTGTCGAGGGCGGAAATATCTATTTTAATTCAGAAACAGGAGAAATTGTAGAGAGTGATTACAGTGTAACAAAAGCGATTATCCCCAGCATTATTAGTGGAAAATCTGTAATTGGTATAGGATACGAAGCTTTTATGTTTCGCAATTTGTTAACCAGTATTGAAATACCAGACAGCGTAATCAGTATAGAAAATGGTGCGTTTGAGTATTGTGATAATTTAGTGAATATTAAAATTTCAAACAATGTAACCAGCATAGGGGATGATGCGTTTAAAGATTGCAGTTCCTTAACCAGTATTGAGATACCAAATAGTGTAACGAATATAGGAAATAGTGCATTTTCGGGTTGTAACTCCTTAACCAATGTTGAGATACCAAACAGCGTAACCAGCATAGGAAATGATGCGTTTGAAGAGTGTAGCTCCTTAACCAGTGTTAAGATACCAAACAGCGTAACCAGCATAGGAGAGCGTGTGTTTAAAAGTTGCGATTCCCTAACCAGTATTGAAATACCAAATAGTATAACCAGCATAGGAGACTCTGCGTTTGATAATTGCAGTTCCTTAAGCAGTATTGAGATACCAAATAGTGTAACCAGCATAGGAAGAAGTGCATTTGAAGCTTGTAGTTCCTTCTATAAATGAGCAAATTCAGGAATTGACGAAAGCAGACCGGCAGCGGTGAAGGCCGGTGAGGAAGGGCACA
>RAZJ01000037.1 GCA_003612625.1 bacterium 1XD42-1 | reverse complement strand
ACGCCCTTTTTCGCCCAGCGGTTTATCCGAACATAGATCACGTGCCAATCTCCGTATTCTTTGGGCAAGCTCCTCCATTTGCACCCATTTTCCACTACGTATAGCACTGCATTCAATACGTCCAGGTTGCTGATTTTGGCTGGTTTCCGCTGTTTGGGAAAGCACTCTTTGATTTGCTCGTATTGCTCTTTCTTTATTTCCATTCTTTAATTATATCACAATCCAACTTATGTGAACACTACCTAGCATCACTATCTCAGAAGGAGTGACAACAATAGAAGATGGAGTCTTTGATGAATGCAGTAGTCTTACTAGCATTACTATCCCAGAAAGTGTGACAATAATCGGATCTTTTAAATATAACATCTTTGAAGGATGCCCAAATTTGACTATTTATGCCCCAGCAGGTTCTAACGCTGAAACTTATGCGAAAAAGAGAAAAATTCCCTTTATTCCTACCAGAAAGAATGAAAATAGATTTTAATATAGTACATGAGATGGGATGATAGCAAAATGATAAATATGGAGTCTAAACTCAACGATTGGAAAAATAAATTGCTAGATATGGGAAAACGCAACCAGTTATTGAACTATCGTGACACCTGTAATTCTAACTTAAAAATTCAGTCCCCTAAAATTTATGAATTATGGGATAGTTTTGTCGTTAATGAGAAACCCTCGAAATTTTCCTCTGCTAATTTGCGTTTCCCAACATGAAGGAAAAGAATCATTTCTCCAGAAACTTTATAAACCTTTTTACTGTGGATTAGAAACAGATTGGGATAATGTACAGTAACGGATTTAAAGAAGTATGAGTTATAAGGGGAACTGTTGGAACAATGCCCTGATAGAGAGCTTCTGGGGAAAGTTAAAACAAGGATGGCTGAACGGTCAGCATTTCCGAACCCGAGGAGAATTTAAATCAGCAGTATTAAAATATGTATGGATATTTTATAATTGTAAACGAATTCATTTAGCATCAGACTGGCAAACGAAGCATTTGAATGCATTAGCATAGTAAAAAGTTAAAATATTATAGTGTGTCAGACCTTCTGCTGGATATCCTTAATATAGGATATCCAGCATTTTAAAAACATAGTCATAAAAGTGATATTAGTTATTTCTGTTTTATTTTTGTTCATAAACTCTTGACTTATGGTGTGGCTCAAACTATAATAGGGTAGTAAAGTTCCAAAAAGGGGTACCCCTTTTTGTGTTTATTGTTGCTATAGCAACAATAAACACAACTGTATAGAGGATATCCACTTTAGGGATTACAAATAGCCAAAAAACTTGGCAAAGAATCCGGATTGGAAACAACCCGGTGTGGCGGCAGCCTATGAGAGCCGAAGGGCACGGCAGCCGTTACAGGTACAGCACCACCTGTTTATGCCTCGCATGATGCAAGCATGAGCAAAGTTGCCAGAAATGGCAAAGGGTGTTGCGAGTTGTATTATTTTTTGGAGGCCCCTATGGCTGAGAAAGTCGGCAGTTCTATCATTACCTATCGTTTGAAGCTGCGTTGTGATCATATTGACTGGATTCGGGAAACGGAAAATTTTTACAACAAAGTATTGGAATTTTATTACGAAATCTTGACAGATCATTTAGATTTTCTGGAACTCAGCAATATGGAAGTGCTGCGCCGTTTAGAACAAATGACGATTGTGGGACGGGATAAACAGCCAGTTATGATGCCTCTACCATTCCAAAAAGTTCCCTTATATTTTCGTCGTTCAGCAATCAATGCAGCCATTGGACATATCCGTTCCTATGTAGGATTATTACAAAATTGGGAGCGGAAAAAAGAGAAAGCAGAAAAAAAGGGACATACATGGAAAAAAGGAAAACCTGCTCCAGCTAAAAGTTTCCATGCTTCTGTTGTATTTTATAAGGGGATGTTTAAGGAATTTGGAGAAGGCAGCATCTTACTCAAATTATGGAATGGACGTTCCTGGATTTGGGTTCGGCATACCTATTATGGTCGAAAATTGCCGAAAGAAGGAATCATTCTCTCTCCTGCTGTAATTAACAAAGGAAGGAAAATCCTTCTAAGTGTACCGGTAAAATTTCAAGTAAAAGATGTTAGAAAGGTAAAAGAACGGAAAAAAGAAAAGGATAGTTTTTGTGCAGTCCATTTTACAACTACAGGAGTCTTAGCAGCTTGTGCTGTATTCAGTGGCAACGGTCATGTAACAGACTCGTACTTTGTACGGGGTGGAAAAGAGTTTGCATACCGTAGGAAGCGCCTACTGAACCGGATAAAAAAAGCTGTAGAAGGTGGTAAGAAGTATAAGAGAAAGATTTTTCGTTTAAGCAGTTATTATGCCCATTTAGTCAGCCGCAGAATCCTTGATTATTGTAAACAAAAAGGTATAAAAGGAATTATTGTCCCTAAATATGCAGAAATAGAAGGGCACCTTTATGGTCAGGGGATAGAAGGCTTTTTAGGAAAACGGATTATTCAATTCCTGAAATATAAGGCTTGGAAAGAAGGTATTATTTTAACAACGATTTCGCCTTATTATACAGCTTCCCATTGTTGCCATTGTGGAATTCCGTTAAGACGGTATAATGAAGGTCATATGCCAGGGAACCGTTATTTTGGCGGGAAGCTTTTTATGTGCAAAAATGGTCATCAAGGGAATGTAGCATTAAATGCAGCTAAAAATTTAGGAATACTTTTTCATAGTAGGAATATAGTAGTAGGATAAAATTAAAAGTAATAATATGGTAATAAATTAGATTTTATATAAAAAAACTAAGATATAAAAATCACAATTATAATATCAAAAAGTTAAAGTTATGCAAAAATTGAAAATTTGTTGTTTTTGTGAAACATGGGAATCTGGTGGGATTGAATCTTTTTTAAACAATGTTTTGCAGCATATCAATTTAGAAAAAATACAAGTTGATATAGTGGTTTCTTGTCTAAAGAAAAGTATTTTTACAGAACCTTTAAAACAAAAAGGAATCCATTTTTTTGAATTGTCAGGTAACCAGAGAAATTTTCTAAAAAACTATTATATGTTTGTGAAATTGTTGCAGAAAGAAAATTATAACGCAGTTCATTTACATATTTTTCATGGCTTATCTCTTTACTATGCCTGTCTGGCAAAAAAAGCTGGAGTTCCAGTTCGGATAGTCCATAGTCATAATACAGCACTGCGTTCTAGCAAGAGTCAACAATTAAAACTATTCATCCATAATATTGCAAAAAACTTATTTAGCAATGCGGCGACCGATTTATGGGCTTGTTCTGCTTTAGCAGCTCAGTTTTTATTTTCTAAAAGGGCATTAAAGCAAAAAGGATTTCAATTTATTCCTAATGGGATTGATACAGAAAAATTCCGGTTTCGGCCAGAGGTTCGGAAACAGATGAGGCGAAGACTAGAGTTAGAAAACAAGTTGATAATCGGAAATGTAGGCCGTTTCTGTTATCAAAAAAACCAGACTTTTCTGTTGGATATTTTTGCGGAATTAGTAAAACAAAAACCGGAAAGCAGGCTTTTATTAGTAGGGGAAGGAGAGGAAGAAAAAGCTTTACGCAATAAAGCAAAAACACTAAATATTGCAGGACAAGTTATTTTTTATGGAGTTTCTAAACAGATAGAATATTTATTATGGGCAATGGATATGTTTGTTTTTCCCAGTCATTTTGAAGGTCTTGGAATTGTAGCGATAGAAGCACAAGCGGCAGGACTGCCAGTTATTGTTTCAGAATTTATCCCACAAGAAGCGTATATAACAGAACAAGTTAAAAGACTTTCATTGCGGGATAGTGCAAGAGAGTGGGTTAATGAAATTGTACATACAAAATCAAGTATAACAGGAAGGGAACATTATGCTGATGTTGTTCAAAAAGCAGGTTTTAATATTTTGGACGTTACATATAGAATAAAAAAATATTATAAGGATAGGCTGGCAAAAGAGAATGACGCATGAGCAAGGATATATTTTAGAAATTCTAAAAATTTTTTCGAAGATATGTGATACTTATCATTTGCGCTATTATTTGGCTGGCGGGACATTGTTAGGAGCAGTTCGGCATCAAGGCTTTATCCCCTGGGATGATGATATAGATGTGTCTATGCCGCTTTCTGATTTTTTAAAATTTCAAGAATTGTCAGATATTTTTCCTGAAAATATTGAGATTCAATCTGAAGACAATGATCCCAATTACCCTTTTGTATTTATTAAATTATGTGATATATCCCATCCATTTCCTACAAAAAATGCGTATGGTCCCAAAGGAGTTTACATAGATATTTTTCCATTGCTCCCAGCAAAAGAACTGAAACTGGGAACACAGTTTTGTTTTAATATAATAAGTGTTATCAATTATATACTTCAAATAAAAGTAGGCTGGGCAGTATGGATACCTTATAAAAAACGGGTAGCAAGAATAGGATTTTGGATATTAAATTATTTATCGTTTAATCGGTTAAAGAAAATCCGAAAAAAACTCATTAACTATATTTATAATCCGGATAGTAAAAAAACATTTTGTTCACCTGGCGGTGCATATACCGCTAAAAAAGAATTTTTTCCAATAGAATGGTTTGAAGGGACAAGAAGGATGTTGTTTGAGGGGATGTATTTTACTGTGCCAGTTGGATGGGAGTCATATTTAAGCCGTAATTATGGCAATTATATGGAGCTTCCGTCGTTAGAAGAGCGGCACTCAAGACACCATTAAAACAACAGAATTGAGGTGGAAATATGAATGTAGCATTGATTTTCGCTGGCGGTGCTGGGCGCAGGATGAATACCAAGACAAAGCCCAAGCAATTTTTAGAATTAAATGGGAAACCAATCATTATACATACAATAGATAATTTTGAATATCATCCGTTGATTCAAGCAATCATAGTAGTTTGTTTAGAAGAATGGATTCCATATATGAAAAATCTATTGATACGCTATCACATTGAAAAAGTAAAATGGATTATTCCTGGAGGGGAAACAGGGCAGCAATCTATTCGAAAAGGTTTGGATATTTTGTGGTTCGATAAAACAATACCCAATGATGCTTTTGTATTAATTCATGATGGAGTACGTCCGCTTATTAATGAAGATTTAATTAGCCGCAATATTGCATGTGCGGAGCAATATGGAAACGCAATTACAGTAACGCCAGCAATAGAAACGATTATCAATGTGACAGCGACAGATGAAATATCGAATATATTGGACCGGAGTAAATGCAGAATGGCAAGAGCTCCTCAAACTTTTCGGTTATCAGATATTTTAAATGCACATAAACGGGCAGAGTTGGAAGGAAATAAGGATATGATAGATTCTGCAATGCTGATGGACTATTATGGAGAATGTTTACATATCGTAGAAGGTCCATTTGAAAATATAAAGATCACAACACCTTCTGATTTTTATATTTTTCGGGCGATTTATGAAGCAAAAGAAAATTCACAGATTTGGGGAATTTAAAAAATGTGGAAAGAAACTCCCATATTTCGAGAAGACTTAGAACAGTTAACAACTTATGAATTTATTCCATGGGATGAATTAAATGGAAAGACAATATTCGTAACAGGTGGTACAGGGTTAATTGGTTATAGCCTGATCAGTGCATTGTTATATTATGATCAGAAATATGATGCAGGTTTAAAAGTAATAGCATTGGTACGAAATTTGAAGCAGGCAAAGGATAAATTTAGTAGACAACTTGCAGATCAATGCAGATTAACATTTGTACAAGGCTCAATACAAGAAATACCGGATATTGATGCAGAAATTGATTATATTGTTCATAGTGCCAGTCCAACGGCAAGCGCCTTTTTTGTACAAAAGCCAGTAGAAACAATAGAAGCTACTGTTATAGGCACTTATAATATGCTGCAATTAGCAAGAAAAAAGAAAGTGTCAGGTTTTGTTTATTTATCCAGTATGGAGGTATTTGGAGAGATACATTTTAAAGAAAAATTAAGTGAAGAAAATTTAGGGTATATTGATATTTTTTCTTCAAGAAGCAGTTATTCAGAAGGTAAACGTCTTGCGGAGAATATGTGTTGTGCGTTTGCCAGAGAATATCAAGTGTCGGTAACAATAGCACGATTAGCGCAAACATTCGGGCCAGGAGTAAAAAAAGAAGATCAGCGGGTTTTTGCATATATGGCGCGTTGTGCTGTAAATGAAGAAGATATTTGTTTAAAAACCAGCGGCTCAAAAGAAAATATGTATCTTTATACGATGGATGCTATCAGCGCAGTTCTATTGTTATTGATAAAAGGTTCTCGTGGAGAAACTTTTAATGTAGGTAATCCTCAGACATATTGTTCGGTAAAAGAGATGGGAATGTTAGTAGCACAGCGCTTAGCTAAAAAAGAAATTTCTGTAATTATAAATATTGGGGAAACTACGGAAATTTTTTATCGACCAGAAAGTTATCTAAATATGGATACAACAAAATTAGAAGCACTTGGCTGGTCAGCTAAGCATGGCTTACTGCAAATGTATGAACGTATGATAGCGTGTTTTTGAATATAAGAATGTAAAAGAATCATGAGGTGTGGACAGAAGCGGTGAAGAAAAGATGGTTAGAAAAAATCAAAAAAATTATTAAAAAAATCGCCAATATCAAATATTTTAGCAATGGAAGATTTGCATTATATGTTCTTTTTCCATTTCGGTTTGATTCTAGGCTATTGTATGCATTGCACTATGTTAGAAAACCCATTAAGCCTACAAAAATTGTCTTTGACAATTATATGGGAAAGGGATATGGTTGTAATCCCAAATATGTAGCAGAAAAGCTTTTGGAAAAATATCCGGGTAAATTTGATGTTGTTTGGATTGTTTCGAAGGAGGACAGTTCCTGGGGAGAAATACCCGATTGGATTCGTAAAGTAAATTATTCATCTCTGGCAGCTTTATGGGAATTCGCGACTGCTAAAGTTTGGGTTAGTAATTATCACAAAATTTCCTTTATAAAAAAAGGATTATTTAAGCGCAAAGGACAATATTTTATACAAATGTGGCATGGATCTTTAGGAATTAAAAAGATAGAGAATGATGTTTCTTGCCTGACAGTAGATAAGAACTGGCTAAAGCTGGCAAAACGGAGTTCTAAAATGGTGGACTACTGGATTTCTGACAGTGATTTTGAAAATGATGTTTATAAACGTGCCTTTTGGAACGTAAATAAAATTTTAATGTATGGACATCCCAGGAATGATATATTATTCCATAATACAGATATAGCAACGGATAAAGTTAGAACCCACTTTGGGCTTGAAAATAAAAAAATATTATTCTATGCTCCCACATTCCGTGAGGATTATCGGCTGAATTGTTACAGAATTGATTTTGAAATGTTAAAACAGGTTCTGCAAGCAAAATTTGGCGGTGAATGGGTGATTTTAGTACGTTTGCATCCAAGAGTCAGAAAATATATTAAAAAAATTTTGCCGCCGCTTCCAGATATTTATAATGCTACCTATTATACAGACATACAAGAATTGATTGCCAGCGCTGACTGTATGATAACAGATTATTCTAGTTGTATTTTTGATTTTATGCTCACAAAACGTCCAGGGTTTATTTTTGCAACAGATATTGAGGATTATAATACAGAACGTGGATTTTACTATCCAATAGAAAGTACGCCATTTCCTATTGCTAAAAATAATGAGGAGCTTTTTAAAAATATAGAAAATTTTGATAGTGAAATTTATCATCATTCTGTGGAAGAATTTTTAAAAAGCAAAGGCTGTATAGAGGATGGACAAGCCAGTGAACGTGTAGCAGATATGATTAGGGAACTGGCAGGAGCAGATATGGAAGAAGTTCACATCAGGCAAGATAAAACGTCAGATGCAATTTTAAACTTACTATATGATAAATACCATAAACAACCGCTTCAAATGAATAAAATTGTTTGTGTCAATTTTCATGGAAAAGGTTATGCCTGCAACCCTAAATATATTATAGAGGAGTTATTGAAAGATCAAAATAACTTAGATATCGTGTGGTTAACAAAACCAGGTGAGCAAGTTCCTAACAATGTCAGGAGCGTTCCATTTGATTCAGAACAGGCCATTCAGGAGATAGCAACAGCCCGTGTTTTAATTGATAATGTAATGAAATTTACTGGCTTTAAAAAACGGCCAGATCAGTATTTTATCCAAACCTGGCATAACGGAATTCCGTTTGAGAGAATGGGTTATGATAATCCATATAATTACAATAATAAAAAATATAGAAAAAGGGTAGAGTGTAATTTTCCAGATACAGATCTGGTTCTTTCCGGTAATAAATTTTCTAGTGAACTGTTTCGCAAGGTTTTCTGTTATACAGGAGTTATTATGGAACAAGGTTGGCCTAGAAATGATATTTTGTTTAATACTCCATTAGACTTAAAGAGTAAATTATATGCTCAATACAATATTTCGGAAAACAAAAAAACAATACTTTATGCACCTGTGTATCATGGGAAGAAATCCCCTGTTATTGATTATCAATATATGTTAGATCAATTAAAATATGACTATGTTGTACTGGTATATTTGCATCCAACAATCCGCTCTCAAATTTCTTATACAGAAGGAATAATAGATGTATCCGAACATTTAGACATACAGGAATTGATGGCTATATCAGATATGATGATTACAGATGATAGAGATATCGTATTTGATTTTGCATTAACAGGGAAGTCAGTCTATTTTTTCGCTCCAGTTTTTCTAGAATATAGCAGACGTTCTGACTGGTATTTTAATATTCATGATATTCCTTTTTCGATATCGGATTCCATAGACATGTTATTAGCCCAGATTAAGTCTGAAAATTCAGATATGAGGCATATAAAATTGGAACAATTTAAAGAAAAAATAGGATTTAATGAAACCGGTTTAGCTGCTAAATATGCAGCAGTACTGATTAAAAAAATGATAGAAGGTAAAGATTTAAATTTGGAACGTGAGGTACAACGATTAAATTCTGATATCATATCAAATAAAATATAGAGGGAAAAAGAATGTTTAAAAAATTACGGAAATATCAATTCCTTTTTGAAGAATTGGTCAAACGTGATTTCAAAAAAAAATACAAACGGACAGTTTTGGGAATGGCATGGAGTATACTTTCTCCATTATTAACTCTGTTGGTTATGAAGCTGGTATTTACTCAATTTTTTGGACGTAACACGCCGCATTATACAACCTATTTATTTTGTGGTAATTTGGTTTTTTCTTATTTTAAAGAATCTTCTGATCAAGGAATGCAATCTTTGATGGGCAATGCGGCTATTTTTACAAAAGTAAATATCCCCAAATATTTATTTCTCTTTTCCAAAAATGTACAGACTTTGATTAATTTTGGATTAACTCTTTGTGTCTTTTTTATTTTTTGTATTTTGGATCACATTACTTTTACCTGGAAGTTTATTTTTTTGCTTTATCCTATCTGTTTTTTAGTTTTATTCAATATTGGAATAGGGTTAATTTTATCTGCATTATTTGTCTTTTTTCGGGATATCCACTATCTTTGGTCAGTATTTACAATGTTGTTAATGTATATGTCAGCTGTTTTTTATACGATCGATAAATATGAGCCTGCAATGCAAAATTTATTTTTATTAAACCCAGTATATTTATTCATTCGTTATTTCCGTAAAATCGTTATTGAAGCGACAGTTCCTACAATCTGGTTTCATCTTCTTATCATAGTGGATGTTATCTTTGTCTTAGGTGTAGGATGTTGGATGTATAAAAAATATAACACTAAATTTCTATATTATGTGTAATGGGAGAAATATATGAGTGTTTTGGAAGTAAAAAATGTTTCTATCCGTTATATGATGGGAGATTTTAAAGACATTGGCTTAAAGGAATATGTTATCCGTAAATTAAAGCATAACTACCATATTCAAGAATTTTGGGCAGATAAAGATATTACATTTTCTTTGGAAAAAGGAGATATGTTAGGCATCATTGGTACGAATGGGGCAGGGAAGTCTACACTTTTAAAAGTAATTTCCGGCATTATGGAACCAACAAAAGGCCATGTGAAACGAGAAGGAAATATTGCAGCTCTTTTAGAGTTAGCCAGCGGCTTTGATAAAGATTTAACGGTAAAAGAGAATGCCTATCTTCGGGGGGCAATGCTGGGATACACCCGAAAATTTATGGATGAAACCTATGATAAAATTATTAAATTTGCGGAATTAGAAGATTTTCAAGACAGACCTTTTAAGCAGCTCTCGTCTGGGATGAAAAGCAGGCTGGCTTTTGCTATTGCTTCTTTGGTTCAGCCGGATATTCTGATTTTAGATGAGGTCCTTTCCGTAGGAGATGGTGCCTTTCGGAAAAAAAGCGAGGCAAAAATGAGGGAAATCATCCAAGGCGGTGCTACAACAATACTGGTTAGTCATTCCATTCAACAAGTGGTAGAAATGTGCAATAAAGTGCTTTGGCTCGATAAAGGCCAGCAGATAGCTTTTGGAGATACGAAAATTTTGTGTGAGCTTTATCAAAAATATTTAGATAAAAAAATTACTTTGGCACAAGCCAGAGGAATTTTTTAAAGTATAAAAAATTTCTGTTGGAGTATTCAATTTTGAATTTCTCCAATTTTAGGAGAGAGGAAAGACAATGGATAAATTATCAGGCAGAAATTATGAAATTGAATGGTTGAGATTTATTTTTTCTATTATGATCGTATTAAATCATACGAAATCTTTTTCTGCTGACTCAGTTTTTCCTGTTGTAGGATGTTCTTTTGGAGTAGAGTTTTTCTTTTTGACTTCTGGATATTTAATGGCAGAGCATGTAATGAAAAATTCATTTCAGAAAAATATTCATTCCAAGGGAGAAACCACTCCCTTAAGTATCACTTCCTACGGAAGTGATACCGCTGTGTTCCTCTTTCAAAAAATAAAAAAACTCTATCTTGAATTTTTTATTGCAGAGATTATTGGCTATTCATTTGCATTTATCGCACGTGAGATGACATTAAAAGGAATTATAAAAGTCCTGCTTAACTCATTTTCAGAAGTATTATTGATTTCAATGTTTGGATTTAAAAAGATGGGAGGATGGAATGGCGCAACATGGTATATTTCTTCAATGTTGATTGTAATGGCATTTTTATATCCTATTTTAGTACGTTGGCGTCAAAAAGCACTTCAATTTATTTTTCCTCTGATAAGTTTATTAGTATTGGGCTATCTATGTGTTGCCCTTGGAAGCCCTAGGGATCCTACAAAGTGGCTGGGTTGGATTTATAAGGGAAATTTAAGGGCATTAGGAGAGATTTGTTTAGGAGCATATACGTGGAATTTAGTGCAATGGTTCCGTGCACAATCATGGAATTTTGTTGGGAGGACAATATTAGCGTTTATAAAAAGTTCTTGTTATATCAGTGTAATGTGTTATGTATTTATATATAATAAGGGCTCTAAATTTGACTATGCTTTCTTATTAATATTATGCCTAGGGGTTGCTTTGACATTTAGCCAGTGCACGATTGAAATATTGCTTTATGAAAAGGGAAAACATATCTTCTCATTTTTAGGGAAGTACAGTTTATGTTTGTATCTTACACATTTTCCTTTTTCGACAAATTTAGATTATGTTTGGCCAGCAGATTGGAGCATTTTAAAAAAAATGATGGTTTATTTGATAATTTGTTCAATAGCTGCGCTAATGGTATTAAAAATATCAGCTTTAATCAGAAAAAAAATAGAACCCATAAAAAATATTTTATGTCTTGTTTTTATAAGCAAAAAGAAAGACAGTATAAAATATTGAAAATGCTAAAATTTTATCCAGTTTAAAAGTATATCATATCCAGAGTTTGGTGATAACCGGCATCATTCCAATCAGCCAGTCACCACTTTCCGGTCCGCTAAGGATAGTATCATCTAGCTGGATCTGACATCTATGCTTTCTGAGACATCCCTTTTTCCCAGTTTTGGCTGACGGGAGATCGTAAAAGGGCAGTATCTACTATGGTTGTAAGTGAAGCGTATCAAGCGGAAAATGTCTAAGATTAAAATAGAAAGGTATAATAAGTGATACATACAAACTCTTTTATTTTTAGTTTGAGCACTTAAATTATGACGTAAAGGGACTGGGTTTGTATTTTATTTTTCAAAAATTAGAAAGTTCTAAAATGGTGTTAAAAACATACAGGAGAGAAAACAATGGCGTATATGAAATCATCTATATTTCAAATTCAAAAATCTTATCTTACTCTTTGGAAAGGCTTAAGAGGTTGGAAGTTATTCTTTTTCTATATATTGCACTATACATTATTTTTTATTGTCTTAAGTTATTTTATATTTAGTGATTTTAGGGAGGCAGAAAAAACTTTTATATGGACCGCAGATGGTATGCCTCAATATTTTACTCGTTTAGTATATATCAGCCAAACAATCCGCAATGGAATTCAATCATTCTTAGCTGGAGAAGGTTGGACAATTCCTCTTTATGATTTTCGATGGGGTACTTTAAAAATGGATCGGCAGATAGAACCTCTTCAATGTTTAGCAGTTTTATGGCCTTGGGATCGTATTGATGAACTTTACAACATTTTAGTTATTGTACGCTATTATTTAATAGGGCTTTCTTTTTCTTTTCTTGGTTTTTATTTTAAACAAAAACCGCTTCCAATTATGATCGGTGCTTTTTCTTATACTTTTTGTGGTTTTTCATTATTTGCCGGTGTTCGTCATGCTTATTTTATGTCGCAAATGGTTTATCTTCCATTATTAGTTATTGGAGCTGAAAAAATTTTGCGGAAGGAACAGCCATATTTATTTATCACAGTTGTATTTTTAGCGATCATTACAGATCTCTATTTTTCATGTATGTTGGCTATTCTAATTGTAATATATATATTGATCCGATTTTTTGATAAATATCATGAAGATCGCTTTTATGAGTTTAAATGTTTGGTAGGACGGATGATAGTTGGCGGTGGAATAGGAATAGCATTAAGCAGTATTATAATGTTTCCTACTCTATTTCAAATGCTAGATACAGGACGTATTGGACAAGATATTTATGGTAGCTTATGGGGATATGGAAAAGCGTATTATCAAATGTTTTTAACTGATTTTTTAATAGAACCAGGTACGATTGGAAGCTGGACTTGTTTAGGATTTTCTGTGTTGGCAGTTCCAGCAATTTGTTTGCTATTTTTGCATAAAGATATTCAAAAAAGAAGTTTAAGGCAGATATTTATAATCTTTACTGGAATGCTTTTTTTTCCGATTGTCGGATATATTATGTCTGGGTTTAATACGTTTTCTAATCGCTGGTGCTTTGCTTACGCTCTTTGTATTTCTGCAATCATTATGTTTGAAACCCCTTGTTTTTTAGAAGTAAATAAAGATATTTTACGACTGGTCAGTACTGAATTGATTATATATTTTATGTTTTGCTATTTCCTAATAGAACACAGATATTTTAAAATAGTTCCTTTTGTTCTACTAGCTTGCTGTATTTTGCTTTTTATAATTTTTTTGCCGTTTCGCTGTCAATATCGCAGAATATTTTTATTGTCTGCTTTTGCTGTTACTTGTATTTCAATTTATTATAGTTCTTTTTTAATGTATGATCCTACTCAAAAAAACTATGTCGCTGAATTTACAGAAAAATCAGATGCATATAATTTTTATGATAAGTCTCAATATATGTCGCTGTATCAATATCAAAAAAAGGAACCAGATGAAAATTTTTACCGTGTGGTAGGAAGCGATATATCGCATTCTGCAATAAATGCTTCATTTTACACAGATATGAATGGGCTTTCTTATTTTGATAGTATATATTATCAGTCTTATATGAAGTGGCTTAAAGAAATGGAACTATCACATAGAGGTGACAATATTGTATATTATGGAATTGAAGGCCATTCACCTGCTTTAACATTAGCCAATGTTAAATATTATATTATGACTGATGGAAAGAAAAAAGTAAAACCTTATGGATTTAAAGAAATTGCACAAATTGAGAATAATGGGCGTAAAGATATAATTTTAGAAAATGAAAAATTTCTTTCTGTTGGCTACACATATGGTACTTATCTTCCAAATGAAAAATACCAGCCGCTGTTTGCTTTAGCAAAGCAAGATGCGCAGATACAATCGGTTATTTTAAATGAAGCTCCGAAATATGAAAATATAAAGGAAGCTTCTGTGACAACAGATGCTTATCAAATTCCAATAACAGCAATAGACTGCGACGGAGTGAGTTGGGAAAATGGTGCATTAAAAGTGAAAAATGAAAATGCAACTATGACTTTATCCTTTCCGGGAGACACAAATAGAGAAACTTATTTACGAATTGTAGATTTAGATTTGACAGCGGGAAGTAGCACTAGACGATGGAACTTATCCGCTGAGACAGAAAAAACAGAAATTACAGCGAAGTTTAGTGCTGATGCATATATATATTCCAATGGAATGAAAACTCAAATTTTGGACTTAGGATATACTGAAGAAGGTTATAGTACTTGCAAGATTACTTTCCCTCAAAAAGGTACTTTTAAGCTGGCAGACTTGCAAATTTGGTGCCAACCGATGGACAATTATGAGAAATACATAGATGCTTTAAGGGAAGAAGTTTTGGAGAATGTTGAAACAAATTGGCGTGGTCTAACCGGTAATATCTCTGTTTCTAAAGATAAAGTGCTTTGTATTGCAATTCCATATGATGAAGGCTGGAGCGCCTATGTGGATGGAGAAAAAGTAAAAATTTATCAAGCCAATACCGCATTTATGGCAGTTGAACTATCGGCAGGAAATCATCAAGTGGAACTGCGCTATTGGACACCAGGATTAACGGCAGGAATTATTTGTAGTGTTATAGGATTCGTTTCTCTTATTGTTTTAATCATTTATTGGCGTAAAAAGAAGGTGGCGCAAAAATGAATAACACCTTGGGGGCTATTGCCCGAAGCTGGTGCATTTTAGATAGTAAGATTAACAGCATAAATGAAATATTAGATTGGGTACGGGAACGGAATAAAACAATTCAGGTAGAGATACATAAAGTTACATTAGAACAATGTGCACCATGGTTTTATGATCGGTCTGAAGGCTGTATCCGTAATCAAAATCATAGCTTTTTTACCATTACCGGTTATCAACAGACAATGCCAGATGGAACAATGATTTCCCAGCCAGTTATACTTCAAGAGGAAATAGGTTATCTGGGAATTATCTGCCAGGAAATTAATGGTGTAATGTATTTTTTGATGCAGGCAAAAATTGAACCGGGAAATGTAAATAAAATTCAAATTTCTCCTACGATTCAAGCTACTAAAAGCAATTTTACACAAATACATGGTGGTCATAAGCCTCCTTATCTTGAATATTTTCTCAATGCTTCTGAACATGAGATTGTAGTAGATCAGATCCAGTCAGAACAATCATCCCGATTTTATAAAAAACGAAACCGTAATATTATTATTTGTGTAGAGAAAGAAATTTTGGTTTTACCATCCCATAGATGGATGACTTTGGGACAAATTAAACGTCTTATGCAAGAAGATAATTTAGTTAATATGGATACTCGTACAGTCCTTTCCTGTATTCCTTATTCCAAATTACATCTTTCCCGAATAGAACTTTTAACATTAGCAGACCATTTTTCCAATAAACCTCTTTTTTGTTCTACATTTGAAGGGACAGAGGACAATATTTTACCTCAAGTTTATCAAACCGTCAATAATCAGAAAATGTTTAATGATACCCAACGCCAATTAGTTCCTCTTCATGCGTTAAAAGATTGGGGGATGGTAAATGGAGAATTTATTTGTAAAAGTCCTTACTCATTTAAGGTGATTTTTTGCGATATAGCCATTGAAGGACGGGAAGTACGCCATTGGACACAGCCACTGTTTGAAGCTACAGGTGTTGCGGTATTTGGTCTAATTTGTTGTGAGGATAATGGGATTTTGAAATTTTTAGTGAAATCTATGTCGGAGATAGGCTGCTTTGATGGCGTAGAATTAGGGCCTACAATCCAGCAGGAAGCAGTAGCAATAGGAGGACAAGAAAAAAATACAATTGATAGCTTCTTTTGGGAACGTCTAAACAGTGGAGAAGGGGTAATATTTGACCACTATCTTTCAGAAGAAGGCGGCCGGTTTTACCATGAGCAAAATCGAAATGTTTTGTTATGGGTAGATAGAAATAAACTGCCAGAATTGCCAAAGGGATATTTTCTTTTGGATTACCGGACATTAAATGAATTAGTACAGGTGAATAATACGCTGAACATCCAGCTGCGCAACCTGTTATCCTTGTTGGAGGCATAAAAATGAGGATTGGTATTTTAGGAACAGCAGATATTGCTTTTCGGCGGTTCCTTCCAGCTTTACAAAAATGTTCTGATATTACATATGCAGGAATAGCTTCGCGCACGCCAGAAAAAACGGTGAGTTTTACACAAGTTTATGGCGGAAAAGCTTACTCATCCTATGAAACACTTTTAGCAGATGAAAGTATTGATGCAGTATATGTTCCGTTACCGCCAGCCCTGCATTATGAGTGGGGAGAAAAGGCTTTGAAATCGGGAAAGCATTTACTTATGGAAAAGCCTTTTACGACAAGTTTGGCAGAAACAAAGAAACTTTTATCACTGGCGAAAAAAAAGAAGCTAACTGTACATGAAAATTATATGTTTCTTTATCATAACCAGTTAGAAAAAATAAAAGAATTGGTTGCTAATGGAACATTAGGCGAATTGCGGTTGATTCGTGCGGCATTTGGTTTTCCAAAACGCTCTGAAGATGATTTCCGTTATAAAAAGGCATTAGGCGGAGGAGCATTATTAGATTGCGGAGGGTATCCAGTACGGTTAGCCCTTGAATTATTGGGAGAAACTACAAAAGTAATTCAAGCAAAGCTTCAGCAGCCAGAAGGATATGAAGTAGATTTATTTGGTTCTGCTGTATTGGAAAATGAGAAAGGGTTATGTGCTCAAATTTCTTTTGGAATGGATAATGTTTATAAGTGTGAACTGGAAATATGGGGAAACAAAAGCTGCATTTTTACAGATCGAATTTTTACAGCGCCACCGGATTTTTATCCATCAATTATATTTCATACGAAAGATACGGTTCACAACGAAAGACAAAATTTAGATGACGCGTTTGCAAATTCTATTTGTAATTTTATAAAGCGCTCTCTATTATCAAATGGACAGGGAAGAAATGTACAAATCGAAAAGCAGGCAGAATTAATAGAAGAATTGAAGGAGATATCTAGATGATAAAAAAATCTATAGCACAGATTCCCATTACTCGCCCTTATATGCCTGCCCAAAAAGATTTTATGCAGTATGCGCAACGTATCTGGGAAAATAGATGGCTGACACATGGCGGACCATTAGTTGCAGAATTACAAGAAACATTAAAAAAACGGCTGCAGGTTCAAGAGCTTGTTGTATTTGCTAATGGGCATTTAGGATTGGATTGTGCAATGAAGGCGTTAAATTTACATGATGGTGAGGCAATTACAACGCCGTTTACTTACATATCCACATCACAGGCATTGAGAATGAATGGTTTAAAACCTATTTTTTGCGATATTAAAGAAGACACAGGTATAATAGATGAAGAAAAAATAGAACCACTAATTACAGAAAAAACAAAAGTGATTGTTCCTGTACATGTATATGGATTTCCCTGTAATTATCAGCGTATACAACAAATTGCGGATAAATATGCGCTGAAAGTTGTATATGACGCAGCCCATACTTTTGGAGTTACAGTAGATGGAAAAGGTATCGGAACATTGGGGGATGCGTCTATGTTTTCTTTCCATGCAACAAAAGTTTTTCATACGGTGGAAGGCGGCGCAGTAGCCTTCCGTGATCCAGAACTTAAAGAAAAATTAATTTCTGCCAAGAATTTTGGAATGATTGCTTCCGGAGAAGTAACAAGCATTAGTTTTAATGCAAAGATGACAGAGCTGCATGCGGCTATGGGTCTCGCAAATTTGGAAACATTAGAATGGCAAATAGAACAGCGTAGAGCTTTAGTCGAACATTATTTACGGCGTTTATCTGATATAAAAGGGATTCGTTTATGTCATTGGGATGATCCTAAAATTAAGTATAATTATGCTTATTTCCCCGTTTTTTTTGATGAAAAACTTTTGGGAATTGGAAGAGATAAGATTGCAGAACAATTACGCAAAAAATATAACATTTTAGTACGGAAATATTTTTATCCGCTTTTAAGCGATTTTCAATGTTATTGTACACAGTATGATAGTAGAAATACACCTATTGCAAAGAAAATTTCTAGCCAAGTGCTTACTTTACCGTTATTTGTCGAGCTTGAGCATGAACAGATAGATTATATTTGTGATGCAATTCTGGAAATTATTCAGGCAGGAAGTAGGATCAAATAATGAAAAAAATATTTTCTATTGTTATTCCAATTTATAAAAATGAACTGAATCTTCCTATTACAATTCCATATATAATAGAAAAAATACCAATCTTGTTTCCAAAATATAGAGTAGAGCTGGTTTTAGTGAATGATGGTTCTCCAGATCGTTCATGGGAAATTATGAAAGAATTTCAACAGAAATATCCGGAAACAATCCAGATTATTAGTTTAACACGAAATTCAGGACAAGACTTAGCAATACATTGTGGTGTAAGTTTGGCAAAAGGGGATGTTATCGGAGTTATTTCTGCAGATTTACAAGATCCATTAGAACTATTTGTAGATATGTTAATAAGATGGGAAAATGGAGATAAATTGGTATGTGCTGTTCGACAGGATCGCAATGAGAGAGGCATAGGAATTTTGTTTTCTAAAATAACGCATTGGATGATCCATCAATTTATTATAGAACAATATCCTAAAGGTGGTTTTGATTTTTTTCTTATGGATCGGATTGTTGCTAGAAAATATACTGAGGTGAAAGAAAAAAATGGCTCTTTACAGATATTATTATTATGGTTAGGGTATAAAGTATCGTTTTTACCATATACCAGAAAAAAACGGGAACAAGGAAAATCGGGATGGGTATTTTCTAAAAAAATTAAAGCATTTATAGATACTTTTACTACAAATACATATCTCCCTCTCAGAGTAATGTCGGTAATTGGTTTTTTATGTGCGGGAGGGGCTTTTGGATATACAATATTCATTATTATTTCTGCATTGCTTTGGGAAACATCCGTCATTGGATGGTCTAGCTTAGCAGTTTTAATTACTTTTTTTTCAGGTCTTATTTTAGCTTCCCTAGGATTAATAGGAGAATACTTATGGCGGATTTTTGATGCAGTGAAGGGACGGCCTTTATATCTAATTGATACAGTTATAGATGATATGGAGGAGGAAAAAATTCTTTGAAAATAGGTATTATGCAGCCGTATTTTTTTCCCTATATTGGATATTGGCAGTTAATCAACGCTGTGGATGAATATATTATTTATGATGATGTAAACTTTATCAAAGGTGGTTGGATTAATCGGAATCGAATTTTGATGCGAGATGAACCACAGTATTTTAATGTTAGAATGTGCGGAATGTCATCATTTAAAAAAATTAATGAAATAGAAGTAGATCCATCCCCTATATGGAGAAAAAAAGCATTATCTACAATTATAGTTGCATATAAAAAGGCTCCTTATTTTTCCAATGTTTTTCCTCTCTTAGAAGATATTATTTTATTTAAAGAAAAAGACTTATCGAGGTATATTACAAATTCTATTTTAAAAATCAATGAGTATCTTAAAATTACTACCAAACTTCAACTTTCATCATCTTTGCAACAAAATTATAACTTGCATGGACAAGACAGAGTGATTGATATTTGTAAACGTTTAAAAGCGACAAGCTATTATAACACAATCAGTGGAGAAAATTTATATTCCAAAGATGTTTTTTATGATAATAATATTAAGTTGTATTTTTTAAAAACACATATTCAGAAATATCCACAATATAAAAACGAATTTATTCCCAATCTTTCTATTATAGATGTAATGATGTTTAATTCTTTCAATAGAATTTCTGAGATGCTTGGAGATTATGAGTTGGTATGAGAGAAATTGGCGGCTATTTTGAATTAGAAGAATTAAAAGGATCCGAGTATTATCCAGATCTGATTCCTTTAAATACAGGAAGAAATGCTTTATTATACATTTGTCAAGCCAAAAATATACAGAAATTGTATCTTCCTTATTTTTTATGTGACTGTATCAGTAATTTGTGTCAAAAAAATATGATTGAACTTTCTTTTTATCATATTAATGCCGAATTTATGCCACAAATCCCTAAAAAGTTACAGAATGGAGAGGTGCTTTATTTGGTTAATTATTATGGCCAGCTTGACCATAAAATGATACAGCAGTTACAGAATTTGTATAGTCGAATTATTGTAGATAATACACATGCTTTTTTTCAGAGTCCAGTTTTAGGAACAGATACAATTTATTCTTGTCGCAAATTTTTTGGTGTTCCCGATGGGGCATATTTAAAAACAGATCAAAAGTTAAAAAGATTTTTAGAAAATGAAAAAACAAACGAAAATATGGGACATCTTTTGGGAAGATATGAAAAAAATGCATCAGAGTTTTATGATGAATATCATAAAAGTGAACAACGATTTTACAACACACCTATTAGACATATGTCGCATATATCACATAATATTTTAAAAGCAATTGATTACGATAAAGTATATAAAACAAGGATGAAAAATTTTGGATATTTAAATCGAGCATTAAAAAAATGGAATAGTTTAAATATTAAAACCCCAGAAGGGCCGTTTGCATATCCATTATATCATAAAAATGGAATTGAAATAAGAAAGTATCTAGCTGAAAGAAAAATTTATATTCCTGTTTTGTGGCCTAATGTTCTGGATTTGAAAGATTGTTTTTTAGAACGAGATTATGCGGCAAATATTTTGCCAATACCTTGTGACCAACGATATACAGAGGATGATATGAAATATGTTGTTAATATTTTATATCAACATTTATAACAAATTTTTCCGGAGGAATATTCTAATATGATTACATTGGCAAAACGTCTACTGAGATATAAATTTATAAGATTTCTCATTACGGGAATAATTAATACAGCTTTTAGTTATTGCTGTTTTATAGCTTTTATGTTTTTCATTAAAATTAAAGAAATTGCTGTAACACTTGAACTGCTTACAGCAGTATTTTTCAATTATAATATGTCTTCTCGCTTTGTCTTTCAAAAGAAAAAAAGCACTATAAAACAAATTGTAAAATTTTATGCGGTTTATTTTATTACTTATCCATTAAATTTATTTCATTTGTATATAACTGTTGATCTATGGAACTGGAATGTATATTTTTCACAATTTGTTACGCTATTTTATATGCCGGTTATTAGTTTTATTCTCCAACGTCGAATTGTATTTCGAGATACTACCAATAAGGAGATAAAAAAACAATGAAGGGGATTATCTTAGCTGGTGGGTCTGGCACACGTCTATATCCAGTTACACGCTCTATTTCTAAACAAATTCTTCCTATTTATGATAAACCGATGATATATTATCCTTTGTCTGTACTAATGCTGGCCGGGATTCGAGAAATTTTGTTGGTTTCAACACCTAGGGATTTACCTATTTTTGCAGAATTATTGGGAGATGGTTCCGATTACGGATTAGAGATTTCTTATGCTACACAGAAAAAACCGAATGGTCTTGCGGAAGCATTTTTAATAGGGGAATCTTTTATTGGAAAAGATAATGTATCGTTAATTTTAGGCGATAATATTTTTTATGGCCGTTATTTTAGCAATGTATTGCAAAAAGCTTCTTTATTGGATCATGGGGCGCAAATTTTTGGATATTATGTAACAAATCCACAAGATTTTGGTGTAGTGGAATTTGATGAAGATTGGAACGTTCTTTCGCTGGAAGAAAAACCTTGCAGACCGAAATCAAACTATGCTGTACCTGGCTTATATTTTTATGATAATGATGTAATATCTATTGCTAAAACAATACAACCATCTGCTCGCGGAGAATTAGAAATTACAGCGATAAATAAAGTCTATTTGCAACGTGGTAATTTGCGAGTAGAAGTTTTTGGACGGGGAATGGCTTGGCTTGATACAGGAACTTATGATGGCCTTTTGGAAGCTGCAAATTTTGTATCTATCATCCAACGCCGACAAGGATTATATATATCTTGTATTGAAGAAATTGCCTATAGGATGGGATATATATCTAAAAATAAGCTTTTAGAATTAGCTGCTTATATGGAAAAGACAACATATGGACAATATTTAAAACGAGTGGCGGAGGAAATCATATGAGAAAATTATTAGTTACAGGTGGAGCAGGATTTATTGGCTCAAATTTTATTCAGTACATACTGAATCGTTATAAACAAAAGGATATTACCCTTTTGTTTAATTTGGATTTATTAACTTATGCAGGCAATTTAGAGAATCTGAAAGCAGTAGAGAAAGACACACGTTATCATTTTGTGAGAGGTAATGTTTGTGACAAGATATTGGTACGGAGATTGTTTGTGGAATATGATTTTGATACAGTAGTTCATTTTGCTGCAGAAAGCCATGTAGATCGTAGTATTATAGAACCAGAACTTTTTCTCAATACAAATATTATTGGAACCCAGACACTTTTGGAGGTTGCGAAGCAACATTGGAATTTAGATCCTAATAATAAATACTCCCGCCAATACCGTTCTGATGTTCGTTTCCTTCAGATTTCTACAGATGAAGTATATGGCGCCTTAGATAAAACGGGAACATTTACTGAAAATACCCCGTTAGCCCCCAATAGTCCCTATTCTGCTTCTAAAGCCAGTGCGGATTTACTTGTCCGATCCTATTATCAAACCTATGGAATGCCGGTAAATATTACTCGCTGTTCGAATAATTATGGACCTTATCAGTTTCCGGAAAAGCTAATTCCTTTAATGATTTATAATGCTTTACAGGATAAGCCACTTCCAATTTATGGAGATGGGATGCAAATTCGGGACTGGTTGCACGTTCAGGATCATTGTAGTGCGATTGCTACTGTATTAGAAAAAGGGAAAATAGGTGAAATTTACAATATTGGCGGGAATAATGAAAAAGCAAATATTGAAATCGTTCGGTTGATACTTCAACAATTAGAAAAATCGGAAGACCTTATTACTTATATCAAAGATCGGCCTGGTCATGACAGACGGTATGCTATCGACAATACAAAAATTGTTACAGAATTGGGTTGGAAGCCAACTTATACTTTTAAAAGAGGCATTCAAGAGACAATACAGTGGTATTTAGATAATCCGAATTGGGTAAAACAAGTAACAAGCGAAGACTATTAACAATATGATTACGTTGGCAATTAAATATTCGCATAATTGTTCCTGAAAGCGTTGAAGTTTCAGGAGAATTCTGCATCTAAATTTGCGATAGTATAATTTCCAATGTAATAGGATAAAAAATTGAGAGAGAAAAATTTTATATTTATAAATATAAAAAATAAAACGCCTTACAAAGTAAGGCGTTTTAAATCTCTGTTGATTTTGTAGTAAGATGTACTTTAATGAATAAAAATATATTATAAATAGAGGCATTATTAACAGATAGAGAGGTATTCTAATGGAACTGAGTGAATTTTTAAAATCACTTCATAACGACAAAATAATGGAGGAGCTTATACCACAATTAAGGAGAGAAAAAATTCCACTTGTAATGTGGGGCTGTGGTAATGTGGCAGATTCGGTGTTTGAATATCTTTGTAAAGAAGGAATAAAGTTAAGTGGAGTATTAGTTGATATTGACACAGAATATAATAGCTATAATGGAATTCCCATTTATAATAGGGAAAAAATAATTGAAAAATTTGATAGTTTTAATGTAATTCTTGGACATTCACAATATGAAAAGGGGGAATGCCTTAAATCGGAAATTACTAAAGTAAATAAGGTGTTTTATGTGTTCAGTGTAACCTACAGACAGTATGATAGAACACCTTATGAGGAGATTGAAAAAATTGCGGACAGGTATGTAAGATTGTGCAATGATGTTGAAGATGAGCAATCTGTAAAAAATCTACTGGCATATCTTAATACAAGAATAACAGGTGATGTCAGATATATTTTTAATGTATACAAAAGAAAAATGAATTTTTATAATAATGATATTTTTCGTGTTACGGAAGACGAAGTTCTTATTGATATAGGCGCATATGATGGCGATACTATTAGGACTTTTCTTAAGGAGAGTAATGGAAAGTATAAGAAAATAATCGCGCTTGAGCCTGATGATAAAAATTTTCTTAGGTAGTGTTCACATAAGTTGGATTGTGATATAATTAAAGAATGGAAATAAAGAAAGAGCAATACGAGCAAATCAAAGAGTGCTTTCCCAAACAGCGGAAACCAGCCAAAATCAGCAACCTGGACGTATTGAATGCAGTGCTATACGTAGTGGAAAATGGGTGCAAATGGAGGAGCTTGCCCAAAGAATACGGAGATTGGCACGTGATCTATGTTCGGATAAACCGCTGGGCGAAAAAGGGCGT
>RAZJ01000036.1 GCA_003612625.1 bacterium 1XD42-1 | reverse complement strand
CAGATGATGTATGTGCCCAGGAAACGGGTACGGGTGCAGAATGCCATATCGCCGTTGTCGCCTTCTTCATATTTATATCCATATTTCAAAAATTATCACAAAATATAGATTTTCGTCAAAACGACGAAAAATAAAATTTTTCCTGTGCAACCAAAGTATACCTCCTGCCTGCCTGCCTGCCTGCCTGCTTTGTCAATCCTTTTATTTTACGAATTTTAGTTGTAATTTTTTGTGCAACATTTTCTGGAAATTTTACTGTATTTATTATATATAATTTTGTGCTGTTACATCCTGAATTTTATCGTGAAAATTTCCAATTTTCCATAAAAAAAGAGCATAAAAGCTGGATTTGTACAGCTTCTATGCTTTGCAGAATATCTGATTTCATTTTGTATAGACATTGGGAAAAATATATGCTATATTGTGATTGGCGCTGTCGCACGCGGCAGGCGGTTCAGTCCAGCCCCTGAAAGGGGGCGATACAATATGTGGAAAAATTACATAAAAATTATCATTTTTATTGCTGCCATGATTCTAACAGCTTTATTCCTTTCCATAAAAGTACTGTAACCGCCACTCTCTCCTAAAAGCTTGGCGGTTACAACATAAACCATTTTAGGGGCGAACCGTCTGCTGACAGCGCCTCTTTTATATTTTTATTATACCCAGATATGATGAATTTGTCAATGTCCCGGTTTCATATAAAAATCAGGCTGCGCCGTCATCCGATAAAAGGATTCTGTCATTATCGAATTCTTTTTTCTGTTTCGTCTGGAACATTTCCAATAAATCTTTTACGGTTTTCCCTGCCCGTTCCTGGCCGCTGATATCTAAAATAATTCTGCCTTCATCCATCATAATGGTACGGTTGCCGCAGGAAAGGGATTGTTTCATATTATGGGTAATCATCATAGTTGTGATCTGATGTTCCGCTACAATTTGCTGTGTTAAAGCAGCAACCTGATTTGCTGTGGCCGGGTCCAAAGCGGCTGTATGTTCATCCAATAAAAGCAGCTGCGGGGTAACAATGGTTGCCATCAGCAAAGTAACTGCCTGCCGCTGGCCGCCGGACAACAACCCCATTTTCATTTTCATACGGTTTTCCAATCCAAGCCCCAGACGTGCTAAATGCTCTTGAAACAGGGCAATTTCTTTTTTGCTGATACCAATGGAAAACTTATGCCGGGAACCCCGCATATAAGCCAGCGCTAAATTTTCTTCAATGGTCATATTTGGGGCAGTCCCCCGCAGAGGATCCTGAAACAGCCTTCCAATCCGGCGGGCCCGTTTATAATCGGGCAAAAAAGTAATATTTTTCCCATCTAAAAAAATGCCGCCTTGATCCGGCTGGAGGGAACCAGCAATCACATTAAATAATGTAGATTTCCCAGCGCCATTGCCGCCAATAATGGTAACAAAATCTCCTTTTTTCAAATGGAGCTGGATATTTTCCAAAGCTTTTCGTTCATTTTGAGTGCCAGGAAAAAAAGTTTTTGAAATATTTTTCAGTTCAAGCATTTTGTCGGGCCTCCCTTCTTCTGCGGAACAAGCGGTATTGGGCCAAAGCTACTGGATAAGAAATTGCCGCGGCAACAATGACAGCAGAAATCAATTTTAAATCATTTGGTGACAAGCCTAGGGCCAATACAAAAGCAATAATAACCCGATAAACAATCGCGCCTAACACAACCGATAAGACATTACGCCAGATATTCGGCTTTCCAAAAGCGACTTCCCCAACAATTAACGAAGCTAAGCCGATTACAACCATACCAATCCCTGTACTGGCATCCGCAAAATTCTGATATTGTGCCAGGACAGCTCCGGAAAGCCCTACCAGCGCATTGGCAATTCCTAACCCGATAAATTTCATACTGTCTGTATTGATAGAAGAAGAACGAACCATATCTTCATTATCTCCGGCAGCCCGTAAACATAAACCTGTATGGGTACGGAAAAATAAAATTAAAAATACACAAGCTCCTAACGTAAAACAAAACGCTAAAACCATTTTTCCAAACCGGCCTGAAACATATTGAAAAATCACAGGGGATTTTAATAAAGGAATGTTTGCCCGTCCTCCCATAATACGAAGATTAATCGAATATAAAGCAGTCATAGAAAGGATACCTGCTAAAATAGGCTGGATCGATAATTTGGTCTGTAAAAAGGCTGTTATTTGCCCGGCACAAAATCCGGCCGCCGCTGCTGCAAGCAATCCTAAAAACGGATGGCCGGCAACAGCACAAAGGGCGGAAACGGCAGCTCCTAAAGTAAAACTACTGTCTACTGTCATATCAGGGATGTTCAGGACGCGATAAGAAACAAACAAGCCCAATGCCATTAAAGCATAAATCAAGCCTAATTCCACAGCCCCTTGAAAAGCGACCATTGACATGAGGTTTCCCCTCCTAAAAGCATTTCAAATTATTCTACAACTGTTGCATTGGAAAGGATCTCCTGTGAAATTTCAATTCCCAATGCTTCCGCAGTTGTCTGATTGATAATGGTGCTGACTTCTGTTAATGTTTCCACTGGAACGCCAGAAACAGGTGTGCCTTCTAAAATTTTTGCGGCCATAGCAGCAGTTTGACGGCCTAATAAGATGTAATCTACACCTACTGTGGCAAAGCCCCCGTCAATAACCATAGAATCTGCACCAGGATAAACAGGGATTTTATTTTCAATGGCTACTTGTGATAAAACAGGCATTGCAGAAGCAACTGTATTATCAATAGGGGTAAAAATAGCCTGACATTTTCCGACTAAAGAAAGGGCTGCTTGTTGTACTTCGCTGGAATTGGTGACCGTTGCTTCCGTATAAGCAATCCCATTGGCATCACAAAAAGCTTTTGCATTATTGATAACAGAAACAGAATTATCTTCCCCCAAATTATAAATCATGCCTACGGTCTGGACGCCAGGGGTTAATTTTTCCATCAAGTCAAAAATCTGATCCACTGCAATGGCATCTGAAGTTCCTGTAATTAAGCCTTCTGGTTTTTCAGGATTTGTTATCAATCCAGCAGATACCGGATCTGTTACGGCAGAGAATACCAGAGGGATTTCCGGGGCGGCAGCAGCGGCAGCCTGTGCGGAAGGGGTTGCAATAGCTACAATTAAATCTTTTTTATCACCAGCAAAAGTCTGGCAAATAGACGTTAAATTTGACTGCTCACTGTTGGCATTTTTATAATCAATTTCCACTTTACTGGAATCGTAGCCTAAGCTTTCCAGTTCTGACAAAAAAGATTCCCGGATTTGGTTCAAAGAAGGGTGCTCCATAATTTGTACGATACCAATTTTACGGATTTCCGTTTCCTGCCCATCTTGGGAAGCCGGAGCAGAAGCTGCCGGTTCAACAGAAGAAGCTGCTGGAGCCGGAGCTGCCGGAGCACTGCCGCAGCCGCTGAAAAGGGCCGTTGTACAAGCACAAGCTAATAAAACACGGACTGCTTTTAAAAAACATACAGATAATTTCATTATAATTTCTCCTTTTAAAAATTTTTTAGGCAACAAAAAACACCCGTCCCTATTACAAGGACAGGTGCTATAACCTGCGGTACCACCTTGCTTGACGTAAAAAAATACGCCCGCCTCAAACAGAATGCCATCACATTCCTTCCCCTATAACGGGAGGTCCCGTCGCGGGATACTAAGCTGTTTAAAACCAGCTTTTCATCGCGCCCTCCGGAGTCCATTTACCCGCCCCGCTTTCTGCCGGTTTCCAGCGGCCCGGCTCTCTGGGAGTGCGCTTGCGGTGTTATCTCTCCGTCATTGGTTTAGTGCTATTATAATCACAAAGCTATGGATTTGTCAAGAGAAAATTTCTTGCAGAATATTACAATTACTGGTTTTCTGTGTTGAATTTTTGATATATGTGTTAAGATTTCCTAATATGTGCCGATTAAAAGGTTAGAAGAATCTACAGAAAGTGAGGAGGAAAAAAATGTTATTTCCAATGACAGGGACCCTTTACAATTCCATGAAATCTGCGGAATTGGAAATGAAATGGCAGATGAAGAAAAAAGATCCCAACTATTGGGACTCTTTAGATGAAAGAAGCAAACAAATTATCAATTTGCAGGAAAATGCTGCAAGTGTACGGAAAAGCAATGCTATGTCCTCCATTAGCGCAAAAATGGAATCCGGTGCAGAATTAACGGATGAAGAACTGGCTTATTTACGGGAAAACAATCCCCAAATGTACCAGGAAGCCATGAAAATAAAAATGGAACGGCAGGCTTATGAAAAAGAATTAGAGAAATGCCGGACAAAAGAAGATGTTGAACGGGTAAAAACCAATAAAATGAACCAAATGCTGTCTTATGCCAAAGCCGTATCCAGCAACCCAAATATTCCGGAAGGCGCCAAGCTGGGTGAATTAAAGAAGATTATGAGCCATACTATGGCTCTTTGCAATGAGCATCTGAAATTTATCAAAACACCAAGATATGCAAAGCTGCCCACAGAAGATGAACTGCGGCGGAAAGAAAAGGAACGGAAAGAAAGCACTTCCAAAGCAGAAACAGATTCTCTGGAAAAGACAGAAATTTATATTGAAGATGAAGAGATGGAGAAAAAACTCCATGATTTAATAGACGGTATAAAACGTCCCGATCAAGACGGCTGGGATACCAACCCCATTCCCGGGAACCAGGAAAACGGCAAAAATGAAGCTAACCCTGTCCCTGGAGATTCCTTTACTTCTGGAAAGGGAACCGAACCTGGAAAAACGCCTGCTCCAGCGCCAGCCCCTGCACCGATTCCGGATGGCAGCCAGACTTATGATGCAAAAGGGACAGTAACTTTTGCATCTGACCAGTCAAGGCCCAGATTAAATATCAAACGCTAATTTCCCTATCCTGTGTGATGATCAAAAAAGCAGAAAGCATCCTGCAATGCAGGATGCTTTCTGCTTTTTTATTTCATATCGGCCAGCAAGGAACGGTTTTTCCATAAATAATTCCAGCCCGATAATACCGTCGTCAATACTACCAAAGCCTGTAAAATCACGACACCCCAATAGACAGGCTGGGGAATTGTCCCGCCTGCACATTCCATCCACATGACCAGCAGGGTATAAAGCACCCAGATAATCTGCAATACGGTTTTGATTTTCCCCCAAATATCTGCTGCAATGACAGTGCCATGGCTTGCCGCAATCAGCCGTACTGAAGTGACTAAAAATTCCCTGGACAAAATCACAATAACCCCAATCAGGGAAGCCCAGTCCTCCCGGACAAAACACAACATAGCAGACATAACCAATAATTTATCTGCTAACGGGTCCATAAACTTTCCGAAATCTGTTACTAAGTGGTATTTCCGCGCAATATGCCCGTCTAAATAATCCGTAAAAGATGCTGCTGCAAATACAAGGGCAGCCCATAAATAATGGTTGGGAAGTTCTTTTGCCATCATAAAGACCAAAAAAACTGGAATCAAAAGCACACGAAATACGGTCAATTTATTGGGAAGATTCATCTGCATGGCCTTCCTTCCAAATCATATCCATCTCCCCCTGTAATTTCTACCTGAATATACTCCCCAGGGGTATGGGAAACGGTATCCTGAAAATAAACTTTTGTATCTACATCCGGTGCATCTATCTGGCTGCGGCCATACCAATAACCATCTTCTTTTCCTTCTACCAGCACTTCAAAGGTTTTCCCAA
The DNA here is from genome assembly GCA_003612625.1 of bacterium 1XD42-1. Classification (GTDB taxonomy): domain Bacteria; phylum Bacillota; class Clostridia; order Oscillospirales; family Ruminococcaceae; genus Anaerotruncus. The sequence continues at coordinate 19,404 of RAZJ01000036.1, read as the reverse complement.
TGGTTTTTTCCTGGAATTCCTCCATAACCTGCCCTTGCATATCCATAATAAGCTGGGCGCGGTGTTCCCGGATTTCCGGGTCAATTTGTTCCATTTCTGCCGCAGGGGTATCTTCTTCTGTGGAATAGGCAAAGCATCCCAGCCGTTCAAATTTTACCTGCCGGACCAATGTGCAAAGTTCTGCAAATTCTTCTTCCGTTTCCGTAGGGAAGCCCGCTATCAATGTGGTCCGCAGGGCCACTCCAGGTATCTTTTCCCTGATTTTTCCCATGAGCTTTGCTAATCCGGCAGCATCCCCCCGCCGATTCATCAAACGCAGGATTCTCCCATTGACATGCTGAATTGGAATGTCCATATACTTTACAATCTTTTCTTCCTGTGCCATTACTTCCAGCAAACGGTCCGTAATGCGGTCAGGATAGCAGTAAAGAGGCCGTATCCAATGAAGCCCTTCAATCCGGCAAAGCTGCTCCAAAAGTTCCGGCAGCATCAGCCGATTGTAAAGGTCCTCCCCATACCGTGTGGTATCCTGGGCAACCACATTCAGCTCTGTAACGCCCTGGGAAGCTAATTTTTTTGCTTCGGCAATAATATTTTCCATTGGACGGCTGCGGAAAGGCCCACGGATCAAAGGAATTGCACAATAAGAACAGCGGTTGTCACAGCCTTCCGCAATTTTCAAATAAGCTGTATAGGGCGGCCCTGCCAGTATCCGGTCCCCTTCCAAAGAAAGCCGTGTTTTTTCTGCTGATTCCCGCAGCTTTTCCCCCTGGAGCACCCGCCGGACAGCAGAAACAATATCCCCATTACAGCCAATCCCTAAAATTGCATCTGCTTCCGGAATTTCCAATGCCATTTGTTCCTGATACCGTTCCGCCAGGCAGCCTGTTACAATGACGCCCCGCAGGCCATTTTCTTTCATGGCACAGAAATCCAGGATATTTTCAATACTTTCTTTTTTGGCATCCTCAATAAAGCCGCAAGTATTGATAATCACTACATCACATTGGGCCGCATCCGAACAGATTTCATATCCTGCCTCTTGCAGAAGCGCCAAAAGCCGTTCCGCGTCTACCTGGTTCTTGGCACAGCCCAAACTTACCATCCCGATTTTTTCTGCCATATCTCAAATTCTCCTACTCAAATTCCAATCCTGTCATAGCCTGGCGGATTTCTTCCGGTCGGAAGCCCCGTCTGGCTAACGCACCATATGCCCGGCGCTTTACCCGTTCGTCCTCCTGCCAGAGAGGATATTTTTTTTCTAAAACTTCCCGCGCCTGCTCCACCGGGTCAGCTTCCAAATGATCCAGCGTAAAGTCTATGGTGTCAGGGTCTAAGCCTTTCCTTCGCATTTCCATGCGGATACGCCATTCCCCAAAGCCTTTTGCCGCTAATTTGCCGGCATACCGTTCCGCATAGTCCTCGTCATTGATGAAGCCCAGCGAAACCATCCGTTCCACAGCCTGTTCCGCGGCTTCCGGGCTTACAGACTGCTGCAGCCGTTTCGTTAATTCCCCAGACGTATACTCTTTATAAGAAAGCAATGTTAAGGCTTTCGCCTTGGCTTTTTCATATTCAGTTTGTTCTTCCGGGGAGATGTACGTATTTTTATTATTCATCATCTGTTTCCACATCAATATTTACTTTCGGCAATTCCTCAGCTTCCGGCTCCGGAATTTCTTCTACGATTTCTTCTGCCGGTTCGGAATCCGGATCTGCGTCCTCCTGGACTGGTTCAGCGTCTGCTGTGTCCTCCGGAGCAGGCGCTGTGGAAGATGCAGCGGACGCCCCGATTTTTACAGGCTTCTTTCCTTTTGGCGTCAGGGCTTTCCGCAGTTTATCCGCATTTTCCCGGATTTTGGCTTCCACTTCCTTGGCAATTTCCGGATTGTTTTGCAGGAAATTTTTTGCGTTGTCCCTGCCCTGCCCCAAGCGGGTTTCCCCATAGTTGAACCAGCTCCCGCTTTTCTTGATAATCTCCAGAATTACAGCCAGATCTAAGATCTCCCCTATTTTGGAAATCCCCTGGCCATACATAATATCAAATTCCGCCTCTTTAAAGGGCGGCGCTACTTTATTTTTTGCGACTTTTACTTTTACCCGGTTCCCAATCATTTCATTGGTGGAGGTTTTCAAGGTTTCCTGCTTCCGGACATCCAAACGGACAGAAGCATAAAACTTCAATGCCCGTCCGCCGGTTGTGGTTTCCGGATTGCCATACATCATGCCGATTTTTTCACGAAGCTGGTTGATGAAAATAATAATGGTGTTGGATTTGCCGATGGCCCCTGTCAGCTTCCGCAGGGCCTGGCTCATTAAACGGGCCTGCAAGCCTACATGGCTTTCGCCCATTTCCCCTTCTATTTCCGCCTTTGTAACCATTGCCGCTACCGAGTCAATCACCACAACAGAAATTGCTCCAGAACGCACCAGCGCTTCCGCAATTTCCAACGCCTGCTCACCGGTATCCGGCTGGGAAACCAGTAAAGAATCTACATCTACCCCCAAAGCCTTGGCATAGACAGGGTCCAAAGCGTGCTCCACGTCAACAAACAGGGCATCTCCACCCTGCCGCTGGGCTTCGGCTACCACATGGAGGGCAACGGTGGTTTTCCCCGAGCTTTCCGGCCCGTAGATTTCAATAATACGGCCTTTGGGCAGGCCGCCAATTCCCAGGGCCAAATCCAAAGATAAGGAACCTGTGGAAATGGCTTCTACATTCAGGACATTATCCTGGCCCAATTTCATGACGGCGCCTTTGCCGAATTTTTTTTCAAGCTGGTGCAGTGCCGTTTCCAATGCTTTTTTCCGGGCTTCTTCCGGAATATTTCCTACCCGTTCGCTGACTGGGCCGATTGATTTATTGGCCATTTTTCTGCCTCCTGTTATTTGCTGACGGCATTACGGAAAGCCTGACGGGTTGCTTTAACCTCCGTAAGCGATTTCATAATCACTTCTTCTGTTCTTTGCAAGCAACTGTCTGAAAATTCCTGGGCCGCATGGCGGATTTCCCGTGATTTTAACTGTGCCCGGGAAATCATTTCAGAGGCCCTTGCCTGGGCCGCTTTTGTAATTTCCTCCTGAGCTACCAAAAGCCGGGCCCGTTCTTCGGCTTTCCGGATGGTTTGTTCCGCTTCTTTTTTGGCATCCGATAAAATTTCTGTCCGGTCCGATACAATCCCTTTGGCCTGTTTAATTTCCGCTGGCAGGTTTAAACGGATTTCATCCACCAAATCCCGTATCTTTTCAGCATCTACCACACAGCGCCCTCCAGATAAGGGAAGGCTCCAGGAACGATCCAGAAGTTCATCCATTACATCCAAAATTTCTTCGATATTCATTTACTTCCCACTCCTAATTCTATACTTTACAAACCGGTTTTAAAATTTTTCCCGCATCCGCCGGACAACGGTTTCCACAATGCAGGATGGTACAAAAGGCCGGATATCGCCGCCCAGCTGGGCAATCTGCCGGACAACGCTGGAGGCCAGATACATATTATCATTACTGGGGGTTAAAAATACCGTTTCCGCAGAAGGCATTAACTTTCGGTTGGTCAGGGCCATTTGAAATTCATAATCAAAGTCGGACACGGCCCGCAATCCTTTTACAATGGCTACGGCACCGCTTTCCTTCACATAATCAATTAAAAGCCCGTTAAATTTATCTACCTGTACATTTTCCATACCCTGGCACACCGTTTCTATCAGCGCTACCCGTTCATCTATGGAAAATATCGGGGTTTTGGCTACGTTGGCACTTACCAGCACAATCACCCGGTCAAACAATGTGCTTGCCCTGCGGATAATATCCTGATGCCCATTGGTAATCGGGTCAAAGCTGCCGGGGCAGATAACAACCCGTTCTTTTTCCTGTGTCTGTTCCATAACTGGTCCTCCATTTTCTTATGGGCGGCGGTAAGTGGCAATTTTTGCTTTCCCATACCGGTAAACTTTATACAGGGCAAAATCCCGGGCCATTTCCAATGGCTCCTCTTTTTTTTCCATTTCACAGACAATAATCCCTGTTTCCTTCATTTTTGCCGCAGCCAATGGGAGGATCTTTTCCAAAAGCCCCTGGCCATAAGGCGGATCTAAAAAAGCAATGTCAAAAGCTTCCCGGCAGGAGGCCAGATAAGCTTCTGCCTCCATAGCGGCAACTTTTACTGGGCCTGTTAATTTAGCCGCCGCTAAATTCCGGCGGATGGCTTCCTGGGCCTGTCTGGATATATCTACAAAGGTACAGGAAGCCGCACCCCGGGACAAGGCTTCAATTCCCATCTGCCCGCTGCCTGCAAAAAGATCCAGTACATAGGCGCCTTCCAGCTCAAATTGAAGGATACTGAAAACAGCTTCCTTTGTCATATCCGAAGTAGGGCGGGTTTCTATCCCTTCCGGGGCAGTCAGGCGCGTCCCGCGCGCCGATCCGGTAATTACACGCATGATTCTTTTCCTCATTATGCCGGGAATTTCCCAGCGCATTTTTTTATTATAAACAATTCCGTCCAGCAGGGTTTTCCCATTATCTCTCTTATTATCGGTTTTTTCATAGATTTTGTCAATCTTCCTGGTGAAGAAAACCATATAGGGTTTTTGCTGAAGCTTTTGTCATGCCCTTTACTTGGGCTAATTCTTCTTCTGTGGCCTGATAAACCGCTTTTTTCGTTTTAAAATGCTTATAAACTTCCGCCGCCCGTTTTTCTCCAATCCCGGGACACTGGGTCATTGCCAGAGCAAAGGAGGTTTTCTGATGTTTGGAACGGGAATAGGCAATGGAATAACGGTGCACCTCATCCTGAATGGCGGTTACTAAGGAAAAGGCACTCCGGCTGGCATTGATGGCAATTTCCCCGCCTTCGGCAGCAATGGCCCGGGTACGGTGCCTATCATCTTTTACCATACCAAATACCGGGGTATCAATCCCCATTTCCCGCAGCAAAGGCTCTATTGCGCCTACATGGCCCTGGCCGCCGTCCAGTAAAATCAAATCCGGTTTCCGGTCAAAGGCTTCGTCCTTTTTTTCCGCATCCTGCATCCGCAGAAAACGCCGGGACAGCATTTCCCGCATACTGGCATAATCGTCCGTACCTTCTACGGTTTTAATCTCAAATTTCCGGTAGCATTTCCGCAGGGGCCGTCCGTTTTCAAAAACAACCATGCCGCCTACCACCGTATCCGATCCGATATTGGAAATATCATAGGCTTCGATATAAGCTGGAGGAGATGCCAGCCCCAGCAGCCGGGCCAGTTCATCTAATACGGCTACATCCCGCCCGGTCCATTTTCCTTTCTGGGAAAGCTGTTCTGCCGCATTGGTTTTTGCCATTTCTATGAGCCGCACCTGTTCCCCTCTTTGAGGCACATGGAGTTCCACCTTATAACCTGCCTGCTGGGAAAAAAACTGGGCTGTCAGCTCCATATCTTCCATTTCCCCATCCAGTTGAATCCGTTTTGGGATTTCCCGGGCGCCTGTATAATACCGGAGCAGGAATTCCAAACGGGCCTCCTCCAGGGAATCGATCCGCCCCAACAGGAAATGCTCTTTATCCACCAGCCGTTCTTCCCGGAATTTCAGCACAACCGCGCAGGATTCCTCCCCGCTTCTTTGGAGGGCGATAACGTCCTGATTGACTGTATTTTGAAATACGACCTTTTGGGATTGGCTGATCCGCTGGATGGCACGTATCCGGTCCCGGATTTGGGCGGCTTTTTCAAACTGCATTTCTTCGGCGTATTCTTCCATCCGCCTGGTCAGCCGTTCCAGGCTTTGGGGACCGCCTTCCTTTATATAAGTGATGGCCTGGTCTAAAATTTCTGCATATTCTTCTTCCGAAATTTTTCCCCTGCACAGCCCCATACATTGTTTAATATGATAGTTTAGACAGGGCCTGCCTTTGCCAAATTCCTGAGGGAATTTCCGGCTGCATGTGGGAAGCCGGAATGCCCGGTTGACTTCATCCACTGTTTCATTGACCACAAAGGAGGAAATATACGGCCCAATATATCTGGCGCCTTCTTCCTCCTCCCGCTGGAATACCTGGCGGATACGGCCAAACCGGGCTGGCGCGATTTTAATATAGCTGTAACCTTTGTCATCCTTCAGTAAAATATTATACTTAGGGGTATGCTGCTTAATCAAGCTGCATTCCAAAACCAGGGCTTCAAATTCACTGTCCGTAATAATATAGTCAAAGTCAAAAACACGGCTGACCATTTGATAGACCTTGGGCAAATGGCGATCCACACTGCGGAAATAACTGCTGACCCGGTTTTTGAGGGCTTTTGCTTTTCCCACATAAATAATTTCATTATTTTTATTTTTCATCAAATATACGCCAGGCCGCAGCGGAAGCTGATGGGCTTTTTCCGCTAAAAATGGCAGCCTTGGATTGTCCATGAAGTCGGCCCCTCCCCGGTTATTTTTTCCTGCCGCAGTAAAAAAAATACACCGTTTGCCAAGGCGCAGCAAACTACGCCTTCAGCAAGCGATGCACATTACGCAACAAAATTCAAAATTACTCTGCAAAACCGGATTCAACCAGTTTTACTAAGCCTTCTACTGCAACCTGCTCGTCAGAACCGTCAGCAATAATACGGATAGATGTACCGCCAACAATGCCCAAAGACAATACGCCTAACAAGCTTTTAGCATTGACCCGGCGTTCTTCCTTCTCTACCCAAATAGAGGATTTGTATTCATTGGCTTTTTGGATAAAGAATGTGGCGGGACGTGCATGCAAACCGACTTGGTTTTGGACTGCGACTTCTTTCACAAACATAATTCTATTCTCTCCCTCTTTAATGATAAATCTTGCTTAAGTACCATAGCCTTATTATAAGCAGAAGGAAATTTTGCGTCAATAATTTTATCCAGATTTTTTACAATTCGAGCTATTTTCTAATGGTTTTCCCATAATGCTTATCTTCCGCCAGGTCCAATTGTGCAAGTTTACCATAAAGTTTTCAACAATTACAGCAACATAACTGGAATTATTTTTCTATTCTTCCCATCCCAAAGTCCGTAAATACCATTTATCCTTTTCATTCAAGTCTGCTTTTTCCAAAAGATCCGGACGCTTTTCATAAGTGGCTTTCAGGGACATTTCCCTGCGCCACCGGGCAATGGCAGCATGATTGCCATTTTGAATGATTTCCGGCACCGTCCGCCCATGCCAGACAGCCGGTTTTGTATACTGGGGATATTCCAGCAAGCCGTTAAAATGGCTTTCTTCCATAAAGCAGCTTTCATCTGCCAATACGCCGGGGCATAACCGCGCAATGGCATCTGTCAGTACCATTGCGCCCAATTCCCCGCCTGTCAGCACATAATCCCCTATGGAGATTTCCTCGTCTACAATCTCATCTAATACCCGCTGGTCAACCCCTTCATAATGGCCGCACATCAAATATAAATGATCCTTTTGGGAAAGCTCCAATGCCTTTTTTTGCGTCAGCACCCGGCCCTGGGGGGATAAATAAATGACATGGGGACGGCTTCCCCGGGCAGCGCAGACCGCCTCCCAGGTGCGGTACATAGGGTCCGCCTGTATCAGCATCCCTTTGCCCGGCCCATAAGGGGTATCATCTACATTCCGGTGCTTATCTATGGTATAATCCCGTATCTGCCAGCACTGGATATCCAGATAACCTGCTTTCCTGGCCCGGCCTATAATGCTGGCGGACAGGACTGCCTCACACATATCGGGAAATAATGTTGCAATATCAATCCGCATCAAACAGCCCCTCCAGTGGACGGATTTTAATGATTCCCCCATCTATATCCTTTTCCAGTACCACTTCCGGAATGGCAGGCACCAGCCGTTCCCGCCCTTCCTGATCCCGGAGATAGTAAACATCATTTGCCCCGGTAGGGCGTATATCATAAACCTTCCCGTAATCTGCCCCGGTATCAATATCTATCACCTGGCAGTCAATGAAATCCTGGACGAAATATTCCCCTTCTTCCAAGCGGGCGTCTGCCCGGCGGAGGAACAGAATTTTCCCCCGCAGGCCAATTGCTTCATCCCGGCTGTTGATGCCTTCCAATTTCAATACATTCATATTTTTCTGTACTCTGGCCGCCGTTACCTGGACCGGTTTCCCATCCATATATAAGGTATGGAATTCTGTCAGGAAATCAGGCTCACACCAGGGTTCTATCCGGACTTCCCCACGGACCCCGTGGGGCGCTACAATTTTACCACATTCTAAAAATTCTTTTTTCAAAATCCGTCCCTCCATCGGAATCCTTAAAAAGCTGGAAAATCGAAAAGGGCCGCCCCACATTTGGTGAGACGGTGCCTTTTTTCAGGAAAAGATTTTTTAATCAATTTCCACAGCGACTTTTTTCTCGGCTTTATTAGCCGCCGCCCGGACTAAAGTCCGGATCGCTTTGGCGATTCTGCCTTGTTTGCCAATTACGCGGCCCATATCCTCCTGAGCTACATGCAGATGATAAACAATAATCCCCTCTGCATCCGGCTCATCTACGGTAACCTTGACAGATTCTTTGTCATCCACAAGGCCCTGCGCAATAGCAGCGATCAGGTTTTGCAAAACAAATCCCTCCACAATACCTGCAATACACGCCGATTACAGTACGCCTTCGATTTTCAATAATGCTCTTACTGTATCAGTAGGCTGGGCGCCATTGGAAAGCCATTTTTTTGCTTTCTCTGCATCAATTTTAATTGCAGAAGGATTTTGATTGGGATCATAAGTTCCTACTTCTTCAATGAAACGGCCATCACGGGGATAGCGGGAATCTGCTACGACAATGCGGTAAAAAGGAGCTTTTTTAGCACCCATCCTTCTTAATCTGATTTTAACTGCCATATCTATTTTCACCTCCTAAATTGATTTCAAGTTATCAAAAAGGCATCGCCCCAGGGGGCATGGGCGGCAATCCGCCGCCAAAAGGCCCTCTCCTGCGCTTTCCTTTTTTGCTGCCGCCGCGGCTGCCCAAAGCAGCCTGCCGGAATAGCTTCTGCATCATTTCCACCTGCTTGATCAGGCGGTTCACGTCAGATACTTCTACACCGCTGCCTGCGGCTACCCGGCGTTTCCGGGATGGGTTAAGCAAGGCTGGCTTTTCCCGTTCTGCCGGGGTCATGGAAAGAATCATTGCTTCTGTTTTGCGCATTTCACGCTCGCCCTGCTCTGCATCCTCGTCTTTTAGTTTCCCAGCTACCCCTGGGAGCATATTCATCACACTGGACAGAGGCCCCATTTTTTTTATCTGCCGCATCTGTTCCAGCATGTCGTTGAAATCAAAGGTATTCCGCTTCATTTTTTCGGCCATTTCCATGGCCTGTTTTTCATCAAATTTGCTCTGGGCTTTTTCAATCAGGGTTAAAACGTCGCCCATGCCTAAAATCCGGGAAGCCATCCGGTCCGGATAGAACGGCTCCAAATCCTCCAGCTTTTCCCCGATCCCCGCAAATTTAATGGGCTTCCCCGTAACGCTGCGGACCGATAATGCCGCGCCGCCCCGGGTATCGCCATCTAATTTTGTCAGAATAACACCGTCTATTTCTAAAGCTTCGTTGAATTTAGAAGCTACATTGACTGCGTCCTGGCCTACCATGGCGTCGATTACCAAAAGGATTTCCGTGGGGTTTACCCGGCTTTTGATGCGCTGCAATTCTTCCATCAGTTCTTCGTCAATATGCAGGCGGCCCGCTGTATCCAGTATAACCGGATCATTGCCGTGATCCTTCGCATGGGCCACAGCTTTTGCCGCAATTTCAATGGGATCTCCCTGACCCATTTCAAAAACAGGAACGCCTGCTTTTTCCCCCACAACTTTTAACTGTTCAATGGCGGCAGGCCGGTAAACATCACAGGCCGCCAGCAAAGGACGTTTCCCCTGATTTTTGAAGTAAAGCCCCAATTTTGCGGAATGGGTGGTCTTACCGGAACCCTGTAAACCGCACATCATTAAAACTGTTGGAGGCTTGCTTTCAAAATGGATGCGGGCATTGGTTTCCCCCATTAAAGCAGTCAGTTCATCATTGACAATTTTAATGACCATCTGGGCCGGGGTTAAGCTTTCCAGGACTTCGTCCCCAACTGCCTTTTCTGTCACAGACGCTACAAAATCTTTTACTACTTTATAGTTGACATCCGCTTCCAAAAGGGCCAGGCGTACTTCCCGCATGGCTTCTTTAATATCGCTTTCTTTTAATTTGCCTTTGCCGCGCATCTTCTTGAAAACAGCAGAAAGCTTTTCAGAAAGCCCTTCAAATGCCATAAAGCTTTGCCCCCCTTTATCCGCTTCCTTCAAAAATAAGGTTATTCATTGATATTTTGCGCAATCTCTATAATCTGTGCCAGCCGCTGATCCACTTCCCGCCGGTACCCCAGCCGCCCGAAATTTTCCTGGACAAAGCGGGCGTCCATGGTTATTTTGTCCAAGCCTTCCTGAATCCGGCGGAACCGTTTCGCCAGTCCCAGCCGTTCTTCCAGCTCTAATAAAGTGGATTCGGCGCGTTTAATGGAATCCCGGACTCCCTGCCGTGTAATTTTGCTGTGAGCCGCGATTTCCGCAAGGGAAAGGTCTTCATTATAATAAAGTTCTATGACATCCCGCTGCTTTTCCGTCAGCATGTCACCATAGAAATCAAGCAGCAGCGAAATCTGCATGTCTTTTCCATCTCTCGCCACAAGCCCGCCTCCTGTTTACCGTTTCCCTCTTGGGGTATTATACCTGACACAGACAGGGTTGTCAAGGGAAATATCTTTACACGACAAAAACTTTCAAAATTCTGCATGATTATTTCCCCATAAAAAAGAAAGCCCAGCTTGTAACAGATGGGCTTTCTTTTTTATTTTTTCTTTTTGGGCGGATAAGACCTGCCTTTTTTGGCATGAAATTTCACTTTGGCTGTCTGGTTCCGTTCCGGAGGCACCAGACAATCCGGGCCTGTCCCGATTAAATCTTCACGGCGGGCTTTTTTTAACGCTGTTATGACTGCGCGGCGGTTTTCCGGCTTGAAATATTGCAGCAAAGCCCGCTGGAGCCATTTTTCTTCCTGGCTTTTGGGGACATATACTTCCTTCATGGTCATGGGATCGAGGCCGGTATAAAACATACAAGTCGAAACTGTACCCGGCGTAGGGTAGAAATCCTGCACCTGCTCCGGATGAATATGGTGGCGTTTCATAAATACAGCCAATTGGATGGCGTCTTTTAAGGTAGAGCCAGGGTGGGAAGAAATAAAGTAAGGCACCAGATATTGTTCTTTTCCCACTTCCTTTGTCAGCCGGTAAAAGCGCTGGGAAAATTTTTCATATACGCCAATATGGGGCTTGCCCATACAGTCCAGCACCTGGGGGCTGCAATGCTCCGGCGCTACTTTTAACTGGCCGCTGACATGATGGGCCAGCAGCTCCCGCATAAAGGTATCATCTTTTTCCAGCATCATATAATCATACCGCAGGCCGGAACGGACAAAAACCTTCCGTATGCCTGGGATTGCCCGCAGACGGCGGAGCAGTTCCAAATATTCGGTATGATCCACTTTTACATTGGGGCAGGGCCTGGGTGCAAGGCATTTCCGGTTGGGACAGGAACCTTTTGTTAATTGCTTCTCACAAGAGGGGTGCCGGAAGTTGGCAGAAGGACCGCCTACATCACTGATAATCCCTTTGAACCGGGGATTTTGTACAAAGCGTTCCGCCTCTGCCACAATCGAAGGGATGCTGCGGCAAGTAACCCGGCTGCCCTGATGGAAAGCAATGGAACAAAAATTGCAGGAGCCAAAACAGCCCCGGTTCTGCATAATGGAAAATTCCACTTCGGCAATGGCAGGGACACCCCCTTGTTTTTCATAAGAGGGATGGTACATCCGCTGAAAAGGCATGGCAAATACAGCGTCCAATTCCGCTGTATTTAAGGGTTCCATTGGTTCCATCTGCACCAGGAATGTATTATAATCATGCTTTTGAATGATTTTCCGGCCCCGTACCGGGTCCTGTTCTTCCATTTGTACTTTTGTTGCCCGGGCATAGGAATGTTTATCCGAAGAAACCTTTGTAAAAGAAGCGATTGTTACAGCATTTTCCCTGGGAAGATCCGGTTCATCTGTCAAGTAACAGGTTCCCCGGCAGCGGATTTGCCGGGCAGGAGTCCCCTGGGCCAGCTGTGCCGCAATATATTCTGTCTGCTTTTCCCCCATGCCGTAAATCAGTAAATCCGCTTCACTGTCTGCCAATACAGACGGCATAACACTGTCGTTCCAATAGTCATAATGGGCAAACCGCCGCATAGAAGCTTCCAAGCCGCCAATTACAATTTGCGCCTGAGGATAAAGCTTCCGGATCTGGCGGCAGTATACGGTAAGCGCCCGATCCGGCCTGCGTCCCGACTGGCCGCCCGGACTGTAAGCGTCCCCCCTGCGCAGCCGCTTTGCGGCTGTATAATGGGATACCATGGAATCAATATTGCCCCCGTTGACAAACCATCCATATTTCGGCGGGCCAAAACGGGCAAAATCCCCATCCGAAACCGGCTGTGCAATAACAGCTACCCGGTACCCCAGTTTTTCCAGCAGCCGGGAAACAATCGCCATTCCAAAGCTGGGATGATCTACATAAGCATCCCCTGTGACACATAAAAAGTCAGCTTCTTCCCAGCCGCGTATCTCCATTTCTTTTTTTGTAAGCGGTAAAAACATAAAAGCCTGTTCCAATCTCCATTTCATTCCAGAAGTTTATTCCTGTTTTGCCAGCTTCCATTCTGCCAGCCGTTCCGGGGTCAATAATACTTTCCGGGGCTTGCTCCCTTCCGAAGGGCCTACAATTCCACGGGATTCCATTTCATCAATAATCCGTGCTGCCCGGCCATATCCCAAACGGAGCCTTCTTTGGAGCAGGGAAGTGGAGGCGGCACCGGCTTCCACCACAAACTCAATGGCTGCCATCAGCATTTCATCTTCTGATTCCCCGCCGCTGCTGCTGTCAGAAGCGGCACTGCTGCTTCCCTTTTTTCCGGAAGCCGGTACATGGCTGTCAATTTCCTTGACAATCTGGGGATCATAATCTGCTGTTGCATCGCTTTTGATAAAGGAAATCACAGCTTCAATTTCCTCGTCTGTTACAAAGCAGCCCTGTACCCGTACAGGCTTTGCAGATCCAATGGGGTTAAAGAGCATATCCCCCCGCCCCAAAAGCTTTTCCGCTCCGCCCATATCTAAAATGGTCCGGGAATCCACCTGGGAAGATACCGCAAATGCGATCCGGGAAGGGATATTTGCTTTAATCACACCGGTAATGACGTCCACAGAAGGACGCTGGGTTGCAATAATCAGGTGCATCCCTGCTGCACGGGCCATCTGAGCCAAACGGCAGATATAATCTTCGATTTCATTAGGAGCCGCCATCATTAAATCTGCCAGCTCATCTATAATAATGACCACCTGGGACATTTTTTCCAAGCCTTCTGTCCGTTCTGCCAGATGGTTAAAGCCCTTCAAATCCCGTACCCCGTTATCCGCAAAAAGCTTGTACCGTTTGAGCATTTCCGTAACAGCCCAGCTCAATGCCCCTGCCGCTTTTTTGGGATCTGTTACAACAGGTACTAACAGATGGGGGATGCCGTTATATACTCCTAATTCTACCACCTTCGGGTCAATCATCAGGAAACGGACTTCTTCCGGCACAGCCTGGAATAATAATGACATAATAATAGAGTTGATACAGACGGATTTTCCGGAACCGGTTGATCCGGCAATTAAAAGGTGAGGCATTTTTGCAATGTCCGCCAAAGCGATATTGCCGGCAATGTCCCGTCCTAATGCAACGGTTAATTTGCTTTTGGCCGACAGGAAAGGCTCTGAATCCACAATTTCCCGCAATGTAACGACACTGACGCTTTTATTCGGCACCTCAATGCCCACAGCCGCTTTATTGGGAATCGGCGCTTCAATACGCACCCCTGCCGCTGCCAGGTTTAATGCTATATCATCTGCCAGTCCTGTGATTTTACTGATTTTTACCCCCGCAGAAGGCTGCAATTCATACCGGGTAACAGCCGGCCCTCTGGAAATGTCCACAATCCTTGTCTGTACCCCAAAGGATGCCAAAGTATCCACCAAAAGCTGGGCATTGGCTTTCAATTCCCCTTCATTGGCCGCATTCTGGCCCTTCCCCTGACGCAGCAAGGAAAAAGGCGGCTTCCGGTAAGGACGGGGTGCTGGCGGCTTGGGGGGATCGGATAAGACAGAAGCCTGCGGGACTGGCTGTTCCTGCCGGATGGGTTCCGGAGGCTTGGCTGGCGCAGAGGGCTTTGGTTCCGGAGGCAGTTCCGGAACAACGGGCCTGGGATTATGGGGCTTTGCAAAAAACGGATCGTTTTTTGGCGGCCCCCTAAACCCTTCCACTGCATCAATATCCGGCGGCAGATTCAAATGGAAAGCCAGTTTTTCCTGGGCCTGCATCGGTTCGGCTGCCGGTTCCTTAGGCGCTTCTTGCTGCATTCCATAAAGCATATGTTCCGGGCCTGCCGCTTTTTTTACCAGTTCATCCAAAGAAGGATCTATAACGGATTCCGGCTTTTGCGGTTCCTGGGGAACGCCGAGATCATCCCCGATCCCCAACGCAAAACCGCCTGTTTCGCTGGATCTAAAATCATCATCCAACGGAATATCAATTTCTTTTTTCGGTTCCGGCTGGCTGGGGATTTTATTTTCTTCTGCTGCTTCCGCCTCATGAACCGGCTGTGGTTCCGGTTTAGGCCGGGGCTCCCCGTCCAGCGGGATGTCTATAATCTGCATTTTTGGGGTATTCTTATGCTGGGCCGGCTGGGCAGGGGGCTGGGCATTTTTTTCCTCCCCTTTATGGGCCGGCTGTTTGGCGGCAGCTTTCCCAGGCGCCGCTGTTTTTACAGGCTGTGCAGCCTTCCGGCTTTCCTGTTCCGCCTGGCGGCGTTCCATCTGCTGGGTATAAGCGGCTCCCATTGCCCGAAGGGGCTTGCGGGCGGCCTGGGCTAAACTGATTAAAGTGGAGCCTGACAAGACGGTGATCAAAAATAAAATCAGAAGGATGATTAAAATGCCGCCGCCTACTTTTCCGAAAAGCCCCAGGAACGGCAGCCCTAAAACAGCACCGAACAAGCCTCCGCCGCCATTGCCTTCCGCCCCGTAAACAAAGGTATGTACAATAATATCCAGTATGTTTTCTGTTTCAAAATCCGGCATATAGCCCGGTTTAATGAATACTTGCAAACAACCGCAAAAAGCCAGCAGCAATGCGCTGCATAACCATGCCCGGCCTTTCCAGGGCTTCTCCAGTGCCATAAGGACTGCAACATAAATCAGCAGTATCCCTACTAATACGGCTCCCGGCCCAAACAGGCCGAATAATGCCCGATGGATTGCACCCCAGCCCTTGCCGCTGCTGCCCTTTACCAGAAGGAACATGAACCATACGATCCCCACAAAAAATAAGATAATTGCATGAAACTGGCTGTTGGCTTTTTTTTGTGCCGCCGCGGATTTTTTAGATTTCCCCCTTGCTGGGCGTGTGCCCGACCGGGACTTTGATTTTCCTGCCATGTAAAAATTCTCCCTTTTATTGATGCCCCGCTAACCGGATGAAAAATTCCTGTACAGCATGGCTTGTAAAGCTGTCAATAAAACCTATGATAAGGACTACAATCCCCAAAACTAAGGTATAATAAGCAAAAATCCGGAATTTATTCCCCCGTACCAGCCATTGTACCAGTTTAATGGAAAGAATCCCAAAAATAACAGCCGTAAAAAAGCCTGTTAAAAGAACGGCAGCCGGAAGCCCTTCTGCTGTGCCCAAATCCTTTAATTCCAGTATAATCGCCCCGAATACTGCGGGGATTCCCATAATAAAGGAATAAGAAACAGCATATTCCCGTTCAAAGCCGCAAAGCAGCCCTGTTGAAATGGTGGAGCCGGAACGGGAAATCCCAGGCATTGTTGCAGCTACCTGGGCGGCGCCTACGGCAAGGGCATTCTGCCAGGTGATCGTCGCCCCATTTTTCCGGCCCCGGCTGCGTCCCGAACCCAAAAACAATAAAATTGCAGTCAGTAAAAAGCAAAAGCCTTCTACCGTAATATTGTTGTCTGTGGAAAACTGTTCCACCCTGTCCTTCAGCAGCAGCATAAAGGCCAAAGGCAGCGTAGACAAAATCAGCATAATGACTGTCCGCCGTTCCGGAGGCATTCTGTGCGGCTTTCCTGCCGGGCCCCGCCTGTGGAATATGTCCTGAATGATACAAAGAAATTCATAAATCAGCCGCAAAATTTCCTTATAAAAACAAACACAAACAGCAACTAATGTCCCTGCATGGAGAAGGATGGATAATAAAAAAGCTGTTTCCCCGCTGTTTCCAGTAAAATACTGGTATAAGGATAAATGTCCCGAACTGGAAACAGGCAGGAACTCTGTTAGCCCCTGCAAAATCCCTTGCAGTACGGCATCTAAAATTGTCATCAATTACGCCCCTATCTGCCATAAGATACGGCTTTTGTTTTTGGGAGCCAAGGCCCCAAAAACGTCTTTAAGGAGCCTTAAAATCCCTTCCCGGCGCATACCTGGGGTCCAGATATAAAGCCGGGTCTGTCGCAATCAGGCGTTCTATCGTGAAACGCCCCTCTTGTGAAACCCCCTGGACAAAATGGTTCCCTGTACGCCGGTATTCATAATTTATGCTTTCCGGATTGGTACTATCCCTGCCGCCGAAAACCTGTTCCAATGGTATAATCGTATGAAGCACCATTTAAGCTTCCCCCTCAATCATTGCATAAAGGGATTCTATGACATCTGCCACACCGCCCAAAGCATCTATCAAGCCTTCTTCCACAGCGGCCTGGCCGTCTAAAACCGTTCCCACATCCATTACCAGTTCATCTTTATTCATCATAAGCTGCCGGAACCGTTCCGGGGTAATGCGGGAATTATCTGTAACAAATTTTACAATCCGTTCCTGCATTTTATCAAAATAAGATAATGTCTGGGGGACTCCTAAAACCAGCCCGTTCATACGCACTGGATGGACTGTCATAGTTGCCGAAGGTACAATAAAGCTTTTCCGGGCGCTGACGGCTAAGGGCACCCCGATGGAATGGCCGCCGCCCAATACCAGTGAAACGGTAGGCTTGTGCATCCCGGATAAAAGCTCTGCAATGGCAAGCCCTGCTTCTACATCTCCCCCTACGGTATTCAGGATAATCACAAGGCCCTCTATTTCCGGGTCCTGTTCCACTGCTAAAAGCTGGGGGATAACATGTTCATATTTTGTTGTTTTATTCTGGGCCGGCAGAATATAATGGCCTTCAATCTGCCCAATAATCGTTAAGCAATGGATGCAATGTTTCCCTTTGCCTGTGGTAATCCCGCCGGTTTCAATAATTTGTTCTGTCTGCTCCTGGACTTCCCCTTGTTTTTCATCCTGTTTTTCCGGTTCCGGAAATTCCGGCTGCGGATCTACAAAAGATTTTCTGTTTTCTTTACGCATTTTCCCAGCGCCTCCCTAAAAATGATTTTCATATTCCTTTCAGAAGCATGAAAGTCCTAGGTATAGCATTACCAGGGAAGGGGAAATCATGCAAAGCCGCAAACAGGACTCATTATAGGCGCAACCAGTTGAAAAGTCAAACGAAAAACAGCGGAAAATCAGGATTCCTTTTTAAAGGCTGTTTCCATATGTGGTTTTTCCTTCTAAGGATTCATCATTAGAAACCCATTCTTCCTCCACCAGAATCGAACGGTAATGCTCGGAATCATCCCGGACAATCACTTTCTGAATGCCTGCATTGATAATCATACGGACACACATGGAACAGGGATTTGCATTTTTTACATAACCACTGCCATCCCCTTCTAAACCCACTAAATAAAGGGTGGAGCCTAACATATCATTTCGGGAAGCATGAATAATAGCATTGGCTTCCGCATGGACGGAACGGCATAATTCATACCGTTCTCCCCGGGGTACTTTTAATTGTTCCCGGGCACAATATCCTAAATCACAGCAATTCTGCCTGCCTCTTGGGGCGCCTACATAGCCTGTGGAAATGATCTGATCATTTTTTACAATGATTGCCCCAAAATTACGGCGCAGGCACGTCCCCCGGGAAGCTACTGTTTCTGCAATATCTAAATAATAATTTACTTTATCCCGTCTTGTCATCTTTACGCACATCCTTTATAATCTCATTAAAGGGATTTCATTTAATTGTACTATATTTCGCGTTTTTTCGCAAGAAAAAGGAGTATTCTCTTGGAACAGTTATCAAATATTCGCGTAATCCGGGATCTGATGGAACGCCATGGCTTTACTTTTTCCAAAGCCTTAGGACAAAATTTCCTAATCAATCCTTCTGTCTGCCCGCAAATGGCCATACAAGGCGGTGTAGGGCCTGATACCGGCGTTTTGGAAATCGGGCCGGGAATTGGGGTTTTAACAGTAGAATTGAGTAAACGGGCTAAAAAAGTGGTTTCCATTGAAATTGATCAAAGGCTTCTGCCCGTTTTAGAGGAAACGTTAGCGGACTTTGACAATGTGGAAGTCATTCACGGCGATGTTATGAAAATCGATCTGAACCGGCTGATTGCAGAAAAATTCCCTGATATGCAGGTGGTTGTCTGTGCCAATTTACCTTATTATATTACTTCCCCGATCCTGATGAATTTACTGGAACAGCAGCTCCCGATCCAGTCTATTACCGTTATGGTTCAAAAAGAAGCTGCACAACGGCTTTGCGCCCTGCCTGGATGCCGGGAAACGGGAGCAATTTCCATTGCGGTCCGTTATTACAGCAATCCTAAAATTTTATTTTCTGTTTCAAAAGGTTCCTTTCTGCCTGCCCCAAAAGTGGACAGCGCTGTGATCCGGCTGGATATTCTGGAATCCCCGCCTGTGAATGCCCCTGCTAAAGCTTTTTTTGCAGTCGTCCGGGCCGCTTTTTCCATGCGCCGGAAAACCCTTTTAAATTGTTTGGCTTCCGGGCTTTCCCTTTCCAAAGAGCAGGTTGTAACAGGCTTGGAAAAAGCAAATGTGCCTTCTAACGCACGGGCAGAGCAGCTATCTATGGAGCAATTTTCTGCGATTGCCCATGTATTCCAAGTATTTTTTTAAATCTTATCTTGCATTTACGAAAGCACCTGTGCTATAATAATAAAGCAGTATATGCAATCTCTGTCATTTAAAAACTCACAAAAAACAACCCCCGGAGAGATGCTTCCTCTCTGGGGGTTGTTTTTTGGCTGCCTTTGGGCTTAACGGCCCTCTCTATAAAACAAGGGAAAGCCCCTGGCATGGAGAGATGCCAAGAGCTTTTCCTTTGTCTTTTTATTTGAGCTCTTTGTCGGGGATTGCCCGATAAGAAAAACTCTGTTAAATTAGAATTTGCCAGTGTTTGCAGGAGCTTTG
>RAZJ01000035.1 GCA_003612625.1 bacterium 1XD42-1 | reverse complement strand
ACGCCCTTTTTCGCCCAGCGGTTTATCCGAACATAGATCACGTGCCAATCTCCGTATTCTTTGGGCAAGCTCCTCCATTTGCACCCATTTTCCACTACGTATAGCACTGCATTCAATACGTCCAGGTTGCTGATTTTGGCTGGTTTCCGCTGTTTGGGAAAGCACTCTTTGATTTGCTCGTATTGCTCTTTCTTTATTTCCATTCTTTAATTATATCACAATCCAACTTATGTGAACACTACCTAAAATAGAGGTCCAGTTCCTCCTGGCCGCTGGTTTCCAGCAGCACCTCGTAGGCACCTTTTATGCTGGGATATTCAATATCCTCCCGTTCAAACTGCAGAAGAATCAGGGCAGTCAGCAGAGCCCCTTCCGCCTGGTCGTAGATCGGATCTCCCACTCCGCCGCCGGTATTGGTGATGATAGCCTCCACAATGTTGTGAAGAAAGATGGGCCGCTCCTCTATCCCTTCCAGGGCGTTATATCGGTGGCTGTTGTAGGGATCGACCGCGTTGAGAATCTTCACCTCATACCCATAGCTCTTTAGGTACTCTATCGTATCGGAGGCCAGTTCGGCCTTGGGATCGGTGACCACCAGGCTGCGGCCCTGTTTGGCACAGGCGATCACCATTCCACGCCCGATGGTACGGGATTTCATTGACCCGGATGACCCGAACACCGCGATATGTGGGCCGAGGAAGGACCCGGCCTTTCTGCTCACCACCATTCCATCTTTGACCCCGTAAATGATTTCCTCCACCTCGCCGGCCTTTTCTACCGGAGTCAGGTCGAAACACTTTTGCAGTTCTTGACTGTTCATCCAGCCTGCAGTACCATAGACCCCTTTGTCCGAATACCAGAATTTCCGCTCTTTGTCATACACCATACCGGTTCGATCCTCCTTGTTCATCCAAAAGAACGAAGCGGCTATCACCAGGAACAAAAACAGCCCCAGGACTGCGGTTGCCCCATAAGGTGTAAGCAACATAGCAAAGCAGCGAAAAGGGTTGAGGCTGGGCAGATGCAGTTCCTGCCCCGGAAGCCAGCGGCCCCGGTCGCTTAGGAGCTGTGCCAAAAGTCCGGCGGCATAGAAAAAGACGGCCAGCAAACCAATGGCAAGGTATCTATTTTTAGGGGTTCCCAAAGTTTTCTTCAGTTTCCTGGCCGTTTCGCCCAACAGGTTTTTCCCTTTGTTAAGCCATTCCTTTCGTCGCTCTTTCATGGTTCCCCTCCTCCCCAATAAAGCTCAAATTTTCGTTGCAGATTGGAGATATATCCGTTTGGCAGCGTTGTCACCCGAATATCCCGATTGGATGCAAAGGGGGATAGCAGTTCCCGAAGCAGCGGCGCCTGCCAATCCAGGCAGACAAGCCGTATCCGCTTTTCCGGTGAAAGCCTGACGGCGCTCATCGCAAGGCTGATCTGCTGTAAGCAAAGAGTAAAAAGCGGATAGACCGAATCTTCTTCATGGTCAAATGTCCATCGGGGTTGGTTTTCCAGCCCAAATAGTTCCCGGCAAACCTCTCTGGTCAGCAGTTCCTGCCAGAAAGGATAGCGCATCATCCGCAGCAGAGGGCAGCTATCCGATGTCAGAGGCAGATAAAAGGACGGTTCGCCCAAATTGCCGGGTGTCACCCGTTCCCCGATTCCGCCCTGCAGTGATTTGTACCCTTTGCGCCCACGATCCTTAACATAGACTGGAGATTTGGCGCTGTGTCCGGCCAGATGGTGTTCCAAAATGTGCAGAAGCGCCGTAAAATCGTTCCCAAGGAGCAGCGCCGCATGGTTCCTTTCCGGCAGATAGCCGCGGAAAACTTCCCCGGTAAGCAGCAGGTTTTGCAGCCTTCGCTCTCCGGTAATGTGGAATTTCATGGCCACATCCCGGCTGTGGTAAACGCGAAAGAGACAAGAGGGGGTCATCAGCACCCCGCAGGCGCGGGAATAGCGCACACCCGCACCATCCTTTCCACGGTCGTAGAGAAGTTCCTTGACGGAACAGGCGTCATAATAGCAGTTCATGGAAGTGAGATGAGTCGTATAAACAGCATTATCCGACTCATCTGGATAACAAATATCGCTGTGGTTTTGATAGAGCCCCCGCCATGCCTCACGACCCGGAGCCGCCGGCAGCGGCGGTGTGTAAGCGGGGAATACCGGCTTATCGTCCGGGTGGACGGCGTAACTGGCAAGGGAGAGCATAGCCGCGGCGTCTCCCCGCAGCACCGCCCGGTCATCGGGATTTCGGGTGAGTTGTTTTATCTGCTCCATCACCTCCTCCCGGAATCGGCTGGCATAAAAGGCGGCCAGGTAATTCCGGCCCTTTGTGGAGATGGCATAGGCTTTCGCTCTGCCCTCGCCCTGTTTGCGGATGTACTGCTGTTGGAGCAACAGCCTGAGAGCGCGGGTGCGGTAGGTGTAGCTGTAGCCGGTCAGCTCCAAAAGTGCAGGGGAAACCCATCTGCACTCTGCCAGAAGCCTCAAAATGGTGTCGTGGATGTCCGAAAGACGCTCTATTGGCAAATCCCCCTTTTGAGATGTAATAAGCCCTCACTTTGCGTGAGGACTTATTACATCTCGTTGAATTTTCTGTGTAAACGGCTCCAAAGAGCCAGCAGTAACGCGGTTTTGACGGGTATCCTCCAGTGCAAAAACAGGAACTGCAAAAATATCGGAAAGTTTGCGATTTTTGCGGCTGCTTTTTTGCGATGCTTCACCCCATTTGAAACTCGATTTTTTCGGATAGAACAAATTCCCGGAATTTCTCCATCGTCATCACGCAGATTTCGGTAAAGTCCCGTTCTCCCGGCGCCAGAACATCCAGCGAGACAATACAATCGGGACGGTCCCCCCACATGGCAAGGGCAGCCAGCGCATTGGTCACGCAGCGATGCTCCACATTGTCGTAGTCCCGCAGATAGTGCGTAAGTCCCGCATCTTCCTGATAGTGATGCAGATAGACCAGCGCGCACCGCTCGGTAAAGAAGGGGCAGGGGAGTTTTTTCTCCCGGATCAGGTCCTCCAATGCCCACAGCACCTGCTCATGGAGATAGTAGACACTGCCGCCGGAGCAAAAGGGCAGGATAGTAGGAGCCTCCAGACGGATACATCCTTCCTCCACCACCGCTTTGACCTCTCCGCCGTGAGGATAAGGTAGCAGGATGGGGAAGAGCTCCACGGTTTGCAGATTGCCGTAAAACTCCCTCGTGGCCTCTCTCAGTTCCCGGCAGAGAAGCTCCGTCAGCCGGGAAAACTGGGACAGATGCCGGTAAACGGCGTTTGTATCGGAGCACTCCAAGGCGCTGTCCATCAGCTCCAGCCGGCTTTTGAGCAAATCCCCCCGCAAGGTCAGGGAATGCAGCACCTCATCTTTCAGTATCGTTCCAATCACCTTTTGCATGCTTAACCTCCCGTTCCTGAATAGTAGTGTAAGGTGTTTTTCTCATCCAGCAGGACAAAAGCATGGATCTGCCCACCTTTAATGAGCGGAATCTGGGCCAGATTCTCCACCACAATGAAATAGCGGGTCAAGCCGCTCTGCTCCATCAGGTAGCTGCACATTTTTTCCTTGCCCAGCTGTGCATAAAGGATGCTGTAATCCCGCCCCTCGATTTCCATGGAGATCAGGCTCCCCGGTGTGCCGGTGGCAAAATGCCGGTCCACCTTGTCAATATAGTCCAAGAGCACCCAAAAGCAGCTGACCTGCTGCTTGATACGCCCTTGAATTTTGATGCCGGGGCGCAGGACGAAATAATTGCGGCCACCGCACTCTATCTGCCTGGCATATTGGGTATGACATAGCGCCCGGCAAAATTGCAGGCGCTTTTTTCGCCCATAGGGGCTGAAGCGTTTGAGCAGGATATAAAGCTGCGCTGTCCAAGACCGTATATTCCATCATCAGCTTACAGCAGTATTCCAGCGTGATGGCGCTTCCTTCTGGTATTCCTAACAATCACATCCTCTCCTTTCCAAAGGCCCTAAAGTCGGTACAAGGAACCGAAATTCAGCGTTAGGCGCGTAATCTCTGGTCAGGCAGCTGGTTACGAACCCAAGGCCGAGGTTCCGGTCGAAACCGCAAGGTAAGGAACCCAACCGTTCCTCTTAATCCGGCGGCCATCTGGTAAGCCGGGCACTGGAAAGCCACGGATTGCCCTCGCAAAGCTGATCAAAGTCCGGCAGCTGTGCACCGTCTGGGTCAAGGATGGAGAGCCAAAAGCAGACCCCGTAGACCCGTTTGGCGATGAGCTGCTTGGAATACCGGCAGTGTAACAGAAAACGAATATACGCCGTCAGGTGTCGCTTCCTGATTTGTGTCAGCTTGCCGATATGGTGTTCCACGGCGGCATATTCCAAAAACTCCACCAGGCTGGCCTTGTATGCGGATACCGCAGCGGCACAGGCCAGTGGACACTCCGCCGCATACTGCCAGAACAGGGCTTGCGCCTGATGCTTTAGACGGTCACAGGACCATTCACTGTGTCTCGCCATCTGACTGCCCTTCTTTCTCTTTTTCTTCTGCGATCCTCCGCAGCTCCTCCGGGTCGGTGGTAATCAGGGAATTTTCCAATGCCGATGCCTGAAAATGAACAGCAATGTTATTCCCGTTGGAGGAAAGCAGCCCATGCCCCCGGTCAAAGTTTTTGATCTTATGCAGCTCGGTGGCGGTAAGGCTTAGGACCTCGCCGCATTTTTCTGCTTCATGGGGTTCCAGATTCAGCACGATTTTGGTTTTGGAGTTGGAGATGATAGCTTTTCCATACTTCCCTCCTTCCAATGAAAAGAAGTCGTTGATGTCCTGACTGGCAAAAAGGATTGCTGTGTTATAGGCCCGTCCGATTTTCGCCATCTCCACTAAAAACTCTGCTGCCTGGGAACTGGAATTGCTGCCGATGAGCTGCCACACCTCGTCAATGACGATTGCTTTTTGCTTCAGACGGTTCTGCCGGGCTAAGTCCCATATCAGATCGGTGGCGATAAACATTCCTGCGCTCAGGAGCTTTTTCTTGAGGTAGGACAGGTCGATCACCGTGTAGGGATTGGAGAGATCGACATTCGTTTCGTGGTTAAAGGATTTGGCTGACCCATTGACAAAGCGGCTGAGCACAATGGCCAGCCGCTCCGATTTGGGGTTGCTTTTGAGATTGGCGTAGAGGTCGCCGAGAATCGGCATGGGCCGGAACCGTCCCGGCCGCTGGGGGTCCCACAGGGTGCTGTTGTCGTTGGTAATGCCGAAATCGGCGTAGGTCTTAACAAGCGCCTCATCCAAAAGCTGCTCTTCAATGTTGGTCATCTCCGGCATAATGATGCTGAAGAAAATAAGCAAGCTGTCGATCTTCATAGAAAGATAGCTTTGCTCTTCCATTTCGCCATCCAGCAGTTCGTTGGCGCTGTTATCCATCGGGCGAATCTCCATTACATTGATGCAGTGGGGGCTTCCGGTGGAGATACGGATAAACTGCCCGCCGATAGCCTTGGTTGCCCGGACAAACTCGTGGCCTTTGAGCGGCGCAATCACATAGGTGGCAACATGCTTGCGGCGCATTCGGGTCGCGAGGCATTGGAGCGTATGGGTTTTGCCGCTGCCGGTGGTCCCCAGGATGGTTAGGTGGGGGTTTTTATATTTCTTCTGGTTAAAGAGGTCAAGAACAACCAGGGAGTTGTTGTGCTCATTGGTGCCCAGCAGAATGCCCGACTCGTCGCAGATCTCGAAGGATGTAAACATATAGGTGCTGGCGGCGGTGTTGGTGAGGACATTCCGTTTTCCCAGCCCATAGAGCTTAGGGTCCAGCTTTGCCAGCGGCAGGGTAGAGAGAAAGGCCCTCTCCTGCATATAGGCACAATATTTGAGGGTGATCTGCTTGGCAGTCATCATCTTTATTACTTCAGTCACCCGGTTTTCCAGGTCTTTTCGTGAGAAGGCTTTGACGGTGACCAGAACATTGAGATAAAAAAACTCCTGCCCATCGTTAAGCCCCCGCTGGAGATAGTAGCCGGATTCCATAATATCCCCCATCTTGTTGTAGTCGGCGCTGGTGGTGGATACCTCGCTGATTTTTGCTTTGTTGATCCTCAAATTCCGGCTCACCTGCACCTGCATCCTGTCGGAGGGCATTTTGTGAAGGAAGAGGTCCACATCAATGGCCTCTCCCGCATTGATAAGAGGTGAGAGCCATGCGGCCCCCACCAGTGTTTTGTAACCAGAGGATGGGATGTACAGGTAGGCATGATAAACGCCGTCAATCACCACATACCGGGCGTGGCGGAAATCCAAATCATTCGGGCAGGCATAATCGGCAGTACACATTTCCTCCAGGTTGCCGCCGGCCAGCCGCAGCTTAAAGGCCCTGTCTATCTTATCCTGCAAACTGGTTTCCTCTGTGTTGTAGTGATCCAATAGAGTGTGAAAGAGCTGGAGCAGGAACTCATTTTCTTCCTTCTCGCTCCCAAATTCCACCGTGGAGTTGCCGCACTTGGAAAGGTAACTGCGAAAATTGCGGGCGGCGCTATCTAACGCAAACTTAATTTCTTTTTCGCTGGGACGGTAGGCTGGCAGCTGATTTTCAAATTCAAAGATGGCAAAGAAGCGGCGGGAGATAGCGTTGTTGGTAGCGATGGTCTGGATATGCTGAATGTAGTCCTTGTCCATCTCCACACAAGCGGGGTTTTCTTCCTGCCGCAATTCTTCTGCAGTGTGCTCCAGAAATTTAGAGATGTCGGCGCGGTTTGCGTTGGACTTAAATTGTAGCTTGACTGGCGCGATCCGCAGCAGTTCGGCAAAGGACATAATAATATCCCGCTGCTCCGATGCGGAACGCAGCAGGAAGTTGATGGGTTGGATCTCCACGATTTTGATGTACCTTCCGTCCTTTGTGACGATCATGCCCCCCTCGTATATCAGCCACCGGAAAAAACTCCTGCGCCATGTTATAGATCTTGCGGCTTTGGGTCTTGGGAGCTTCCTCTGCCGGTTCCCTTGCCTTTTTCCCGGAACGGGAGAAAAACAGGCGGTCGAACAGGTCGGGGCCTTGCTGTTTCCTTGGTGTTTTCCGCTTTTTGTATCGGACGGTATGCTCCTCCTGCTTATGAAACAATAGCTTCACCCGTTTCCAGCCTTTGACTTTGGGAGGCTCCGGTTCCCCAGTGTCGATGTAATAGCGGAGCCGGCGGCGGCGAAAAAGGAACCGTACCACCGTTACCACAAACTGGCTCAGGCTTTCGCCGCCATAGCCGATCAAACCGATAAAGAAAAGCGGCAGCGATACAAAGCAGAGAAGGATGATACGCAAAGAGAGATCTGCCGACAGGTGGAATGCGATAGGATAACCGGTTGCAGCGGCCAAGATACACCCCTCCGCCAAATTGCGGCGGGAGAGGCCGTTAAAGCTGATCCCATCCTCCCCGAAATTTCGCGGTACTGCAAAGGCATCATAGCGTTCATTTTTTTCAGGCATTTAGGCGGCACTCCTTTCGATTTAGAGATGATATTTACGGGGGCGGGCGTGTACGGTGGTCTATATAGGTCTCCTCCTCCAAACACCGAACCACATCCCGTTTGAGAACGCGGTAGTGAACGCCTATACGGAAACAGGGCAGTCTCCCTTCCGAGATCAGGCGGTAAAGATGCGATTCGCTGGCACGAATGAGGCGGCTGACCTCACCGGGCGTCAGCACCTCCGGCGAGGCTTCAAACAGGGAATGCAGGTCTGCAAATTTCATAAGGGGCTCCTTTCTTACATAGGCAGGATCTGCCTGGGATTGTGGGCAGATCCGTTTATCTGGTACTCAAAATGGAGATGAGGCCCTGTGCTCAATCCGGTGCTTCCCACATAGCCGATCACCTGGCCGCGTTGTACCTTCTCCCCTTCCTGGAAGGCTCCAAAGGAGGACAGATGGGCATACATGGTGGTGATTCCGCCGCCGTGGTCGATCACAATGTGGTGGCCGAAGGTACGCATATTGGTGAGTTTCAGCAGCACAACGCCATCCATCGCCGCGTAAACAGGCGTCCCCGCATCCGCAGCGAAATCCATGCCGGTGTGGATCGGATCGGGGGCGTAATTGCGGGGGCCAAATTCGCTGGTGATGCTGCGATAATCACGAATCGGCATCCCTACAGGACCTCCGGAAAATTCCTGGTTATCCTGTCCGGCCAATGTATCACGGATCGTATTATGGGTTCCGCCGCCGGGGTAGGTGCCAGAAGCTCCGCCGGTAATGCCGCCCATAGGCAGGTCAGCGAGCTCCCCAAAGTAAATTCGGGTGTTGTAGGACATCTCCACACTTTTGAGATACTCCCGGTCATTCTGCAAACCGAACTTGTTTCGGAATTGCTCCACGCCCTTGTCGTGGAAACGGTAAGTCATCTCCACATGGATGGTGGATTCCGGCTCCTCCTCATCATCGCCGTCCGACCAGGTGACGGTAGAGGTTTCGGACAGCTTTTCAGTCTCTACAATATCGTGCCAGAAATTTATGCTGTCCACCGCTCTTTTGAAGTGCTCAAAGGATGCCTCCCGCCAATCATCGGTATGGATCTCAAACATAGCAATAATCAGTACGCAGGCTTCCTGTACTTCTGCGAGAAATATTTCCTCCGCAGGGTCAAAGGTGTAGGTATAGGTCACATGGTCATAGCCGGAAAACTCCCCGCTGGCAATACGCGCCTCAAAATCCGCTTCGATTTTTCGCTTTTGGTTTTGGATGTCCTTCTCATACGCCTCCCGAACATAGGCCTTAAACTGCTGATAGACCGTTTCCGGTCCGGTGTTGTCGGCCATATCAACCGGTTCTTCAAAGAACATACTGGGAATGGAGGAAAAGACCATCACGAGAAAGAACACAACAACGATCACCCCTTTGATTACCGGCTTTGCCAATAGTCCCACCAGCAACCCGGCAACCGCCCCCAAAACAGTGCCGGCAGGACCACCGGCCGCCGTTCCCGCAGCAGCTCCAGCTCCTGTAGCAGCGCCGGTTCCGGCCCCGGCAGCAGCGGCGCCTTCGGCGACCGCCTGCCCGGCAGAGGCCGCTGCGGTTCCAATGTTGGAGGCGGCGTCATAAACGCCCTTTGCGGCGAGTCCCGTATTGATACCGCTATCCAGCGACTGCTCCAATCCATCTGATGTTCTGTTTTCCTCGGACAAATCTCTCCCTCCTCTCCATCTGCTGGAAAAAGGAAAGAGCAGCCCAAAAGGACTGCTCTTTTCCATCAATTTTGTTGTTCGGTCGTTTTAACCTTTGTTTCCCTTATCAAAGATTTTCAGGAAACAGTTTTTTGATATAATCGGTACTGCTGTGAACAATATGACTGACATAAACGGTATCGCCATCGATGTGGTAAAAGCAGAGGTAACGGCCCACTACCAGCATCCGGTAGCCATCCAGCCGTTTACTTGGCAGCTTTGTACCCATTTCCGGGAAGTCTTCCAGTTTATCAATCGCATCCAAAATGCGGTCGGTGATCTTTCTGGCGGATTGCGGCCCCACATTCAGAAGATGATAGGCAGCAATATCCCGCAGCTGTAAGCGCGCTTCTGTCAGCAGCTGAACCTTATGCTTGCTCATATAGTTCCTCCAGTTCAGCCCTCACCTGGCCGGTGGTATAGGTGGGCGAACCCGCCAACCGATTCCTTTCGGCAGTGAGTAGCTGTTCCAGCAGCTTCAATTCGGCCTCTCGTTTTTCGTAGTCCTCAATGGAAAGAAAAATCATTTCTCCTTCGCCGTTTCGGGTGATATAAATAGGCTCGCCGCTCTCTTTGGACAGCTTTACCAGGCTGTCGTAGTCATTTCGCAGAGTGGTAGAAGATTTAATCAGCATCTATCCGGCCTCCTCTAAAGTTATTCTAATATTATTATACACGAATTTAGTTAGAACAGCAATACCATTTTCACCCATTACGCTGTCTTTCCTGTCACCGCCATCTTTTTCGGCCATGCGCTGCATAGAGCCCAACGCCAAAGACGGCCAGGCAAAGCAAACCGGCTACCATTCTGATCCATTTCATTTTCTGTACCTCCTAATTCCTTCCTTTGATTTTGCAGAAGATGGTCACGCCGATAAACACCAACACGGCCATCCCAGCGCCAACATAATAGGGAATATTGCTTCCCCTCGCAGATTGTGCTTCGGCTGTCTCCTGCTGCGGCGCAGGGGATTCCTCCGGTAACTCCGGCTCGACCGGTTCGGCCGGCGATGTCGGGATAGGCGCTTTATCGGCCTCATTCCCGACCGGCTCGCTGTAAGCAACAGGCGGGGCAGAGGGTTCCGCACCAGTCTGTGCAAAAGCCGTTACACCGGTACAGCAAAGCGCCACCATCACAAACAACAGGGCAAAAAGATTCTTGATTCGTTTCATAGGGCATCGTTCCTTCCTCTTATTTTTTCTTTGGCGGCGCTACGGCAGGGCCAGGTTCCGAATCAGGCCTCGATTTTTCAAACGCCTCGATCCGGCTGCCATCTCTGCGAAACACCTCCAGGTTAGCGGGGTTGTTTTTAGAAAAGCGCCTGATTTGATTGGCCGGCTGCATTCCGGCTGCGATGGGTGGTGCTTCTGCGCTGTGCTGCACCTGCCCAACGGTTTCCTCATGGATATTGCTCTCGCCGATAGGCTCTTGACTGGGGTTCGTTTTTACGATGGCTGGAGGTGTAACAGTACCGCCGCCTCCCGCCGGCTGAGGCTGGGCAGGTCCGGCCATACTGCTGCCGCCCACAGCGGTGACAACGCCGGTATTTTCTGCATTTCCACCTGGTACAAAGGCGGTTGTTATTCCATCGGCTGCGGCGGACATTTTACTGCTGCCGCCAGGAGTATAGGAAGAGCCCGACATGGTACCAGTATTGTTTGCGGCAGAAAAGATGGTGGTATCCGCCTTGGTTGCCACATGATAAACGCCCCCGGATGGGTTACGAACCGGCACAGTATGGCTACTGAAGGATTCTGCTCCCGGCACACTGCTATGTACGGCTTTGAAGGACTGGGTTTCACCCATCTTGCCAGTCGCTGGGTCTATTTTGGAAATGGCTCCCTGGATCACGCCGTTGTCCACGCTGGAGAACTGCACCATATGCGCTTCCCCTGTGTCGGACCTGCGGTAAACGGTGTCGGTGGAGCCATCCGCCCTTTTCAGCATGGAACGCTCTACACCCTCTGCAGGGGTCAGCTGAGAAGCGCCAATAAGATTGGCGTCCTCTCCGGTAAAGGCAGGGAATCCGCCGCCGGAAAAAGTGCCTTTCTCCGGGTCAAACTTATCATAGGGCAGGCCGTGGGCCAGGTTGGACAGCCCATCAAGCGTTTCTTCATCCAGATTACGGAATCCGGCAGCTGCTTCGGTTTTTCCATGGTCTGTGCCTTGCTCCAATGGGATTTTTTCCTCCTGCACCTCAGAGGGTTTCTTTTGGCCGTTTTCTTCAACACCTCTTGTTTTGTTATCGGCTGCGGGCGGCTCCCCTATCGTAAAGGGGCCTCCGTCCATTCTGGAGCGGGCGGCCCGCATCACA
This sequence comes from bacterium 1XD42-1, assembly GCA_003612625.1. GTDB lineage: Bacteria > Bacillota > Clostridia > Oscillospirales > Ruminococcaceae > Anaerotruncus. Next base: position 15,649 of record RAZJ01000035.1, on the reverse strand, counting down.
TCGGCGACAAAGCCTTGTTTGGCAGCAGTGATCCCCGAAAGGGTCACGCCGCCAGCGGTAGCAGGCTCTTGAGCGCTGGAGGAGGGAGCGGCGTTTTTCTCTCCGCTTTCGCCCCTTCGGCTTCCCATACCACTGATTTCATCTGCTGCGCTGCGGTCAGTGCTGCTTCCTGTTCCAGCGGTCTTGCCTGCAGTGAAGCCTGCGCCACTGAAATGTTTTCCAACAGCGGAGGCCATACCGGCTGCTGAGCGGATAGTCATGGCAATCCCCGCAATGGTACCGCCCAAAGAACGCACCATATCGCCGGTGCTGGCAGTGTTTAGCCCCAGGATACGCAATAGGGTATCGGCTTTTTGTGCAAATTTCAGAAAGGCATATCCCATAAGGAAGGTAAAAATGATTTGATCGCCGCTCTGTTCAAACACCGGCATAAAGCTAAGAAACAGCTTTATAGACCAGATATTGATGAGCAGCAGCATGGCCTGGGAGGCCACCAGCCGGCACCATGATTTCAAAATCTGCGCGGTGGATTTGAAAGCGCCGGTGGCAAAAACCACCGGTGCGCAGTAGAGGGCAAAGTAAAATACAATATACCGTTCCACACATTCCACTGTCAGTTTTAGAAATTGCCAGCCCATCACCAGCATGAGGATCACTGCCACAATATTCATAAAGGGGTTGGAAAAAACGCTGTTGAAGATGGCGGTCACCAGAGTGCTTAACTCAAACTGGTATGGTGTAGGGGCTGCGTTTAAGAAAATCGCATAGGGGTCAGCCATCAGCCCCAGAATCAGGTCGATGATGGAACGGGAATAAACAATCATCCCGAAAAAAAGAGCGGTCTTTCCCAGCATCTTCAGCGGGTCTTCCGCCTCCATATCCAGCATAACGCCGAAGTTGCGAAAGATTTGGAATACCAGCATGATGAACAGCAGCCCTACCGCAAACCCGATGATCACATCATGGAAATCTGCGGCAGCGGGAAAATATTGCTCAAAGGTATTTAGGTCAAATCCCAATGCGCCGAGAAAGCCATCTATCGCCGCGTCCAGAAGGTTGAGCGCCAATCCAAACAGGTAGCTTACGATGCCGGATAAGATCCCCAAGGTTATCACTCCTTCCTGAGACGGGATGGTTTACGGTACATATGCGCCGCCTTGGGTGAGGTTGACAAGATAGGCCATGATATACCCCAAAACATTGAGGATGACCCAACTGAGCAATATCCGTTTGAGCCAGGCTCTGGATGTTGTCACCGCCCGATCATCGGTGCTGAAATTCATCAGGATCAAACAGACCGAAGCGGCCACACAGGCGGCAATGGTGGATACCGAGAGGAACTTGTTATATAGATCCCCCAGAGCATAGTCCAGCCACGACCAAATATCAGAGCCCTGCCCCGGCGCAGCGGCAAAGGCAACGGTGGATGTCATCAGGGCACAGGCCAAACCGGCCGACAGCTGCAAGCCTATCCGCCGCAATTTTGCCACCGGTGCCTTCAACCGGTGAAGAAAATTGAAACCTCTTTTTTGATAAACCAGCTTCAAATTGGAACCTCCTTAATAGAAAGCCGGGTACACAACTGCATACCCGGCTTTCTTTATTTCATTTTCGGACAGACCAGCCGGTCTTTGGCAGATTCCCGCGGGGCTTGTTGTAGGTGATAGTTGTCCACCCATCGGTGTCGTAGACCCATTCATCTTCATACTGACCGCCGGCATCCACCCGGTTGGTGAATTTTTGCCCGTTTTCCACACTATCCAGCACCCTCACTTCGATTTTGGGACCGGTGAGCTCGTGGAAGCCCGGCTGTACCTCTTCATGAATGATGAGCCTGAACTCTGTTACATACTCCTTTGCGGCAAGTCCCAGCGCCGAACGAGAACAGTCGATCTCGTTGTTGACGGTGGAGAGCAGATCCTTTTCGACGGTGCGCCACCCGGATTTCAGGTTGGTGCGGATCTGGAAGTCCATCTTCACCCGTTCGCTCCACTCACCGGTCCAGACCGTTTTCAGCCGAACCGCCTCGGTGGGCAGCTTGTCCCTGATATAGAAATCGGTCAGCGGCACATTGGAGGCGTTTTGGATGTTTGAGAAGTCATAGAAGAAGGTTTCACCCGCTTTGGTTTCTGCCACGCCACGCTTTTCGATGGTGGTTTTCAGCTCCACTGGGGTGTTTTTCACCTTAAACTTGACCAAATCGTTATGGATCTTGACCTCGGCGTAGAACATCTCCCCGTTGGTGAAGAAATATTCCGGACTCTTGGTTTCCTTGATTCCATAGATGCCTAACGGTAGCGGCTTGGAAACGGCGATCCCATTTGCCGAATCGGTCTGGATGGTATCCACCAGTTCCATCTTGTTGTTGTAAATTTCAAAGACGGCGCCGCCCAGGGGTGCGCCCTCCTTATCCTTGGTGATGCTGTTGAAGCCGGCCGATACTTTGGTGATCTGGATTTTGCCGCGCTTCGGTTCGTTTTCAATAACGATTTCTGTCGTTTCACCTGCTTTCAGCTCAATCGTTTTGACCTGCTCATCCAAAATGAAATTGGGGTCAGTGCGAAGCTCACGCAGTTTGTACTTTCCCGCCGGAATGGTGGAGGGCAGCTCGATCATTCCGTTCTGGTCGGTAACAAGGCTGCCCGCCACCACATTGTTTTTCATGTCATAGAGGATGAACTCCACATTGGGGATGGGCTTTTTATCCTCACTGCTGATTTTCTTGAGACGCAGCGAAGCCAGGGGCGTGTTCTTTACCTCAACGGTGGTGGTTTTTCCCCACTGGAGGGTGATTTTGCGGACGGTAGAATCCAGCTTATAACCTTCGGCGCTCTCCACCTCCTGCAAATAAAACTCGCCCTCGTCCATGCCGGTGAGGATGATCTGGCCGGTCGCCTCGTGGGTGGTGTAAATGCCGATCTCACGCTGGTACTTATCCATCAGCCGGAAACGGACGCCGCCCAGCGGCTGCTTGGTCTCCGAATCGATTTTCCGAACCACCAAAATGGGATATTCGTAGTTGGTATAGACCACCTTGTTCAGCTTACCGGTTTCCACATGGACATTCCGGGGCAGGGGATCGCCCTTGTGCGTAGCCAGCCCCTTGATCTCGGTCACCACATAGAAACCTTCCTTGAGGTCGGGGATATAGCAGATACCCGCTTCATCGCTGGTAAAGGTACCAATATCGCGGCCATCCAGCTCTTTGACCGAGAATTGGACCCCAGCCAGAGGCTTGCCCGCCTGATCCTGCTTGACGATCTGCAATCCGCTCAAAGGCACATTCTCAAACTCCAGCAGTACCGGCTTGCCTTCTTTCACCTCAAAATTCTGAGGTGTGTTGTTCAGAACATAACCTGGGATGGTGGCGGTTTCAAAGCAGGAGTACCAGCCCGGTTCCAGTTCGCAGCTGAAGGCGCCTCCGGCTCCCGTTTTGAAATCACCGATGTATTCGCCGTTCATGCGGGTGATGCGGAAGCTGACCCCGGCAATCGGCTCCTTTGTGACGGAATCCCGTTTGATCACCTGGAAGTCGCTGTACTTGGTGTTCACAAATTCAAGGCGTGCACAGTCGCCCCACTTCAGTTCCACCGTCTGCGGCCGGGCGTCAGGAACAAACCCTTCCACACCGGCGGATTCATAAACCGTATAGAAACCAGGCTCCAAATCGGGAATCTGGATGAGCCCGTTCGCACCTGTGCGGTAGGTTCCAATCAGGTCGTTTTCCTTCTTGACGGTAAACTGGACGCCCTCCAGCGGCTTATCGTCATCTGTCTTTTTGTAGATCTTGATGCCATTAAGAGGCTTATTGACCAGCTCTACCACCGCAGGTTCCCCGATTTTCAACTCTACCTGCTTGGGGGTATCGTCCAGGATGTGCCCCTCTACATAGATTTCCTTTACCAAATACCAGCCAGGCTCAAGGCCGGTGCAGATGGCATAGCCGTTGCGGCCGGTTTTCAGCTCGGCAACAAAGCCGCCATTGATGGTAAGGACCTGGATCACACAGCCTTCAATGGGCCGGCCCTCGGTGTCGATCTTCTTGATGAGGATGGGATTTTCGGGTTCGTTCTCGAAATATGCCGTTGCTACTTTGCCCCACTCCACCAAAATCTCCTGCTCTGGATTGAGGGCGATGTACCCCTCATAGGGCAGCTCCTTGATTTGGATATATCCGGGTTGGATGTTTTCGAGATAAATTTCCCCATTGGCATCGGTCACATACTCGCCCAAGGGCGTTCCGTCCTTATAGGCCAGGGTAAAATGGACGCCGCCCAACGGCTGTTTTGTGGCGGAATCGGTTTTGACAATCCGCAGCGAGGGTTTGTACTGGTTTTTGACAACAATCTCCTTATTCTCACCAGCGACCAGTTCCACATAGCCGACTTCTTCGTTAAGGATGTAAGCGTCCGGGCAGGAGATTTCCTGATAAGACCACCAACCAGGCTGCAAGGATTCTTTGATGATACCGTTTTTCCCGGTGGTGACATCCCTGTGTTCGCCATCCTTGGAGAAACGGAAGGTGACCCCTTCGATTCCCGCCAGCGTCTGCTCGTCAATCTTTCGGAGGGTCAAAATCGGGACAGAACTGTTCTTGATGGAAAGCTGGTGGTTTTCGCCCGCCTTCAACTCAATGCGGTGAACCTGGCCGTCCAGCACAAAGCCAGCCGGGCTTTTGACCTCTTGGCAGAGAATAAAACCAGGCTCCAAATCGGTAAGGCGGATGTACCCGCCGCCCTGGGTGGTGTAATCCTGGTATTCATCCACACCTTCCCGCCAAACACGGATGACTGCGTTATCCAGCCCCCGGCCGGTGGCCTCATCGATCTTTTGGATGGTGAGGGTCGGTTTACGGTAGTTGAGGTAACGCAGGGTCGTTGTAGTGCCGGCCACCAGTTCCACATCGCGGATGGTATCATCGATCAGGGTACCATCGGCAGCCTTGACTTCCACTACCTGATACCAGTCTTCATCCAGGCCTTCTACCAATACCGTCCGGTCCGGTCCGGTGGTGACCATCTGATACTCTGCGGAGTCCCGGCGGCTGACCTTAAAGGTGCAGTTAGGGACAGGCGCATCATGCTCGTCCACCTTTTCAATCAGAATCTTGGGCTTTTCCTTGTTGCGGAAAATGAGGGTGATGTTGTTTTCCAGCGCATCCGGCTTGATGAGGATGGTGCGGGTATTGTCCTCATCGAGCAGATGATTGACCGGCGGCTGGCGCTCGACAACAGTATAATACTGGTTGCTTTCCAGCTTATTGATGACGATACGGCCGTTGTCATCGGTCTGGAACTCGCCTAAAAACGCTTTGGATTCTGCCTCTGTCCCCTGATACAAGCCGAAAACAGCACCCTTTAGGCCACGACCATCGGTTGCGGAAACTTTACGGATGGTAAGGCCGCTGTAGGGCTGGTTCTCCCAGGTCAGCTCAATGGTTTGGTAGGAGCCATCGGGGATCACCACCGTTTCCACTTTGGTGGAAGGCAGAAAATACGGAGGCGGGTCAATTTCTTCGATCCGGTATTCCTCGTTGGACATGAGGTCGTCAAAGACGGCCTTGCCATCCGGCCCGCTTTCGGTAGTTTTAGCCATTCCATTACTGATACAAGTAGCTTTGAAGGTGGCGCCCTGAAGCAGCTGCCCGGAAACAGCATCCTTTTTCCAAACAATCAGCTGGGGCCGCTTATCGTTGGAGACATCCACCCGCTTATCTTCACCCTTTTCTACGGTGACATATTGGGTGGAAACCTCTCCGATCTCATAGCCGCCGTCCGGGGCTTCCAGCTCTTCGATCACCAGCGTGCCGGCGGCGGGCAGGGGATCGATGGTGATGGTCCCGTCCGCTTCGGTGGTCATCTCCCAGACCTGGGCGCTGACGCCCGGATCGGCATAACGGATTCTGAACTTGGCGCCGGCCAGCGCTTTCCCGTAATTGCCCTTTTCATATTTGTAGACAGTGAGCGAACAGGGCTCCGGGTAATTGACAAAGGAAACCCGTGCCACATTGACCTGTTCCCCGGCGGTGACGGTGACCGTCTGCGGGGCGGGGTCCGGCTGATACAGAGCCGGCGCCTTTACCTCGGTGACAGTGACATCCACCTGGGTCTTGCCTTCGGGAATGGGGATAACGATAACGGCGCCGCCATAGGGGACCGAGAAGGCCTCGTCAATAAAGCCATCGCATTCCACACGGAACACCGCACCACCAAGCGGCAAATTGTTGATGCCGTCATATTTGGTGATTTCCAGATAGCCAACACTGCCTTCCCCTTCTTCTGTATCCGGGGGCGGGGTCGCGTCCTGAGCAAATTTCATATAACCGATACCGGGAAGCGCGCCTGCATCCCAGCTGGCTTTGTCCTGGATATTTTGGTCGTTGACCCAAAAAATCAGGCCGCTGCCTCCATTACCACCGCTCCACTCCACAAAGGCGTGTGCCTGCGGCTCCGAATTGGTGGTAACGGTGAGGGTATCGCCGCTGACCGAATACTGGAAGGCGGCCGCCGAAGAGAAAACTTCGGCCTTGAGGGTGACGCTGCTGTTGGTGTTCTCCAGCTCAACGCTCCATGAACCGCCGTTGTCGGTCATCTGATGGTATGGCGCGTTGTTTTTATCCGGGCCCATAAAGGAGGGAATCTCCCCGCCCAGATTTTCCATTGCGGACAGAATGCTTTCGTACTCCGAGGAAAGACCGTTGACAGGGATCACATCGTTGTAAATGCTGCCGCTGCGATGCCCCTGCCGGAAGCAATCTCTCAGATGATCGTCTGTGTTGCCAGATACATCTGGTGGTTGGAGGCCCCCGATGTGTTGGCCGCGATTGCTTTGGCAATTTCAAGCTGCTTCGATTTTGAGAGCTTATCGTATTGGAGCTGCCCTGTTACCAAGTGGCCATAGGTGGAATTGAACCGCGCCGGCTCAATGCAGTAAGCGGTACGCCCGTCCGCTGTGGTGAAGATGTAAGCCGGCATGGTTGAGGAACCGCTGCCAAAGGGATACCGATGGGTCATGCTCCAATCGGCTTGCATGTAGATGGCGGTCTGTTCCGAGCGGGCACTGCGTGCTTTCCGCATGGTACCGCCCGTGTTCAGATACAGCACATAGCCATCCGGGATCAGCCAGTCTTCTCCGGAGCCGCCAATAGTAGGCTTTCCTTCCTGGCCTGGCTGGGCATTTGGATCTACGGCAGAATCCAGGACGCCGAGAACTTCATCCGGAGCTGCAGGCTGTGACGGAGCGAGAGGTTCTTTCTCAGCGCCGGAGGGAGGGAAATCGGCGTCCGTGTCGGGCATAGTTTCCCCATCCCCGGTGGAGACGGCAGGCTCCTGCTCTACACCACCCGGAAGGCCCCCGATTTCTTCGGTGCCGCTCGTTGTGGCGCCGCCGGTCACATCAATTACAGTCTGAAGGTCATCATAGCCCATAGCAAAGGCCGGAACGGCAGAGGTGACCAGCATCATTACGGCAAGTACCAGCGATACGATGCGGCTGCGTACATTTTTTCTTAACATTCAATGCTCCTCCTTTTTCTAAAATAGGACGCAAAAAAGCCGCTGACAAAGCAGCGGCTTTCGAGAATATGGGGGTTGCCTTATTTGGCGAACAGCTGAACGACCGAGATTGCGGTCTTTTCATCGTTCCACTGGACGCCGATACCCACATATACGGCGTCTTGGTTGAGGATATTGGCGCTGTGGCCCTCTGACCGTATGAAGGCCTCCATCTGCGAATAGGGATCGTTGCCGGAACTGATCCAGTTTTCACCGGCGGCCCGGAGGTCGGAGTCATACTCCCCAAAGATGGTGTACCACTGGGAACCGTCCGCCCGTTTGTGGCCCCACCGGTATTCCCCAATCCGCTCCTGCGCCATTTCGATTAGGATAGGGTCGGATTCCAGCAGGGACAGCCCATGTTCTTCGCGGATACGGTTGATCTCGGCAAAGTGGGCGGCGGCAAATTCCTCCAGGGTATAGGCACAGCCGTTTCCCTCCGCTTTCCTCTCAGACTGGGGATCTTCTGCGGGGATCGAAGCCGCCGGCAGCTCGTCCGATGGAGAAGTGCGCGGCGTTTCCTGCGGCTCCTGCCCGCTTGCCCGCTGTCTGGCGTAGCCTCCACCGTTACGGTGGCCCGGGGCGAAGGTACGAACAGGACATACCCTTCCGGGATAAGGCCACATTCGCTTTCACCTCCGGCGGCATAGGCCATCGCTGAGCAGAACAGGCTGCAGCACAAAGCTGTGGTGATTGCCATGGTCGTTTTGAGCGTTCTTTTCATTATCTGTTCCTCCAAACTACAATTTTGAAGAGGTTTCTTTTCCCCCTTCACTTATCTATGTACCGTGGCAATTATGAACTGTTTGTAAATTTTGGAGAAAATCGAAAAGTTTATCCCACTGCCTGAACGCAAAGCCGTTTTTCCGGCTTGCCGGAGATGCAGGTGATGAGGGTCAACTGGTTCTCATCGGTATATCCCAAGGGTGACCAGTCTGAAGCATCGATCTCTTGAACAGACCTCACCGTGTAGCTCCGCTCCCCCAGGGCGGTCTGATACCGGATCATATCGCCTTCCGTAAGGGTATAGAGATTTTTGAAATAGCCATCGGTGCCATCAAAATTGATGTTATGGGCCGATAATCCCACATTCCCGTCCCATGCGCTGGTAGAGGAAAAATGTGCGGCGCCTTTGGTCATGGCCTCCATCTGATCGGGACTTTCAAACACATTGACCGAAAGTCTCAGCTTTTCCACCGTCAGGACGCCCAGGCTGCCGTCCTCCATCCGCGCCGCTTCCACAGGCGTGTGGTTTCCGGCATAGGCATCCGCTGCCCAAATCTGATCGGGGTCTGCTGTCAGCTTTGCCTCGGCTTAGTCCGCAGAGGCCGACTGGGATGGATACAAGGCGGAACCGTCAATAACGATCTCCCCGTTGGTCGAGTCAAAAATATCCACATTCTCCCCGAAAACACCGGGATCATGGATACGCCCTTTGGGGATAGCCTCAGCGCCCTTATGAGAATCTTTGATGGCGGCTGTACAGAAAAAAGCGGCAGCGACCGCCACTGCCACAAGAGCCGCAGCCACAATAAGAAACAGCTTTTTGTGGGTCAGGACATAGCTTTTCATCTCATTCATTCTTCTTCCTCCTGTGCTTCATCGCTGTAAGGGGGCGGCTCCGGGGTACCGGTGGCATACCGCTGCGGCGGAAGCTCCTGCACAAGACTCCCCGTGATGCCGATGCGGTAATTGGTAAACCGGCCGATGACAAACACCTTCTGGTCGTACAGAGATTTTACAAACCGCTTGTCAAAAACCAGCCGTACCCCTACATCGGTGATCTTGCTTAGATCCAGCACCGGGTTTTTCGGGGATACCCGCACCTTTGCATAAAGTTCGGGAACACCCTGCTGCAGAGTATAGATGGTAACATTCTTACGCATCCGCCAGAACAGAACCGCCGCAACAATACAGCCCGCAACAACAGCCCCGGCAAGGATGAGCGGGACAAAATTAAAAGGCACGATGATCTGTTCCCCCTCGTAGACAATGGTGTAGGTGTTTCTGCCAATCGTCTCCTTTTCCACCTCACCGAGATAGGAAGCAGTTGCGATATATCCGGTGCTTTTCGTGCCGGAGGCGAGGCCACTGTAATGGGCGATGGCAGTATAGCTGGTAGGGATTTCGCTGTAGCCCGCGCTGGTGCTGTCGGTCACTTCCCAGTCAATATCCTGGAGCTTTAGTGTCATGCCATTTTTTTCGGTGGTTTTGGGGACCAGCGCCCAATCCTTGTTCTCCAAGTCCGTATATTCCCGCACCGCCGTGACGGTATAGGAATAGGATTCCTTTCCTGTCTCTTGAACACTGAGGGTTTCTGGCATCAAAAAAAGCTCCCCTCTGTAGCCATCGGCATCAGAATATGGGAGCTGCTCACCCAGTAAGGCAAGGAGAGCCGCTTTATCATCCGCTTCGCTCTCCATCGATTTCGATTGTGTCACTGTTTTGGACGAATGGCCGGGAATGGCCTCCTTTTGGATGATCTCCGAAAACCGGTAGCGATACCCACCCTGAGAAAACGGCTCCTCCACCAGCAGATCGGGGCTGTAGTTCGCCGCCACGGTATAGGTTTTGTGAAGATAACGCAGATCTCCCTGCGGCAAAAGCTGTATATCTACAGGGTACGGGAGCGTATCGCTCTGGAAATTTTCCCCGGCATTGGCAGCGGCAACCGGTTCCCCGGACAGCTGATAAACGCTATCAGACGGGGCAGAGGTACTTTCTGTAATCGAGATATCCACCGATGGGTCCTCTGCCGCCATTGCCGAGCAAGCCAGCAGCACGATGGAGACAAGCCCTGCGCCGGTCAAAAGCAGCCACTTTTTTCGTTTCAAATGAATCCCCTCCTTAAAATTATCGGAATATCCTGTCGAGTATGATGCGAATGATTCGCTTGCCCGGATGCTCCAGCCTTATGTCCGGCAGTTCGATCTCACGATAGAGATCAGCCGACAGATTTGTTTGGATGCCCTGGCCGATCTCCTCGGCCATCTGCGGCTCGGTGAGATACCGCTGGAGATCGTCCACATTGATAAGAGCCGGAAAGTCTTGGATCATCTCAAAATCTACCGCCGCTTCCACAGGGAAAAGGGCCTGTGCAGTAAAGGTAATGACCCAATTCTAGCTAAAGCCGCAAAGCAGCAGGCAAAGTGTGACCAATGCTAAAATCTTTGTTTTTAGCCTAATCCGAATTGGCTTTCGCAAGCGCAATTTCGTAGTTTCCTTTTTCACGGTCCTCCCTCCATTTGTCTTTTCTGACAACACATTTAGCCCCACAGCCCGAAATGGTTGGCTTGGCGTTTCACAAACAGCGTATGGGGCCGTAGGGCTCATATCTGCTGTCAGGAGTGCATCGTATTATCAGGACGGCAGGACCGGCCCTCGGCTCACCCCCGATGCGGGAATATCCGGCCACGCCTTTGGCAAAGGCATCATAATACCGCCGGCCCGCTAAAGCGAAGCTCGCAGTATTCCCCCAGTCAGGGAGCGCTATGACGGTTTTTTTACCGTTGCCGGTCGTGGCGAATCACCCGGCCAATAGGTGATTTTGGGGCGCAGTTGGTCGCTCCTGCCTTAGCTTCACCTCAACGGAGGTCCTTCGCATTCATCCGGCGCAGGGCCGGACAGGCATTCATGGCGCCTGCTCCCATGTCGCTTGCCCGTTTTATCAGGCGGCAACGGGAAAACAGCACGGATACTGGATATGAGCGATAAAGAGGCCGCTGGTTGTCAAGGTAGGGGAAAGGAAGTCAATGTCCTTTCAATGACCAGCCCGGAGGAAACGCATTTTTGAAGTCTCTGAAGAAAAAATAAACGGGGGGGCCGCTGCATGATGGCAGCAGCCCCCGTTTTGAAAAACTATAGGAGTGTTTTCAGCTTCTTCAAGGCAGACAGAATGCTGTACCTAACTGCTTGTACACTTACCCCCTCTTCATCGGCGATTTCCTGATAGGTTTGACCTAAAACAAAGCGTTTCACGACCCGTCGGCGCTGTAGTTCGTTCAGTTGTTCCAGCATTCTGGAAAGATCCAGCATCTGCAAAAGAGCTGTTTCAAACTCATAGGAAGGTTCTGGCTCCTTGATGACTTCTAAGCGAGTTTCCTTTCTGCGGCTGTGCTTAAAATGCTTGTTCTGGTAGGCGTGATCCACAAGATAGATGCCTACTGTTTCCTGCAGGATATTCTGGATCGTCTGGAAAATATGCAGAAGCACCTGGGCTTGCGGAGAAGGGTCTGATGCGATACCTGCTTCCAGGCAACTACAGTAATCGGAGAAAGCCATGAGAAAATAATCCCGATTCTTGGGGTTATATGGAACAGCATAGTGTTCGCTGTTGAACAGATAAATGCAGTTGTAGAGCTTGTCCACTCTTTCATCCAGCAGCTGTGCGCTGTTCCAATAGACCATGAAAGCCCTGCCATGAAGAGCCGATAACTGTTCAACAACAGCGGTGTGAATAGAAGATTTGCCATCGGGACCATTCCAGTTTACAGAAATGGAATATTGGATATTTTGATAGGTGTAGTTTAGCAACACCTGAAACTCCTCCTGTCTTCAAGTCATTTCGAGTTGGAAATGGCTTGAAGCGGGAGGAGAACGGCAACGAGGAAAAGAAAAAGGCGTTCCAGTGTGATATGAAATCACATTGAAACGCCAATGGAGCCAATATATAACCACCAACAGTTCATATTCGAGGCCGCTGGAATTCGTGCTATGATTGCGGCAAATTTGAGCAAGGTACCAATAGACTGCTGGTAGCTGGGTTTGCTGGTTACAGCAGACGCCATCGTATGAGGCGTCTGTCTCTAAAGTATTGCATAAAAAATCCTCCGTTTAGGCTTAACGGAGGATTTTAGGGCATCCGAAAAAAGGCCTCCGCTACCATCTTTTTTTATATGGCAACGGAAGGAATGCTCTTTCAGTTCCAAAATATGACTACCTTTAGAACATTCCGCCTTTTTATATCCCATCCTACAATATGAGGTGGAGGTGAACTGATAGTGTCTAAAAAACATGACCAAGTAGGTAGTCAACTTGGAAATATTCTGAGAGCTTTGCGAGAAGAGCGGGGCCTGACCCGGGAATGGGTAGCAGAACACGCGGATATTGGCCTGCGGCATTTAGCGGCAATTGAACTCGGAGAGAAAAATCCAAGCATCGATACCCTGTACCGCCTGCTGCGTGTTTTGGGCGCCTCCGCAGATCGGATATTTTATCCAGAGCGTTTTATCAAGGACGCCAGTTTAGAACATATCACATGTCTGGCCGCTACCTGTACGCCCCAGCAGCGCAAACTGCTCATACGGTTGATCGAAGCGGTAATCTCTAATGGCGAGTAAGGAAAAAGCCACCAATAAGATAATATTCGTTGAATTTTCCTTACTCTAAATTTTAGAGGAAAGGTGCGCCGCCGGCAACCGAGTAACTGGTAAATTTTATGGTTTCACTGGAATATTTACAATAAATATGTGTCGCCTATCAGCCAATAAGGGGCCAATCGCCCATATCGCTGGTAGGTTTTTTTAGTTGCTGTCTAACTTTCTTGCCTTTGCTGTGGATATGGATATGATGGTTCTTTATCAATCATGTCCAATAATTGCAACAGCATCTGCTTTGCTTGGTCCATCGTCTTTTCATCCCGATATGCTGTTTGCTCTTGCTCTGTTACATTGGCTCCTGTAAAAAGTTGATTTATGGATACCTGGAGAGCATTGGCAATACGGAGATAGACCGATAACCGGGGCCGCGCTTTTCCATTTTCGATCAGGGATAACTGTTTTTGTCCAACATCTATTTGAATGGCAAGCGTAGTCTGCTTAATCCCCATGCGTTGACGGATAGCGCGGATGTTTTCACCCATCAAAACATAAATATCGTCAGAAAATAAATACTGCTCCCGATACATGGATGTGTCAGTGTATCCCTCCGTTCTGTTTAGAATGAAAATGGAAATAATTTTGCTATTTATTTTCTAAAATGCGCTGTACACAAAGGCGATCTCTCCCTCTGGGGAAAAAAGCCAGAAAAGGAATAATCCCAGCGCTGCCAGCAGATACCAGCTGTATCGTGCGGCAGCATGGGTAAACATCCACTCTTTAGCCACCGTAATAGTAGTCGATAAGCGCTTGATCAACCGCAAGCCACCCCTTCCATCCCAGGTGCATAGTGTCGCACATGAAATATTCCTCATACTCATAACCGGTGAGGTCCAGCATTTGGACGCCATATTCTGCTGCGATCTCCCGGACATTTTAGTAATATTCCGCCCGATGGTCAGCGGAAAAGCCAGTGTAGTCGCTCCATTTTCCATGCAGCGGCACATGGATAAACAGCGGTTCGATGCCTTTTTCCTGGCAGATAGCGAAAAGTATCCGCAGATCGTCGTACTCCTTAGATTGGGAATAGCTGAGGTCTTTGTCTCGGTCCTTCTGCCGCTCCAGCCGGGAGCCAATGTAGGTGGTGTAATAGTCGTCCAGCATCCAAAAGTCGTTGTTACCGCTCATGTCCTTTCCCTCGGCGATGGCGGATTCCTCCTCAGCGGCCCAGTCGATGGCGAGCAACTCTACGGGGACGGGAAAATCCTCTCCAGATACCAGAAGATTGCGGACCGAAACTTTGTCCTTCAAATCGTACAGCCAGCGGCTGAATCCATAGTATGGGATGAGCAGCGCATCCCTCACGGTAGAAACGATGGTTGAGTCTGCGGTATGCTTTGCCAAAGCAGCGATGGCCGGGTCAACCGGAGAAGCGTCCGGCAGGGCTTTGTATTCTTCCGTCAACTCTGCCACCCGCTGGGAAAGATAGGTCTTTACCTCGTCCGAGAGGGAGTCGTCCGCCAGCAGTTCCAGGTATCCCTGGGGCGAAAAGTTTGCCATAAACAGGTCTGGAGCGATCCCCTCTGGTATATAGGACTGTGGGGAGGTGATGAGCACCACCTTTTTGCACCGAAGAGCATCCCCGGAAGCGGCGATTTGAAGGGCGTGGATCAGCGACTGGCAGGAGCCCCGTCCGATGAGGTCCACTTGAAAGCCCGCCCGCTTCCCGGCGAAGAAGTTAGCCGGGTGGGTGGAGACTTCGGTGGTCCGCAGCTCGCTGGAGCCGAAAATCAGCAGGGTGTCCTCCTGGGCAGCAGACTGGCCCACCAGATAAGTCCCGGTGATTTTTTCGGTGTGGTTCACATTCCCCACGCTGTCCCGCCAAAGGGGCGTGGTGCCGATGATAGCTACCCCTACGCCCCCAAAGAGGATGGAAACCGTCAGAAGCAGCGCCAAACTGGGGAGAAAAACCGTTTTTGCTGCCTGTCTCATGCCTTTTTCTCCCGAATCAGGGCGGCGATATGCTCCCGCGGTAGGGACGCCATATTCAACGAGACGCCAAAGGCTTCCTCCAGCGCCAGCACCAGCTGGATGACGGCAAAGGAATCCAGTAAGCCTTCTTCAAAAAGATTCAGTTCCGGCTCGATCTCCTCCGGCTCCACACCGCAAAGTTCTGCGAGGATTTCCGCAATTTTTTGTTCCATAAAGTTTCACTCCCATCAAAAGAATCTTCCCGAAAAAATCAACAGCCCAAAGGCAAACAGGTGAAAGGTCACAAGGACGCAGACAATCTGTCCCCAGCCCTGCTTTTTCAGCTTTTTGAAGGGCTTCCAGTAGAGGTCTAACGCTTCTTTCAGGCATATAAGTGCGCTGTGGTAAGCCCCGTACACTAAGTAATGGGGCGTAAGTCCGTGCCAGACCCCCATGGTCATCATGGTGAGAAGGTACCCCAGGTAGGAGGCGGTGCGCTGGTTGCGAAACCGCCGTTTCTTGAGGGAATCCATCACAAAACGGGTGTACACATAATCCCGCAGCCAGGTGGAAAGGGAAATGTGCCATCGGGCCCAGAAGTCCTTCATGTCCACGCTGAAAAAGGGCTGGTTGAAGTTTTCCGGCACCCGGATGCCCAGCAGATACCCCGTCCCGATGGCCATGCTGGAGGAACCGACGAAGTTAAAAAAGAGAAACAGAGTATAGCCATACATATAACTATAAATGAGCAAATCTGAAAAATGACAAAAAAGAGGGCATAGCCTCAAGTGTTATAATGGAAGCACGACC
>RAZJ01000034.1 GCA_003612625.1 bacterium 1XD42-1 | reverse complement strand
TTTGTCTATCTGGCCGCTATTGCCATTCTGTTGATTTAGCACTACTGCTTCGTTTTTTCAAACAAGGCCTAATATCTAATAAAATCATCTGCTGTTCCGCACTGCTCCGAATGTCGGTGCGGTATTTTTCCTGCTGCTGGTTTTCCCGCTGGATTTCTGAAATTTCATTGTTGATTTCTTTTTCATCCATATTCCGGGCAGCCGCTTCCAGTTGTTCCTGCTGGCTTTCCTGTACTTCTTCCAGTCTTTTTCTGGCTTCATAAGTGCGGTTCCGCAGGCTTCGGATGTTTTCATAATCCTGACGGGAACCGCCGCCATATTCTTCATCGCCGCTTTCTTCCAGGACTTCCTCATAATGGCTTAACGCGGACTGGTATTTTTTATCGGCTGCTGAAAGCCGTTTTTTTGCGTCAGATAACGTCTGACGGAAGGCTTGTTTTTCCTGGGCTGTGCCATTCCGGGAGATGTCCTCATAAATGCGCTGGGCATTGTCAAATTCCTCCTGGGCATCCGCCAGTTGGGTTTCTGCCCGGTCAAGCCGCATAAGGGCTGTAACCAGATCGGTACTGCTGCTGGAATTGCGGTAATCGATCATGGCACGGGTATAGGCCCGGTTTGCCTCATCATAGGCATACTGGGCATTTTCAATTTCCCGATCCGTCCGGGATCGGAGATAAGCATATTCCTCCTGCATGGCATCCAACTGGTTCTCCTCAATCTGGCGCTCCAGCTCGTCAGTGCCTTCCTGAGAAACCGATTCAGCCTGCAATTCCGCCTGTAATTTTAAAAGCTCGGCTTTTTTTAATTGGATGGCCTCCTGTAACGGTTCTATTTCAAATTGCAGGATGGTTTCCCCTGCTTCAATATTCCCGCCAATATTTCCAATGATTTCTTTTACCGGGAAGCCATACAAGGCTGGTACAGAAATTTTATCTGCCGCCGTAATGGTTCCCGACAGCTTTACTTTATCCGAAATGGTTGCCTGTGAGGGGTACACCGTTGTAACCCTGGCAATAGACAAGCCAATCAATACAGGAATACAAACGCCTATAAAACGGGCTGTATTGGCTGCGGCTAACTGGAAAGCCGTATTTTT
This sequence comes from bacterium 1XD42-1, assembly GCA_003612625.1. Classification (GTDB taxonomy): domain Bacteria; phylum Bacillota; class Clostridia; order Oscillospirales; family Ruminococcaceae; genus Anaerotruncus. The sequence continues at coordinate 26,595 of RAZJ01000034.1, read as the reverse complement.
AAAAACAGACCTGTAATTTTCACACCCAACAAAGTGATTCCCCATCGCGTCAAAAAAAGAACGCCTGACCGCATCTCCCAAAGGGAACAGTACAAAATAACATACACCTAACAGGCTGGGAAGCAAAAACAACATAGCACCCATAAATTCCCGTTTTTCCCGGGCCAGATATTTCTTTTTATGAAGCTGTGCAATATTCTGCCTTTTAAAAATCTGTTTTTTCACCAGGTTTTTACACTCCCATAAGAAGATGTTATATTACTTGTCCTTTGGCTTTGGGAATGGGTTTGTGCCCACAGAATGTCCCGCACATTCTGCGGCATGGCTTGCGGCCAAAATATCTGAAAAAAACGATATATTAGATGCCTGCCGGCAGTTTGAAACGTAATATTTTCCCATCTGCGTCACCATCTGCATTTCCAGCTTTTTTTCCGTTCCGGTAACGTATAGGGGTATAAAGGGAACCATCCGGCCCATAAGCAGGCGTTCCAAAACTCCAAGCATTTTTCCCGAGCCTGGTAGAAGAAACATCTATGATTTTTTGTAATTGTTTGCTTCCCGGTTTCAGGATATAGATCCCGGAAGCGCAAAGGACATATAAATTCTCTTTTGGATCTGCACAAATTGATACGGAAGAACTTTCATCTTGGGGTAATTCAGTAAGCGGGAGTTCCAGGGACAGTTTTCCAGTTTTGATATCATACCCTTCTATCTGGACTTGGCCATTGTTCCGGATTCCAAAAAGCATTTGGTCCGCATAGACTTGGGGGGTCCATTGTCTGGGGTTTTCTATGACCATGTCTACTTTAGAAGCCGTATTGGTTTTCGCAGAATAATAGCAGATTCTATGGGGTGGTGTTTTAATAGCACCTGCTAACATACCCAGAGATTCTGTCCTTTGGAGTGCAACAACATCACCGCTTGGTGTAACCCCGCACACTTTAATTCCGCTTGCGGCAAAGTTCCCCATTTTTAAAGGGGCAATTTCACTGACTTGGCCGCCGGAATATTTAAAAACCCCATAATTCCGGTAAGTAAAATGGTTGCTGCCTTCCACCTTTTCATCTAAAGAGGTAATTGTTGTAAAATAAATGTCCCCATTTTGCGCCATATAAATATTGCTGGTTTCTCCGGCTTCCGGATAATTCTTATTCAAATAATTTTTATATGCGGAAAGATCCACAGTGCTCCAGGTTTTGCCGCCATCAGAAGAATGATATTGCAACGGGATCATTAAATTAAATTTTTTCTCACTGGTTCTGGAAAAATAGTCAAGGGAGCCTCCTTCCCGGGCTGTCAGGGCGGTAATTGCCCGATCCTGCTGGTATTTCGCCGCAATGGGATATTCCTCCACAGCCGCCGCAGCCGATACATAACATAACGCTGCCGAAACAGCTAGGGCTACCAAAGGGCAAATTGTTTTTTTCCAATTCATATAATCACCTTATTTTTACTATTAAACCCCTGCTGGCAGTTTGAAACGGAGGATTTTCCCATCCCGATCCCAATTTGTGATTGTGGTTTTTACAATGGAAGGACTGCTGCTGTACTCAACAGGCACATAAATAGAGCCATCCGGGGCATATGCGGCTGGGCCAAAACAAAGAGCATTTTTTCCTAAGCGTGTAGAAGAAACATCTATAATTTTTTGTAATTGTTTGCTGCCTGGTTTTAAGACAAAAATGCCGGAAGAACAAAGTACATATAGATTATTATTTGGACCAATACAGGCCGCCACGGAACCGCTATCTTTCACAGCAAGCCCCGGGATTGGGATTGACAAAACATTTTTCCCGGTTTTTACATCAAAAGCCTGCAAATTAACCTTATCATCTGCGCACAAAAAGCCGAAAACACTATTATTGGCATATGTAAGTATATTCCATTCTCTGGGGACAATTAAGTCTGCTTTTGAAACAGAATTTGTTTTCGCGTTGTAATAACAGAGTTGTGATGGGGGTATCTGAAGATCAGCGGGCGCTTGTTTTAAAGCTTTCTCATAAGTTTGCTGCCAAGCGACAATGTCACCTTCGTTGGATACATGCAACACGTCCATACGGACCCCGCCGTAATGGCCCATTTTTAAAGGTGCAATTTCGGTAACTGTTCCGTTGGAATATTTAAAAACAGAAAAATTCCGGAAACCGTAACCGTCCCCATTACTAGATCTTACTTGACCATGTGAAAGTATGGTTGTAAAATAAATATCGCCGTTTTGCGCCATATAAATTGATGGAGTACCCTCCGCTTGTGGGTAATTCTGGTTTAAAAAGCTTTTATAATCGGAGAGATCTGATTTGCTCCATGTTTTCCCACCATCAGAGGATTGATAATACTCAGGAGCAAGAAAATAAGGGCCGCCTGATTTATGTTTATAGAAATAGTCAAGTTTTTCCCCCTCCCGGGCGGTTAATCCAGAAATAGAAAGTATTTCATGGGACTTGACCGCAATCGGGTATTCCTGTACAGATGCAGCGGAAGCCGCCAAAGCTGGCAAACCAGCCGACATATAGCAAAGTGCGGCTGAAACGGCTAAAGCTACAAAATGACAAATGCTTTTTTTCCAGTTCATATTTCGTATGCCTCCATTGATAAATTTTTTGTCCGTTCAATCAGGCTTGATCAGAACCTGATATTCCAGACTGCTTTGGAATCATTGCGCAATGGCCAACAAAAGGACAAGCAATAAATTTTTTCAAATTAAAAGATTGTCCTTTTTTATTGTAACATATGAAAATCATTCTGGGGGAATTTGTCCGTAAACTCTCGAATTTTGTCCGTGAACTTATTCTAAGCTAAGCAAAGGGTCAGCGCCACAGAAAACGTATGAGCAATTTCATCATAGGAAAAATTCATATCCCCGTGATATTTTTTAACGCAGTCCTTTATAACCTGCAAGCCAAATCCATGGAGATTTTTGTCCGCTTTGGATGTGGCAATTCTCCCATTTTTAATTACGGGAGGCGTATCGACAGTGTTGCTTACTTCAATCCTAAGCAATCCCCATTGTTCACTGATTGTAACATCTATTGTCTTTTTTGCCTCCGGGGCTTGACGATTGCAGGCTTCAATGGCATTATCCAGCAGGTTGGACAAGATAGAACAAATATCTTTTTCTTCTATATGGATATTGGTTAGATTAACCCCCGTATAATTTAACAGAATATGGGATTTTTTCGCCAGATAAATCCGGCTTTTTAACACCATATCTACAATATCAGAGCCGGTCTGTGCAAATTCATGGAACAGGGGTTCCTCGAAAGAGCATTTTTCCAAATATTTTTTGCAGGCGTCTACTTTGTCTTCCTGGATAAGCTGGGATACCACCAAGAAATGGTTTTTCAATTCATGCCTGATTTTGGCGTTTTCTGTATCAAGCTGGGAATAGCGGAGATATTCGTCCCCTTGTTTTTCGTTTAAAACCTCGCTAATATGTAAGTATTCTCGAGCTTCATTCAATTCTGTTAGTTTTTTCGTTATTACAAAAGCGAGAAAAGTAATTATTATATTTAAAGTATGTACAAACACGGCAACATATTTTATTCCACTATCCTCTATTAACCATAAGGAAGATAATTGATTAACAAAAAATGAGGAAAGTTTTATCAGAAAACTAATCAAAAACAAATAAAAAAAATATTCCGGCTTAATCACATTTTTATGCAAGTGTCGCCGCATTAGAAAATAAACCAAAATGCCAATACTTTTTACAAAAACTAAATGAACTATACGATAAATATTTTGTACATTAAGGACATTGTAACCTGTTATCCCTGGAAAAAACGTGCTTATGAAAGAAACGGATAAGAAATCAATACATAAAACAGTAGCATAATAAATGTATGTTACACTAAATATACATATATTTTTTATAGATATAAATTTCTCTTTATAAAGAATGCTGCTTGCCAAAGCAACCATGGGAACCCCAACGAATGCTGTGATATAAGAAAATAATGCAACTATATTTGCTAAAGTTACCAACGTTGTTAAAATCGCGGTTAAAAATTGTTTCACCAGCCGCTGTTTATTTTTGGTAAACCGAGGCTCAAATAATCGGTCGCAAAACGCATACAGCAACATAAATTCCACATATGTAGCCAATATTTCAAAAAAATAATATGAATTCAACATTTAAACATTCCCCCTATACCAATTCTCATTCATAAAAATATGTAATTTGTTTATTTTCGATTTGCTAATCGTGACATTTATAGTTTCTAATAAAGTTACACTGTTTGTTTCTTTTTTTATGGAAGTGATATGGTTGATGTTGATAATGCAGCTTCGATCCACAAAACAAAAAACTTCGGGATCTAATTCGTTATATAATTTTGCAAGTGATATGCGCAGGGGAATATCACCACATGATTTTGTATGAAAAATGGAATTTTTGGCTGATTTTGTAATATACAAAATATCCTTATAATATAATTTCTGCTCACCGTCTGGAGAATGATATAAATAAAATCCTTTTTCTGCCTCCACATTTTTATAAACCTGCATCAAGGCTGATAAAAGGCGGCCTTCATAATTTGCTTTGGAAATGAAACGGTATACACCCCATTCATAGCCATCATAAACAAATTGTTCATGGCAGGTCAGCAGAATAATATAAGCATCATTCCGTAATTGTTTAATCTGCTGAATCAGTTCTTTTCCTGACAACCCGGGCATTTCCAGGTCCAGAATAAAAACATCATAGCGGTTAATACATTCTTTCATATCCGCCCAAAAGACAGAAGCATTTTCAAAACAGTATATTTTATGGGGAATTTGCTTTTCCGTAAAAAATATACTGACTTTGTCTGATATTTCATGCATAACAGCAGAATCGTCATCACAAATTGCAATATAAAACAAAAAAAACATCTCCCTCATAAATTGCCTAAATTTGCTGACCAAAATTTGTAAATTCAGTCTATTGTTATCACTAGTATAACACAAAATTTAGGTGTATAGGGGAAAATGTCCGTGAAATAGCGTTTTTTGTCCGCGAAATATATTTTTTGACTTCTTTATGGTTTTATTTTGAATGTGTAGCAAATACCTTCGGGATTTTTTAAATAACACTCCTCCTCACTGATTACCAATACAGAACATCTGTCCAAGGGGCCTTTGCCGGATAAATTAGTATGGTATTCATATACGCCGCAAATATGATTTTTAATTTTATAATAAATATCATCAATAATTTCTGTTTTTTTTCCGGAATTTAATTTTGCTTTTTTCCAGGAACCAAGAATATTGCTGATTTGTTCTTTTGATAAATTGACTTTTTTTTGCCTGGTGCCATGCTGCCGGATAAAAAGATCTTTTTGCGCGCCAAGAATATCTTTTAAAATTTCATCAGAAAATTCACAAATTTCCTCATAGGAAAAGCCCAATTCCAAATAAGCCTGTACATGATCTAAAATCAACTGTTTAAATTTGGAATCCTTTGTGATTGTATAATATTCATAATAATAAGAAATCACCTGTATTAAAGTTTCTTTTATAGAAATTTTTCCCATATACAGGTTCCCGTATGCCAGCTTTATAATTGTAACGTGATCCATCTTTCCCAATCAAAGCCCCTTTCATTTTTAACTATTTATCATTTTAATACTTTTATTCCTATTTGTGTCAATTTGTCCGTAAACTCTTGATTTTTGTCCGCGAACCTGCATTTTTGAGTCCGAAATAAAGCCATAACAAAAGCACAAGGCTTCATCTTCTCATGATGAAACCTTGTGCTTTCTTTTCACAGATGTCTGTTAATGCTGTTCAACCAGCCTCAGCAATTTCCCTGTAATATCTGCAATATTAGAAGATGCCTGCTTGGTATCCTGGGAAATCTGCACATTTTCATCCACAACATTGGAAATCCTTCCAATCTGGCTGACGGCGCTGGCTACAATATCGACATTTTTCTTTACCATATCTGTGATTGCCAGTACACCCTTATTGGATTTTTCAATATTATGTGCCATAATTCCAAATGTTTCAACGGTTTGATCTGTAATAACTTTTCCGCTTTCGATGGCATTGATAGAATTGGTAATCAATTCATTGGTTTCCTCAGCCGCAACTGCACTTCTGTCGGCCAATTCCCCCACCTGAGCTGCTACAACTGCAAAACATTTGCCGATTTCGCCAGCTCTGGCCGCTTCAATAGAGGCATTCAAAGAAAGGATATTGGTTTGCTGGGCAATCGAATTGATTTCACCAATAATTTTTACAATCGCCGTAGACATTTCACTAATCTTATTGATAGAATCACTCAGCAGCTTCATTTGTTCCTGTGTCTGTGTAATTTTTTCAGCTGTATTCCCCGTTTCCGTTGTAACATAGAGGGCAGCATCTACGCCGCTGTTTAATTCCTGGGTCAGCTGCTCCATAATTCCCTTTAAATCATCTACTGCTTTTTCCTGTTCCCCAGTGCCATTATAAATATGATCCGCATTTTTCAGATTTTCTCCGGATACGCTGTAAAGATTTTGACAGGCATTCTTTACATTGTGGATCAGCCTCTGGATATTTTCCATATCTCTTTTCTGGCGTTCCAGTAATTTTTCATTTTCACTTATGTTATGGCTGATATTCTCAACCATTTTGTTTATACTGTCGGAAAGCATAATAAATTCCGGATTTCCTGTTTCATTGACTTCTATGCCGAAATCCCCGTCTGCAATCTTTTTCATGGAATTGGTAATCCGGTTAATACCCCGGACAATTTTACGGTCTACCATCAGGTTGATAAAGATCAGCAGCATCCCAAAAATTAAAATCATACTAAGAGATACAACCATTGTCTGATCCCTGCGCTGGGCATAGTATTCATTGGCAGGCATAAAAGTCCCAATGATTTTTCCCTGGTATTCGTCTGTCATATAATAGCCTTTTACGCCGTCTATTTTTACTTTTCCTTGGCCTGTAAGCTCTGGCGGGAATCCTGCATCTACGGCAGAAGTCCCAATCAGGGAAGCATTGGGATGGGCCACAATGCTTCCGGTGGGTTCGTCTATGGCATAAACATAACCTTTCTCTCCAAAATCAATGTCCTTCAACACCACATCCAAAGATGTATTGGCAAGCATATTTTCCAGGACTTCCGGCCTGACGCCCACCTGTACTAAGCCTTTGCCATCTTTCCGGGCTACTCCGATATACTGCATCATGATCCCCTCTGCTACATTAAGCTGGGGCTCCTGGGCAATTTCAATGGAAGGGTCCTTCACGATAACCATAAAAGCGTTGGACTGATCCCCGCTTTTCATGTCAAAGCCTATATAGGCAGCGATAGAGCTGCTTGTAATAATTCCATTCTCGTCAATGATATGTAATTCATTTACCTTCAGCCTGTCCTTGATCTGGTTCAGCTTCGCCATATTGCCTGCAATGGATGGATCAATGGCAAGCATATCTGCAAAAGCCCTGGTCTTAGCCAGATTATCCTCACTCAAATTGTTTGTCAGACTCTCAATGTTTTTTTGATTATTGTCTAACCTCTCTTTTACATCCTGCAGCTTATTCTGGCTGGAAACCGCATTGTTCTTCTGAGTCACAATCGTCTGCAACCCAAAAATTCCTGTAATTGTAATCAACAGGGCTACCAGCATGTAGATAAACAGGCGCTTGGTAAAAATTTTTTTCATATCCACCTTTTCCTTTCTCGAGAATGCCCTTCCATACTTAGAGTATATTATATCTGAAATATGGAAAAAAAGCAACAAATTCCTTTTAAACAAAATGGCAGGACTGGAAAAGATGGAAAAAGAAAGGGCTGGAAAAATGGCTGTCCGATCCTTTTTTACTGCTGGGCTTCTACAATTTGTAAAAATTCTGCTGCTGCCTGAGGGACACCGCCTAAGATTGGAATATGGCTGCGGTATGCCGTCGGAGAACCGTCTGCGCAAAGAATAACCCCGCCTGCTTCCCCAAGGACACAGGCTGCCGCCGCATAATCCCATACACAAAGCCCCGGGGAATAATAAGCGACACAGCGGTTTGCCGCAATATAACATAAAGAAAGAGCTGCACTGCCTAATTCCCGGATGTCCATTGTATGAGGATAAACAGCCTTCTCCAAAGCAAAGGCTGCTTCCCGAAGGCTTACGTCATAAGGCGCGTTGCTGAAATTTAAAACACCCTTTTCCAAGGGCCTGTCAACGGCTTTTAGCGGTGTTTCATTTAAGTAAGCACCTTTTCCTTTTTCAGCCCAAAACAATTCTTCCCGGAAGGGATTATAAACCACCCCCATTTTCGTTTCCTCCGCCTGGGCAAACGCTACGGAAATCCCGCAGAAAGGAAGCCCGCACAAAAAGTTAGTAGTCCCGTCAATGGGATCAATGATATATGCAGGGCCATTTTCAATCCGGTTTTCGGAAAGACCTTCTTCTTCGCATACAAAGGTACAGCCAGGTGACAAAGCCCCCAATCTTTCAATGAGAAACCGCTGTACTTTTACGTCATACTCCGTTACAAAATTAGACTGCCCCGGCTTTGACCATACGTCCCCATGGCAGCCCTGCCGAATCAAATTGCCTGCCTGGAGGACAATTTCTTTTAGTGCATGGATCATTTCTTTCTCTTCCTTTCTATGTTGGAATAATACAAAAGTCATTTTCCCGTTCTTTTATCTCTATTATATCCCCCATGCCGGAAAGCTTCAATAAGACAAAACCGCAATTCAGGGGTATATTTCAGCAATAATATCTCTTTTTTCTTTATTATGTTTATATTTTTATGGCAAACTGCATAAAATCAAGGTGCTTGTTTTGCCTGTTCCTATAAATACCCGGCGGTATAAAAATTTGTATGTTGATTTCGACAGCGCTGGATATTATAATTTAAGTATAAAATAGGTAGGATGCGCTTTTTCAGACCAGATCCTGCCTGTTTTTTTAAAACAGCAGGAAACCCCTGCAATAACGCATTAGGAGGATCAGAGATGAAAGACATCGTAGAGATCCGGTGGCATGGCCGGGGAGGCCAGGGTGCAAAAACAGCATCTTTGCTGCTGGCAGATGCGGCTTTCAATACGGGAAAATATGTCCAAGGCTTCCCGGAATACGGCCCGGAACGGATGGGCGCCCCTATTACGGCATATAACCGGATCAGTTCGGAACGGATTACAGTCCATTCCAATATTTATGAACCGGATTATGTAGTAGTTGTAGACGAAACTTTATTAAGTGCTGTGAATGTAACAGCGGGCCTGAAAAAAGGCGGGGCTATTGTTATCAATTCCCATAAAACTCCGGAAGAAGTCCGGCCTTTACTGAAGGGCTATGAAGGAAAGGTCTGCACCATTGACGCAGGGAAAATCAGTGAAGAAGAATTAGGCAAAAACTTCCCCAATACCCCTATGCTGGCTGCTATTGTAAAAGTTTCCGGTGTTGTGGAAGAACAGGAATTTATCAAAGATATGGAAGGCTCCTTCCAGCATAAATTCGCCAGCAAGCCTCAGATGATTGACGGCAATATGCGCGCTTTAAAACGTTCCATGAAGGAGGTACAAATCGGATGAGCCAGTTGGCAAAGGATATGACCCCCAGCATTACCTGGAAAGAAATGACCATGGGCTGCAATATTTATGAAGGCGGCACTTCTGAAATGGTGGAAACCGGTGACTGGCGCACCAATAAGCCGGTTCTGGATTGGGATAAATGCAAGCAGTGCCTGTTATGCGCGCCTGTATGTCCGGATCTGTCCATTCCTGTGGGGAAAGACGGCAAACGGGAGGATTTTAACTATTTCTTTTGCAAGGGCTGCGGCATTTGTGCCAATGTATGCCCTTTTGGGGCCATTACAATGGTCAAAGATGAGAAATAGGGGGAGAAGTAACAATGGGAATTAGAGAAAGGCTTTCCGGCAATGAAGCCGTTGCTTATGCAATGAAGCAAATCAATCCAGATGTAATGGGGGCTTATCCCATTACGCCATCGACTGAAATCCCCCAGTATTTTTCTGCCTATGTGGATAACGGGGAAGTAGATACTGAATTTATTGCCGTAGAATCAGAACACAGTGCCATGTCTACCTGTATTGGCGCGCAGGCTGCCGGAGCCAGGGCCATTAGTGCAACTTCTTCCTGTGGGTTGTGCTACATGACCGAAATGTTATATGTGGCTGCCAGTGACCGCCTGCCGATCACCTTAGCTGTAAGCTGCCGGGCATTAAGCGGCCCTATCAATATCAACAATGACCATTCCGACGCAATGGGCGTCCGGGATACCGGCTGGCTGATGCTCTTTGCGGAAAACAACCAGGAAGCTTATGACAATTACCTGCAAGCCATGCGCATTGGCGAAGCTGTCAGCCTGCCGATTATGATTTGCCAGGATGGGTTTATTACTTCCCACGCCATTGAAAATATCGAACTGGTGGAAACCGAAAAAGTAAAAGAATTTGTAGGCAAATATGAACCCCAGCATTTCTTGTTAAAGAAAGACGAACCTATGTCCGTAGGAGCTTATGCAACTTCTGTTTACTACATGGAAGCCAAACGCCAGCAGGCCCAGGCCATGATAGACGCAAAAGAAGTCATAAAAAAAGTTGGGGCTGAATTTGGCAAAATCACCGGGCGTACATATGGACTCATTGAAACCTATGAAATGGAAGACGCGGAAGAAGCCATCCTGATCATTGGTTCTTCTGCCGGCACTGCAAAAGAAGCTATCCAGGAATTACGGGCCCAAAATAAAAAAGTCGGCTTAATCAAAATTCGTTCTTTCCGGCCATTCCCGTCGGAGGAAATCGCAGAAGCTTTGAAGCATGTAAAAGCCTTTGCCGCTATGGATAAAGACGACAGCTTCAATGCCCACTGCGGCCCCATTTATGCGGAAACCTGTGCTGCCCTGTATGCAGCAGGCATCCATGAGCCAAAAGGAATCAATTATATTTATGGTTTAGGCGGACGGGATGTACGGGTAGAAAGCATCCAGCATGTATTTGCTGAACTGGAAAAAATCGTCCAGACCGGCGATACCGGTGAAACCTACCGGTATTTGGAAGTCCGGGAATAAGGAGGAAAAAGCATCATGAGTTATAGTTTGAAAGAAAACCTCATGAAGGAAGAACGTCTGGCTGGCGGTCACCGGATGTGTGCAGGCTGTGGCTCCCCCATTGCAGTACGGACAATCCTTCGGGCCCTGGAGCCGGAAGATAAAGCTGTTGTTTGTTCTGCGACAAGCTGCCTGGAGGTTTCTACCTTTATGTACCCTTACACCTCCTGGAAAGGCAGTTTTATTCATAATGCCTTTGAAAATGCAGCCGCAACCATTTCCGGTGTGGAAACTGCTTACAGGGCCTTGAAAAAACAAGGGAAAATTGATGACAGCTATAAATTTATTGCTTTTGGCGGCGACGGCGGCACATATGATATCGGGTTCCAGTCCCTGTCCGGAGCAATGGAACGGGGCCATGACATGGTTTATGTATGTTATGACAACGAAGCATATATGAATACCGGTATTCAGCGTTCTTCTTCTACCCCGCATTTTGCGGACACCACTACAACCCCTGCCGGAAAGGTTATCCCTGGCAAAATGCAGCAGAAAAAGAACCTGACAAAAATTATGGTAGCCCATGGCATTCCTTATGCCGCCCAGACCACTTTTATCGGCAACTTTAAAGACATCAGCGAAAAAGCCCATAAAGCGATTTATACCCCTGGAGCAGCTTTCTTAAATGTCATGGCTCCATGTCCCCGGGGCTGGCGGTATCCCAGTGAAAAATTGATGGAAATTACAAAATTAGCCGTAGAAACCTGCGTATGGCCCCTTTATGAAGTATTTGAGGGGAAATATACCTTGAATTACAGGCCAAAAGAGAAAAAGCCTGTGGTAGAATACCTGAAAACCCAAGGCCGGTTTGCTCATATGTTCAAACCGGGCAACGAATGGATGATCGAAGAAGTCCAAAAAGAAGTGGACCGGAACTGGGAAGATTTGCTGAAGCTTTCTGAACTGTAAAACCCATGTTGGGCCCCGCCCAAACCCGCTAGGGCTTTGCCCTGGACCTACCGCCCTTTGAAAAGGGCGGCCCTAAACTTTATTATGTTATTCAAGGGATGTTATCATAAAACAAGGGGCAGATGTATAAAAGCATCTGCCCCTTGTTTTATCTCTTTTTTATTATGGAACCGGAGGCGTCCAATAACTTTGGTTGTACAGATCGGTAAAACGGTAAGTAGCTTTTACAGTCCCTTCTAAGGGTACATTGCTGATTGCCAGCCCTTCCCCTGTAACCGTCAGCGGATCTCCTAACAAATAGCTGTCCTGGTAATCCCCGTTATAGCTGTAATAATCACATAAAAATTCCAGGGTATCCCCGGCTTCCAAAGCGGTATCACTTTTGGCAACGGTTTCCGTTTCATCCGGACTGTATACACGCCGGATTCCGGTTACATAGCCATAAGGCGTTTCATCATCAAAAGCCAGAAGCAGTTCCGCACGTTTCCCATTGTGGAGCACCGGTATCCGTCCGGTAATGGTATAACGGGTGCCGTCATCCACTGTCGTTGTATGATAATAAGCTACTGGCTGCCCGTTAATGGCAAGCCAGGTGCCGTCATGGATCCCTTTTAAATCCCCTGCCTCATTAAAATCAAATACATTATCCAATCCCAGATCAATGTAGCCTTCCCCGTCATCATAGAAAAGGTTCAATTCCAATGTTTGTACCAAATTCCATTGGTCCTCGTCCAAATGAAGCACAGGAACTCCGTCTGTGCCTGTATTCCACGCCAGTTTTTCATAAGCAAAACGGTTTTCTGTGAGATACTGGGCCATTTCTTCCGAATCCAAAGCTTTTCCGCTTAAAAAGCCTGTATTCGCGCTGCTCAGGCCGGCAATGGAGCCAAAACCCCCGCCTAAAAAGCCTTCCAGCATCTGCGAGATTGCTTCTGCGCCGCCGGAGGAAGAAGTTAAACTGCCTAACAGCGCCGGAAGCGGCGAATTGGTTCCGCCGGAAACAGCCTGGCCGCTTGCTTCCAGGCTGGCGAATTCCTTGATACACCGAACATAGGCTTCATCCATGCCAATCTGCTGGTAAGCGGCTACCGCTTTATCTACGGAAGCAATTTTTTTATAGGGGAAGTAAATGGAAATGCCATAAGCATTGGTCATATTGGAGGAAGTCCGGTTGTATTTTACTGCACTCAGCAGGGCATCCGCAAGATTTTTACTTTTGTCATTGTCCAGGTTTTGGGCCAGATGCACCAGATCCACATGGTCAATCCGGCTGGACTGGGCAAATTCCCGGGTATTGCTGCGGGCATTGGAAACAGTCTGGTACTGCTTGGAAGAAATAAGCTGGCTGGCTGAACGGGAAAATTCCGTCAGGCTGGCCGGAATTGTGGCTTCCAGTTCCGCCAAATCCACCACTGATAAAGTTGTTAGCTGGCCCGGGCATTTTTGTGCGCAGACATCTACAAAATCATCCGCAATCTTCTGGCCCAGTTTAATGGTAGGCATAGAGGGATTTTTACCGAAGGCTGTCAGCCAGTTGGTATAATACCAGCCCACACCCGGCTCAGTTTCTTCCGAAGCAATCAGGTAATCCCCATGCTGGGTCAGCATCAAAGCATTTTCTGCTGTCGCCATTAAGCAGGCGTCAAACCCTATAAAATCAAATTTCACGCCAGCATTTTTCAAAGCGGTATCGATCCCAGACAGGCCCATGGAGCCGCTGGATGCAAATTTTTCATCATAGCCATAACCGCTGATGGAGCCGCCGCCATGATCCCAGAAAATCAGCTCATAACGGCTGGCTGGAAATTTTTTGGCACAATACTGGATATACCCTGTCAGGGTGGCCGGATCGGTCATTGGGACACTTCCCAAATCCTTTTCCAGACAGGCCATTTTACCATTTTTAATCTGCCAGATCTGATTGGTACGGCTGCTTACCTGGTCATTGCGCCAGCCGGAACAGCCGCCTGTATAAACCAGCAGGTTAATCTGATTTCCAAAGTCTGCCGCCAGCATTTCCTGGATATCCGAGGTTCCCATACCGCTGCGGGATTCCAAATCGGTGCCGCACATATAAATCATAATGGTTGCGGTGTCTTTGTTGTTCCCCAGCAATTTCGTCATTTTCGGACGGGCCGCGGCGCTGACTTCCTGATTCAACCGCCCGGTATTGGCTTCTCCCTTCCAGCCGCTGGAAACGCTGCCGCCGCCTAAGCTTCCCAGCAGGGTGCTCAAGTCAAAGCCGCTGCCTTGAGAGGATGCGCTTTGCTGGCTGTTTGGGGCGCTCTGGCTGGTTCCCGGCGCTTGTCCATGCTGGCCGCCGCCTAATAATGCCCCCAGGCCGCCTCCGCCTCCTAACAGCAGGACTGCCAGCAGGGCAATTATTTTCATCATCCCGCCGCCGGAACGGGTTCCTGTACTGCGGGTGCCAGGGCTGTTTCCTGTACCCCCATTGGGACTATGCCCGCCAAGGCCCCCTACCGGGCCGGTGTGCATCCCTTCTCCACGTTTTTCTACCTTTTTTGCAGGGCCGGTAATATTTTTCTCCCGGCCCCTGGGTCTTTGCCTGTCCATGGAAAATCCCTTCCCTTTCTTTTTCTATTGACAGGAGTTATTTTATTTACTTCTTTTTAAAATTTCACAAAGCAGTTCATAAACACGGGCCGTAGAAGGAATGTTCAGCCTTTCACGAACGGAATGGACGTCGTGCATTTCCGGCCCTAAGGAAATGGCATCCAGGCCCGGTATTTTTTCAATAAACAGGCCGCATTCCAGGCCGCCGTGGGTTGCGGAAATGATACCCTCTTTCCCGCAAATATCCCGGTACGCTGCAAGAACGATATCTTTTAACAGGGAATCTTTTGCATACTGCCAGCCCGGGTAAGCGTTCCTTTCCTGGACTGTGCCGCCTGCATATTCTACAAGGGCTTTCAGCCGCTGTACCAGCATCTGTTTTTGGGAAGCGATACAGGACCGGATAGAAAGGGTAAAATGCAGCCCGTCCTCTTCCAGTCGGATAATGCCAAGGTTTAAAGAAGTCTGCACCAGTCCGGGGAAATCCACATTCATTGCCTGGACGCCCTGAGGCAGTGCCAAAAGCAGATGGAGGACGGCAGAAGTGGTTTTTGCATCCAAAGCGGCTGTTAATTCTGCCGGATGGCAGCTTAACACAATGCCGTCATCACATCCGGCATATTCATTTTTCAAAATCCCGTCAAATTCCCCAATAAAAACTTCCAGGCTAGCAGTTTTCTCCTGGGGAATTACAACAGCCGCTTTATTATGGGAGGCAATCACATTGTCAAAAACGCCGCCCTGTATATCCGCAAGCCGCAATTCCGGAATCTGCTCCATCAGGGAATAAAGTACCCGCCCCATTAGCTGGTTGGCAGAGCCCCGGCCTTTATCAATATCCGCGCCGGAATGGCCCCCCTGCAAGCCGCCTAATTCTATGGTATAAGCCGCTTCCCCATTTTGGAAGGGCTGTTTTCTGCCGGGCAGGAAACAGTCTGTCCGGACGCCGCCGGCACAGGAAACGGTAAAAATTCCTTCTTCTTCGGAGTCAATATTGATGAGCTTTTTCCCTTTTAAATCGGAACAGTCCAAGTCAAAGGCTCCACACATCCCGATTTCTTCATCTGTTGTCAATACCGCTTCAATGGGCGGGTGGGGCAGAGCGGGATCTGCCAGGACTGCCAGAATCATGGCAACTGCAATCCCATTATCTGCGCCTAATGAAGTATTTTTGGCCCAGACTTCATTCCCGTCGGTTTCCAAGTCCAAGCCTTCTTTTGCCATATCTTTGGTACAGTCTTCTGTTTTGGCGCAGACCATATCCAAATGGCCCTGCAAAATCACCGGTTCCGCATGTTCATAACCGGCTGAACCGTCTTTCCAGATGATCAGGTTATTGCTTGCATCCTGCCGGTATTTTAAGCCCAGCTCCCGGGCAAAACCGGCACAAAGATCGCTGACTTGTTTCGTATTGCCGCTGCCGTGGGGCACCGCACAGAGCTTTTCAAAATACTGAAATACAGGTTCCGGTTTCATTCCTGATAAAACAGCCATATTTTTTTCCTCCTGACAATACAGCCCATGCAGTTAAAAGCATGGGCTGTATATTTTAAATGAAATCGTTAAATATCGCCTAACCCGAATTCATCTGTCACCGCTTCATCGGATTCATCCTCTTCCGGCTGATCCGGTGCGGGCTGGAATTCAGACAGATAAGCTTCCTCGGGAAGCCCTGCCAGATAAGCCGGCAGATTGATTGCGATACCGTCCATATTATAAGGCAGGCTGATTGTAATATTTTTGACTTCTTCTTCGCCGCCTTTTTTCTGGGTAATTTCCAGGGACATCGCAACTTTCTGCCCGATACAGGTGGTCATGCCTCTTTCCTTATCATAAAGCTTCGCCACTTGTTCCCCGTCTACAAATACTACAACTTTATACGGGGTTTCATAAGTCTGGCCATTATACTCCAAGGATTTATTATCCACATATACGGTATGCCCTCTGCCAATTACCATCATAATTCCGGCAATGATCAGCAGGAATAAGATTGCCCCAAGACGGAACAGGATAATACGTTTTGATTTCACTGCCCATCCTCCTCACTTTGCGCAAGCTGGAGCATCTGTCCGGCTTTGCCTTTTGCTTTCCGTTTTTTGGTTTCATACATGATCAGGGCCAGGGTAATAACGCCATATGAAATGAATACCCGGAAATATTCCCCAATCATGGAATCCCCTGTAATTTTCGCGCCAGTAGAAGGGGCTACAATAAACATCAGGTGGAATAAGATAACGCCTAAAAATACATTGCCAATGGAAGCCTTATCAACAGAAGCGCCGCCTACCAGCAAGGCAGCAATACAGAACATACCAATTTGTGTATGGGAGCTGTAAGTGGAAAGGTTGCCCATGTTCTGCAAATAAATAACCATGCCTAAACCGGCAAAAACCGTTGACATCACAATAGCAATGATCCGGGTCCGTTCCACTTTAATTCCGGCGTCCCGGGCCACTTCCATATCCTGGCCTACCGCGCGCATATCCTGGCCCAATTTGGTTTTCCGGAACCAGATAATAAACAGACACAGCAAACCTGTAATCAAAAAGGTTAAAACTGGAATTTTAACACCGCCAATATGGATGGCTAATAAGTTGTCAAGATACTGCCGCATGTGCAGCAGGCTGACGGTATTGCGGATGCCATAACCACGGGGCAGTTTAATGGAAGAATGTATGATGGGGATAATGGAACCCATCATATACAGCACCACAAGCTGGTACAACCCATTCACAAAGAAACTAATAATATAACCGGTTACCATTTCGCGGCCTTTTGCCTTATTCATCAAATTCCCGCACATCAGCCCTAACAGGATAGAAAAGGGGATGGAAATAATCATTGCCAGGATGATCCCGGGGATCCCCCAGATCTGCCAGTCCGCTACTAAAATCAGCCCGATTTCCCCTGCCATAGCCCCCAGGGTCATGCCAAAATTTAAACCCATCCCAGCCATAATCGGAATCAGCAGGCTTAGGATTAAAAAGGTATTCCGGCCCATCCTGGTCAGGATCTCATTCAGCAGGTAAGCCGGGGAAAAACCAGAAACGGGGATGCAAACGGCACAGATTAAAATAAACATCAATGGCACGGAGTTATTTCGCGCCAAATCCAGCAAACGTTTGCCGCCGCCCTTATTATCATTCATGCTCATTTTGCCCCCTCAGTTTTTCTCGTCAAAGCATAGAGGATCATACCATTGGAAACGACAATCCGGATGACCTCGCTCATATCCATATGAATCATGGAATTCATTACGGTTGGGGTCATGGTAACAATCCCTTGGAATAGGAACGTACCAATAATAACGTTGGTGATGGAAGCTTTATTGACAGAAGCACCGCCAATCAGGATTGCAGATACTGCCGGGAGCGCCATATAAAAAGGCGCCATATAAAGCTGGATAAATCCAAAGCCCTGTTCATAGACTAAAATCCCGACTGCCGCTAACCAGGTGGACATGACTACGGAAAGCAGCCGCATTTTATCAATATTGATGCCGGAAGCCCGGGCAAATGCCGGGTTGGAACCTACTGCCGTCATGGCAGTCCCTGTTTTGGTGTGGAGGAAGGCCCACATCAAAAAGGCCAGCAATGCGAAAAAGGCCAGGCTGCCTACGGGAATCGACAAATTCCCAATATTGATTTGGAGGAAATTGGCTAATACCTTGTCATAAAAGCCTTCCAAAGAAATGGTTGTCCGCAGGCCCTTGCCGGATAAGCCCCAAACCATTGTCGGGCTGCTGTAAGGCAGCAAAAGCCACATCATACACATAAAGGAAACGGAAGAAAAGCCTACATAAGTGGCTATCATCATTTCCCCGCCCTTGATCTTATTCAGCAGCCACCCATAACCGCCGCCAAAAATCAACGCGAAAGGTGTCGCGATTACAATGGCCATAACAAAGCTCATAGGGCCGGTAAATCCAAACTGAATGGACATCGTTGCCCCTAACAGGCCGGAAATAATCCCCAAAGGCAATCCAAAATTAAGCCCGCAGCCGGAATGGACCATAGGGACCATTGCCAGTACCAGAACCGCGTTCCAACTGAAACGGTTGATGGTATTGGTAATCTGTGTGGGAAGATCCGCCCCTACAATGGGGGCCATAATAAAGAGTACCAAAAGGAACCCAGCTATAATCAGCCTGGGCAAACCAAAACTATCCACAAATTCATGGAATTTTGATTTGTTTCCAAGAGCCAATGCTGCATTTTCTGTTTTGCTCATGTTGCCCTCCTCCTTATTTTACCTGGCTGACCATCAGCATACCGAATTTTTCTGAAGATTCCGTAGCTGGCAGGATTCCGGCAATTTTTCCGCCTGAAACAATGGCGATCCGGTCACAGGTGATCCGCAGTTCCTCCAATTCCGAGGAAATCATAACTACTGTAACGCCCCGTTCCCGGTTGAATTTCTTCAATGCCTCCAGAACCAGAGATTTAGCGCCTACGTCAATTCCCCGTGTGGGTTCGGAAACAAACAGGAATTTCGGTTCCAAGGCGAAAGCTTTTGCCAGACAGACCTTCTGCTGGTTGCCGCCGGAAAGCTCCTTGGCCTTTTGCAGGGAGCTGGTGCATTTAATCATAAGCTCGTCGATATATTTTTGTGTCACATCATGGATGGCTTTTTCATCCCGCCATGTGATCAGGCCGCCCAGATATTTTTTCAGGAATTTATTTTGGATCTGCATGGCAGAAAACGCAACGTTCCATTCCAGGGTTTCGTCCAGAAGCAGTCCAACACCCCGCCTGTCCTCGGAAACGAAGGCCAGGGAAGCATCCAGGCATACCCGGGGGCTGTTCAGGGGGATTTCTTTCCCGTCGAATATGACCTTGCCGCCTGCTTCATAAAGGCCCATAACCCCATTGGGAATCCCTAATTTCCCCTGGCCGGCCAAGCCGCCGATCCCCAGGATTTCGCCTTCCTTAATGTCCAGGCTGACATTCCGCACCGTTTCACCGGGCATGTCCACCCAAAGATGCTGGATAGACAGAATGGTTTTTGCATTGGGATCGATTTTGCTTTCTGTCTGGGCAGAAGACTGGATATTACGGCCTACCATCCATTTCGTAATATCGGCAACATCTGTTTCCCTTGCCGGCACATCCTTTACCACATAGCCGTCACGCATAATAACGACTTTATCACAAACCGTTAAAATTTCATGAAGGCGGTGGGTAATAAAAATGACAGAAATCCCTTTTGCTGCCAGGCCCCGGATGGAATCCAGTAAGGCTTCGGCTTCTTTTTCCGTTAAAACGGCTGTTGGCTCGTCCAGGATCAGCAGCTTTAACTGATCCTTACTCAGTTCCCGGGCAATTTCTGTAAACTGCTTATGACCCACCGGCATATCACTGATAACCATATTGGCGTCAATTTTTACGCCCATTTTATCAATGGCCTGTGCGGAACGCTGGTTCATTTCCTTATAGTCCAGGGTATCCAGCCGGTCCCCAAAAATTTCAGAAACAATATTTCTTTTCTTTGGTTCCCGGTTCAGCAGGATGTTTTCCGTAGCGGTAAATCCTGGGATCAGGGAAAATTCCTGGTGTACCATGCCAATCCCTGCATTGAGTGCGTCAAAAGGCGTTGCAAAATTGACTTTTTCGCCATTGATCAGCACATCCCCGCCATATCCGCCTGTTTCCCGGATCACATCCATCCCAAAAAGAAGCTTCATTAAGGTACTTTTTCCTGCGCCATTTTCTCCGGCAAGACCAAGGACCTGGCCGGCATCCAGGGTAAAGTTAATATCTGTTAAAACCTGGTTGCCAAAAAACTCCTTTTTAATATTCCTCATTTCCAATAAAGGAGTATTGTTATTCATCATAGCTATGCCCCACCTAAAATAACAGGGGGAGAGTGACCCCTCCCCCTATTTTTCAAACTTTGTTAATACAGTAAATGTGTCCTACTTAATGGTGAAGTATTTTTCTGGGACCTCAACCTGTGTGGAGCCCATAAAGTGGCCGGGATTTCCCATAATATAAGTGTCCTGATAGACCAGGAAAACATTATCAGATTTTACACCGGTTTCTACGTTGGTGTAATTGGAGCCGTTCCATTCTGCTTTCGGGGAGAATTCCTGATATGCTTTTGCAATGTCGTCAATATCACAAAGTTCACTTTCGCCATTGATTACATTGACTGCATGCTGTGCCAGACCAGCGGCTGTGGTATAGCCGTAAGAATAAGCCCATGTGCCGAAATGATCCGCGCCGCCTTTTTCTGCAATGGTGGATTCTACTTTTGCAAGGATCTTGTCAAAGTCGCCTGCTTCAGCTGTCAGGTCAATGCCCAATGCGCCAGGATAACCCATCAGCGGGGAAGGCAGGTCTGCTTCAATGAAGTAGCCGCCGTATTCCAACAGTTGTTTCAGCAAAGGTTCGGTGTGGGCGTCATTGGTGCAGAAATAAGCTGCTTTTTCGCCGTATTTTCCGACCCATTCCGGAACTTTTTCCAGGATATAAGCCTGTGCGCCTGCTACGCCTACGTCAGAAGTGGGGTCCGGAGCCGTTTCCAGAACGAATTCCATGCCGAATTCTTTACAGGCTTCTTTCATAACGGCAACACGACGGCTCATGGTTTCATAAGCCATGTGGCGGGGGAAGGAAATGTGGACAAAGGTGTCGCATCCCAATTCATGGGCTGTCCGGATGATCAGATAACCACGGGCTACGAAGTCGTTGTTGCAGACAAGATCCGCAGCGCTGCCGATTTCCGGCAGGTCTTCATGGGATTCACCGGCGATGCAGATAATATCCGGATGGCTTTCCTTGATTTTCCGGAAAGCTTCTGTTGTACCTGGTACAGACTGGTTTACAATGATAGCCTTCATCAAGGGATCGTCAGAAAGGTTTACAATGGTCTGAATGGTGGTTTCCAGTTCTTCGGTGAAGTTGTCCGGATAAATTGCCAATTTTACCATATCTTCGCCATATTTGGCCTGGAAAGCTTCTGCACCCCGCCGGTCATCCTCGGACTGGGATACGGAACCGGTTACAATGCCAATATGAAATCCTTCTTCTTCGCCGCCGGCGCTTTGATCCCCGCCGGAAGCCTGTCCGCTGGAAGCCTGGGGTGCGGCGCTTTGTGCATTCGGTGTGCTGTTATTGGCATTGGAGCCGCCGCAGGCGCTGAATGCCAATAGCATGGCGGCCGCAAGAAGGCCGCTGATCAATTTCTTCATACTTACCTCCATAATTCTGATTTTGCTTTTATTTGGGATAACCATACCTTTTTATTGTAACATATGCTTAAATTTTGTCAACAGGAATGGGTTTATTTTCGGGATAAACTTATGAAAATTCAGGCAGTAGTCCCGCTAAAACTGGTAAATTTTATATAATTCCTATTTTTTCAAACCAGCTTTCCTTTCTTATTATTGTCCCATTCCCTCATAAAATAAAAATGTAAATCTAAGGAAAGCTTTTATTCCTTTAAGGAAACGGCTGGATGGGAAGTTTCTTTCCCAATCCAGCCGTTTTATAAATTATCCAAAAATTGCTAAAAATTTCGGAATTGATGTCATCAGGGAAGATCCTGTCATAATTAAAACGAAAACATAGCTGATAGTCATGCAAATCCGTAAAACTGTTGGCTTTTTATACCCTTCGTTTACATCATTCCGCCAAAGCAGCAGCAGAATAAATAAACCTGCCACGGGAGTTGCTATGGAAGTTGCTACATTTGCCATTAAAATGAGCTGCGTCGGGGAGCCGCCGTAGCTGTAACAGATGATCATTGCAAAGATCAGGCAGGCCAAACAGCCAAACCGGATAAATTTTGTTTCCAGCCCCACATTTTTATCAAATCCGGCTCCTAATAGTACCATGCCCCGCTGGGTATTGGCCAGCAAAGAGGAAAATCCTGCCCCCACTAAGGCAATCCCCATAATGTACCGGGCTGCGTTGCCCATAATCGGAACCAGCATTTCTGCAAGCTGGGCCGGGGCTTTGATGCTCTGGCCTGTGGGATGCAGCACGATAGCGCCTACTAAAATAATGGAACCGGAAATCAATATGACACTGATAATATGCACCACAGCATCGGTAAGCATAACCCCATTGAACAAATCCTCTTTATTCCATTTTTTCTCTTTGCCCAAATAGGTGGCATAAACCCCGGAAGTAACTGCCGCATTGGTGGAAATAAATGCTAAGGCTGTTGCCAGACTGCCTGCGGGAATCTGAAAGCTTACCAGACCTCTGGTAAACTGGCCCCAATCCGGCCCGCCTACGCCGATCAAAGTAGCATAAAAGGAAAGTATCATTCCTAAAATACAAATTGTAATAATTTTTTCCACTTTGGAATATACGTTTTTTGCAAAATAGCAGTAAATGACCACCGCAATCATAAAGGCAGAACCAATTTTCCAGTTCAGCCCGGTAATCAAATTGACGCCGGCGCCGGTTCCGGAAATATTACCCATTGTAAAAAATAAGCAAGCCAGGAATGTGGCAATCCCCACTACTGCGGCAGCAACCGGGCCATAATATTTCCGGATGGCATGGATGGTAGGCAAGCCTGTAATAATTGCTAAACGGTTTGTCACCATCATAAAGGTAATCCCCATAAAAATAATCGGCAGAATCAGCCAGATCAGCCCATAACCATAATTGGCGCCCAGCATAGCGGAAGTAGTAACTGCACCAGGCCCAATGACAATCCCGGTAGCAATTAAACCAGGGCCTATCCGTTTTACTAAATCTTTTAAGGGAAGCCGTTTTACATCAGCGCCAAAGACAGCCTGGTTGCCATTATTTTCACTCATAAAAAGTTCCCTTCTCCTTTTATTGATTTCTAGTTTTTTCCATTTCCCCATAAAGAAAGGGCGCTGCCGCTGGGCAGCGCCCTAACGCAAGAAACGTTTTATGAAAAATGCCGTTTTTTGCCGTTATTTATATTGGTTCATATCTACGGCCGGAAGTTCGCTGCGTTTTAAGCCTAATGCAATCCAGTCTTTTTCTTCCTGGTTCAAAGGAAGGACAGGTTTGCGCATTAAACCGCTGGTGAAGATGCCACGCTGTACCAGAGCTTCTTTCAGACGGGCATGGGCTTCGCCGGAAGGCTGGCCGCCGCCATAGATTGCCTGGGAAATGTGGTAAATCCGGTTGGACCAATCCTGGGCTTCTTTCAATGTATGTTTGTCGGGGTTGGCAAAAACTTCTCTTGCCGGGCAGATCAGCTCAGGTACACAGCCTGCAAAGCCAATCAAAGCTCCATCCATGCCAGGGAACCAGCTTACGCACAGGGTTTCATCATGGCAGGTAATCAGGGAAATATTCGGGCATTCCCGACGCAGTTCCCGCACGTCATGTTCATAGATGGAAGTAACACGGGTACCCATTTTAATGCATTTTACATGGTCAATTTCTTTGCACATTTTGATGAGGGTTTCTACTGGATAGAATGCTTTGGAAGTTGCAGGATATAAGTGAATAATAATGTCAATGTCTGCACCTTCAGCAACGTCTTTTACATATTGGAAGGGAGCGTCTGCATGCATTCCAAAACGCAGCCACATGTGAGGAGGCATGAGCAGGATGCCGTCAGCGCCAGCAGCTTTTGCTTCTGCGGCCATTTCAATGGATTCCTGGGTATTTTCGCAGTTGACACCGGAAATAATGGTCATGATATCGCCGCATTCTTCTGCGCAGATTTCTACAACACGTTTGCGTTCTGCGCGGGTTAAGCCTGTAATTTCACCAGTATGGCCATTGCATACCAAACCTTGGATGCCTTTGTCATAAAAGCTTTTGATCCAGCGCAGATATGTACGGAATTCTTGTTCGTTGATGGAATAGTCATCATTCAGCGGGACAGAAACTGCGGGGAAAATGGTTTTGAAATTTTTAACTTTAGCCATGACAAATATCTCCTTTTTTTGTTTATAATTTTATTTTTTTGGTATTTTGTGGCATGCAAAAAGCTTTTCTCTGCCGACAGCGCGCATATGGTTTGAAGGAAGACTTTCTGCAAACGTTTGTTTTCTATGGTTCTATTATGCCACAGATAAAATCCCGCGTCAATGGATTTTAATTACCCTGCAATTTCTTGCATATCATCTGCAATAAGTTGCATAAATGCTTAATATGTCAAACATATTGAAATTTATTTGTATATATTGCCACATATTCCTGTGCAAAAATTATGTTAAGATCCTCTTGCAGTTTGCAGAAAAAACGGTTATAATAAGATTTATATGCAAACGTTTGTATAAAGAGGGATGATGAAAATAGCTACTTTAAAAGATGTTGCAAAGCTGGCCTGTGTGGATGTCAGCACCGTTTCCCGGGCCTTAAATAACACCTCCTATGTCCACCCCGATACAAAAGCCCGGATTTATGCTGCCGTAAAAGAATTAAGCTACCAGCCCAACGTATTAGCACGGGGCCTGCGCCAGGGCAAACGCCATACCATTGGCGTGGTAGTTCCCCGGCTTCATCTGGCGATTTTTTCGGAAATTGTCCAGGGCATTGAGTCAGAAGCCCGGAAGCTGGGCTATGCGACTTTAATATGCAATACGGAAGACGACCCCAAAATTGAAAAAGAATGTCTGAACCGCCTGCGCAACGGGTTTGTAGACGGGATCATTATTGCCAGTACAGGACGGAACAACCATTTATTACGGGATATTAAATCCAGCGGCATTGCCATTGCCCAAATCGTCCGCCAGCAGGACCCCTCCATTACCAGTATCGTTGCCGATTATGAAGCCTGCGGATATGAAGCCGTTCAATTTTTAGCCGCAAAAGGCTGCCGGCAAATCGGCCTCATCAACGGCTCCATGCAGTTGGCCCCTTATAAGGGACGTTATATCGGATATTCCCGGGCTATTCAGGAATTGCATCTTGTGGAAAACTGCTGTGAATGCCATCTTCCCGTAAACAGCTTTGAATATGGCTATGAATGTGCCAACCGTTTATTGGATAACTGCCCCGATCTAGATGCTATTATCGCTGCTGTGGATGTCCAGGGCTTAGGCGCTATCCGGGCTTTAAAGGGACAGGGCATTTCCATTCCGGATCAGGTGCGCCTTATCAGCCTGACCGGGCATACCGTTGGCGGGATGCTGGAAACTTCTATGACTTCTTTGGAAATACCTGCCCACGAAATGGGCGAAAAGGCTACCAAAATGATCCTCGAAGAAGTCGAAGCCCCTTCCGGCCAAAAGCCCAGTCCCCAGCATCTCGTTTTTTCTTCTGTTTTAGCCGAGCGGGAAAGTACATAAAAAATACTTCTGGTTTCAAAACCAGAAGCAGAACATTGACAAATTTATTATATCCGGGTATAATAAAAATATAAAAGAGGCGCTGTCAGCAGACGGTGGTCCCCTTTGTGTTGGTTATGAAGTAACCGCTACAGATGGGAACTGTGGGGCGGTTACTTCTTTTTTGCCTGTAAAATCAGGTTTATGATACCTATTACTACCAAACAGAACTGAAAAAATTCTGAATATGTAAGCATCAGTATCACCCCCTCTCCTGGAGGGGGCAAAGAAGTCCCCTCCTTTTACAAAGGGGAAACCGCCTGCCGAATGCTACAGCGCCAGCTACAATATACCATATATTTCTTCCAATGTCTACAAAAAAGTCAGCATGTTTACTGCCTTGACAATTTTATCATATCCGGATATAATAGAAACATAAAAAGAGGCGCTGTCAGCAGACGGTTGTCCCCTTTGCGTTGGTTATGAAGTAACCGCTACATTGGGGAATGTGGGGCGGTTACTTCTTTTTTGCCTGTAAAACCAGGTTTATGATACCTATCACTACCAAACAGAACTGAAAAAATTCTGAATATGTAAGCATCAGTATCACCCCCTCTCCTGGAGGGGGCAAAGAAGTCCCCTCCTTTTACAAAGGGGAAACCGCCTGCCGAATGCTACAGCGCCAGCTACAATATACCATATATTTCTTCCAATGTCTACAAAAAATCCAGCATGTTTACTGTCTTGACAATTTTATCATATCCAGATATAATAAAAACTATAAATGAGCAAATTCAGGAATTGACGAAAGCAGACCGGCAGCGGTGAAGGCCGGTGAGGAAGGGCACA
>RAZJ01000033.1 GCA_003612625.1 bacterium 1XD42-1 | reverse complement strand
ACGCCCTTTTTCGCCCAGCGGTTTATCCGAACATAGATCACGTGCCAATCTCCGTATTCTTTGGGCAAGCTTCTCCATTTGCACCCATTTTCCACTACGTATAGCACTGCATTCAATACGTCCAGGTTGCTGATTTTGGCTGGTTTCCGCTGTTTGGGAAAGCACTCTTTGATTTGCTCGTATTGCTCTTTCTTTATTTCCATTCTTTAATTATATCACAATCCAACTTATGTGAACACTACCTAGTATTTTTATGGTATGCCTTTTCCTTTTTTCCGGATGCGGGAAGGAAAACACCAATACACAATCCCAGCCAGTTGACTATGGGCGTTATGTGGAAACCGAAATGACGCCTCCAACCCCTGCTGAAGCCAGCCCCTACTGCCTTGGGATTTTTCCCCATGCAGACGGCATTTTAGATTACTTGGCGGTAGACATGTATCAGGATAAAGCCCTTTATCATTACCGTTCAAAAGATTCCGGCACATCCTGGGAAGAAATGGATACCGGCTGGTACCAGCAGATGGTATCCCCCTATGACGGCGGGGATATGAGCTTGCAGGCGGCCTTTGTGGGGGAGGATGGCGCTGTTTTTGGCCTTTTAACGGAAGGGGAACAGATCCATTTATTAAAATATTCCAACGGCGCCCCATCGGAAGTTTTGTTAGAAGCTTTACCTGGGGATCAAAACAGCGGATATATTTTGGACTGCCAGTTTTATGCCCCAGATACCATAGCTTTACTATATGAAAAAGGGAAACGCTATATCAATTCTTATGATTGCAACAGCGGTTCCCTGAAACAACAGCAGGAGGTTAATTTTGAACTGTTCCGTTTCCTAGATGACGGGTATGTCAATATGCAGCTTTCTTCAGATGACCGGACTTATGCGTTGATCCGGTATGACCAAAACGGAACGGAAACAGGAAAATATCCCTTTGATTTTAACCCGGAAAAAGAATATTCCGTCTGTGCCGGAAAGGACTGTTTTTTCCTGCGGGAGCCGGAAAACGGTATTCTGGAATTATCCAGAGATGGCCCGGCTGAAAAAGTGCTGGATGAATCCATGTATCTTTTGGGAAGCCCTTCCTGGGAAACCGTCCGCCTGCAATCCTACGGTGATGACAGCTTCTATATGGTTCAAAAAAGCAAAGATGATGGAAGCGAAAAATTATACCGATATGTTTATGACGCGAATATGCCCAGTACCCCTTCCTATGAATTAACAGTTTTTTCTTTATATGATCATGAAACCCTGCGTCAGGCAGTTACAGTTTTCTGCGGACAAAATCCGGAATGGAGCGTTAAAACGGAAATCGGTGTGGCAGAAGGCAGTGCTGCTACAAAAGATGACGTAATACGGGTTATGAATACAGAGCTTTTAGCCAAAAAAGGGGCGGATGTTTATATTTTAGACGGGCTGTTCCCGGAAACTTATATTGAAAAAGGAGTATTTGCAGATTTATCACAAATTGCGGAATCGGAAGGTTTGTTTCAAAATATCTCCCGTACCTATGCCAATGAAAAAGGCATCTGTGCAATTCCGGCCCGGTTCCAATTTCCGGTTATGTTTGGGGAAAAAACATTGGTAGATTCCCTGACAGGGCTTCAAAAGATCGCACAGCAGGCAGAACAGGCTCCCAAACGGCCTGACCGGCGGTTTTCCAGACAGGATCGCCTGCCTGCTGAGGAACGGCCTCTGGCCCTGGTGAATCTGCCCTGGGACCCGGTAAAATTATTTATGGGAAACTATCAGCCGGTTTTTATGAATGAAGAAGGCGCGCTGGATGAAACTGTTCTTTCGGAACTGCTTTCCCAGACAAAAACCATTTATGACCGTTGCTGGTCAGTGAATGCCGGATATTTAGAAGGGGACGACGCAGTTGGATGGGATATCGTTTCTTTCCTGCCAGGGGATGTTTATGGGGAACGTGCTTTATTAGGGATTGCAAACCTTTCCGACTTCCGGAATTTTTCCATAGGCTTTGGCAAAGCCTATGGAAAATGGCAGCCGGTTTGTCAGTCCGGATTTTTATTTTGCACCCTTATGCGGGCCTGTGGAAAATGTGTACCATCCTACTATCATCATGGCTGTGAACGAGAACAGTGAACAAAAAGATACAGCTATGAAATTTGTTCAGGCAGCCTTGTCCAAAGACGTACAACAGCCAGCCTATGCAGAAGGCTTCCCTGTTCAGAAGGAAGCCTTCCATGCCGCATATACCGACTCTGTTGAAAATGGGATGATTCGTTATGATGTGGATTGGGAAGGGATGGTTTCTTCCCTTTCTCACCCTGTTATCATTGATGAAACTGTTTTAGGCGCCATTTTAGAAGAAATAAAACCTTATTATAACAACGAACAGCCGCTGGAAGAAACAGTCAGCCATATTATGGGAAAATTAAAAACCTATATCGCGGAAAAATCTTAGAATACAATTTCCATGCCGTCATAAGCAGCTATAATGCCGCGTTCGCGGCCCCAGGCGGCTATTTCGTCATGGGTCATTTCACCGTTGTGACTGAAATGATTGACAACTTTTATGGTATGCCCGTCTATACAGCCTGATTCGGTAAGCTTTTGGAAGGTGGACTCCGCATCCGGCAGCCCCATATGATAACCCGGGACAGCTTTCCGGCCCATGGTAGCATCCAGGCTGACCAGATCATACCGTTCCGCTGTAATAAGTGCCCAGGCTTCCGGGCTTAAATTCCTGCCGGTGTCATGGCCATAAAAGAAGGTTTTCCCATCTTTTTTGCAAATATAAACAAGACATTCTTCCCGCTGGTCATGATCCGCAGGAACGGCTATAATATTCCAGCCGTTGGATTGGATGTGATCCCCGCCATGGGTTACATGGAAGTTTACCACATGGTCAATGGGATGGGGCTTAAAACGGTCAATCAAAATGTGGCTGTCAAAAACATTTTTTACTGTCTGGTTCCCATAAACCGATAAAGTGCCTGCTGCACCGTGTCCAAAATGTTCATGGCGGTGGATTAAATCCGTAGGGAACCAGTGATCCATATGGCTGTGGGTTACCAGCAGGGTATGGACTTTTGCCAGCTCTAAGCCATATTGCAAAGCATGGCAGTAAGTGTCCGGAGGAAAATCCATCAGCAGTTCATTATCTATGATTGCCTGAGTGCGGGTGCGGAGATTTTTTCCGCCTTGTTCCCGGGCATGGGTGCATATGGGGCAGGAGCAGAATAAAGCAGGCCAGCCTTCCGCAGCGGCAGTACCCAGATAACGTATTTTCACAGAAATTTCTCCCTTCGTCATATTTATGCTAAAGCATACTGTTCTAATTGGATAACAGCCTTTCCCTGGGCCTGAAAAGAAATTCCGGCTGCTTCCTGAGGCGTGTAGAGGGTGGCGGAAAGGGTCTGTTCCCCGCCATTGACAAAAGCTTCCACGGAAAAACGGTCCAGAATCAGACGCAGCTCCAGAAGCCCTTCACGGCTGTGGACCGGGATCGTTCTGGAAAGGGCATGGCCCTTTGGCAGTCCGGAATGGGAACGATCCAAAGTCAGAAGGCTGCGATCCGGCTGGAAGGTAAAAGCAGTAAAATGGCTGTTATCCTGGGCGAATTTTAAGGTAAACGGCCCGTCCTGGGCCTGTAACCGGAGGGTTAAATCCAGCGTCCGGCCAAAGATACCGGGAAGGGACATATCTCCGGAAACCTCCACATTTTCATAGGCAGTCCGTTCTCCCCGCCAGCGTTCCAGTTCCCGGACAGGCTGCTGGATCAGCCGTCCATTCCGGATATGCAGTTCCCGGGGCAGGGTCATTTGTCCAAACCAGTTCTGGCCTTCCGGCACACATTTGGCAGAATCCCAATCCTGCATCCAGGCAACCATGATCCGGCGGCCATCCGGCGCAAGCAGGGTCTGCGGGGCATAGAAATCCAATCCCTGATCAATTGGAAGAACGGAACGGCGGATGAACCTATTTTTTTCCGGCTCCCAACTGCCCAGCAGGCATAAAGACTCATATCCCTTGTGGAAGTTTAGATCAGAGGTTTCCAGCTCCTGGGGGGAAACCAGCAGTACCATTTGACCATCCAGAGGGAATAAATCGGGACATTCCCACATTTTACCCCACTGATTCCGGGAACGGTCAATGGTGCCTTTGAAATTCCAGTCCTTCAAATCCCGGGAAGCGTAAAGCAGTACGGCGCCGCTGCCATCTTCTGTCCGGTTGCCTGCCACGGCCAGCCATTGAGAACCATCCCACCAGATTTTGGGGTCACGGAAATCCTGGAAACTGCCGCCCGGCGGAACCAGCTCCTTGGTAATTACAGGGTTAGCCGGAAGCTTTTCATAGTTGATACCGTCCCCGACTGCGATACATTGGGTTTGGAATTCCCGGTTCCCGTCTTTCCGCACGCCGGTATACATTAAAATATGCTGTCCTTCGGGTGTTTCTGCGGCAGAACCGGAGAAACACCCATTTTGATCATAAGGCTGATCCGGAGCCAGTGCAGCAGGCAGGCGCTCCCAATGAAGCATGTCTTTTGACTTGCAATGTCCCCAGTGCATAGGCCCCCAGTTTGTATCGTAGGGGTGATACTGGTAGAACAGATGATATTCCCCCTGGTAGAAAGAGAATCCATTGGGATCGTTGAGCCATCCCACAGTAGGAGAGAGATGAAACAGGGGGCGCTGTTCCGGAGAAACAGCGGCACCGTGAAGCCTTTCATATGCTCTTGCTTCTGTCAACTGCACTGAAATCATGAAAAGAACCACCTTTTCAATTGGAATAAAATAATCCTTATTTTATCAAACCTGAATCACCTTGTCCAGCACCTGATAGGACCCAGTTTGGATTGTAAGGTTTTCATAATCGTCCGAGTTTGTAACCAGAACCACCACTATATCAGGATGGTGGGCCGCGGCAATTTTATCCCGGTCAAATGCAATCAGTTTATCACCGGCTTTTACCTGCTGGCCCTCCTGGACGAAGCACTGGAAGCCGTCGCCATTCATTGCCACTGTATCAACTCCCACATGGATCAACAGCTCCATACCATCTGGGGAAGTGATACCTACTGCGTGCTGGGTATCGGTAACAGAAGAAATTTCTCCGTCAAAGGGAGCGACTACCAGGCCGTTTGCAGGGTGAATGCCTACGCCCTGGCCCAAAACACCGGCAGCAAAAGTTTCATCCGGAATCTCCTGAGAAGGAATAACGGTACCGGCCACAGGGGCATATACCGCGCCAGACTGGCACTGGATAGCAGGGACAGCAGGTTCCGGGCTGGCAGTCTTTTTTTCTTCCGGAGCAGCGTCTTTATAACCGAACATCCAGGTCAAAGTAAAAGATACGCCAATGGCAATCGCAGCCATAATAATATAGTTGACAGGACTGTGGAGGCAGAGAAGTAAGCCAAATAAGCCGGTAACACCTGTACCACTGGCACCCAATCCTACAATAGAAGCGTACATAGCGCCTGCCGCACCGCCAATGGCGCCGCAGATGAAAGGTCTGAAATAACGCAGGTTGACGCCGAAAATAGCAGGTTCTGTAATACCCATGAAGCAGGAAAAAGCAGAGGGTAAAGCCATAGATTTGGTTTTGTTGTTTTTCGTCTTTAAAGCTACGGCCAAGGTAGCCGCACCCTGGGCCATATTCGCTGCCGAGGCCAGAGGGAGCCAGTAGGTAAGGCCATAGGCGCTAAGCTGGCCCATGTCGATAACAGTATACATATGATGGATACCGGCAACAACCGTAGTGGAATATAAGCCGCCCATAAGGAGGCTGCCTAAGCCCAAGGGCAAGGTGAGCAAAGTCTGGATACCGCCGATAATGCTGTTTTCAATGGTAACGAAAATAGGGCCTATAATAGAGTAGGTTAAGTAACCCGTAACAAATACACTGACCAGAGGGGTGACAAACAGGTCGAACATAGCGGGGACAATTTTATGGAGGCGCTTTTCAATAAAGCACATGACCCATACAGCAATAATAACGGGAATAACATGGCCCTGATAACCTACCAGATCCACTTCATACAGGCCGAACCATACACTTTGGGTCCGAAGGACACCCTGGGTGGCGACTGTCCAGGCATTTTGCAGATCGGGATGAATCATTAACATGCCAATGACCGCCCCTAAATAGGGATTTCCGCCGAAAGCTTTCGCCGCACTGTAAGCAATCAGGATCGGCAGGAATACGTATGCTGTGTTGGCGAAAAGATTAGCGAATACATAGATGGAACCAGAGGTGTTGATATTCAAAAAGTTGTTGTTTACCATAAAGTTCAGCGCTTCCATAATACCCATCAGGAAACCGCTGGCTACAATGGCAGGGATAATAGGAACAAAAATATCACCTAAGGTTTTGATGGCCCGCTTGAAAATGTTTTGCTTGGCAGCTGCCGCAGCTTTAACATCCTCTTTGGTGGCGGCAGTAAGACCGGAGATGGCAATAAATTCGTCGTAGACTTTGTTCACGGTGCCGGTGCCCAGGATAATCTGGAGCTGTCCGGAAGCACTGAACACGCCTTTCACGCCGTCAATTTCCTCTACGGCCTTGGCGTCGCATTTGGCATT
This sequence comes from bacterium 1XD42-1, assembly GCA_003612625.1. Taxonomy (GTDB): domain Bacteria; phylum Bacillota; class Clostridia; order Oscillospirales; family Ruminococcaceae; genus Anaerotruncus. The sequence continues at coordinate 21,293 of RAZJ01000033.1, read as the reverse complement.
GTCTGCCAGCACCAGCCGGAGCCGGGTTGCACAATGGGCAGCGGAAATCAGGTTTTCCTTTTGCCCTACTTTTTCATAGATTTCCTGGGCTGTTTTTTTGTAGTCCATGGCAGAAGTTCCTTTCTCTTATTTGATTTCGGCCCCAACTGTGAGGCAATACAACAAAATTGCCGGATGGTTAAGAATACGTATTCACAATATCCCGAAAAAAGGACAACCAATTGTTATCCTTTTTTTATGTGCTTTCCCGCAGGATCAGCGCAGCAGGAAAGGGATGATCGAGAACTTCCTGACGTTCAGGATGTTCTATGCGATCCAGCAGCCGGGTTACAGCTTCCTGAGCCATTTCAGCAATGGGCTGGGAAACGCTGCTTAATCTTGGATTCAGATAACGGCCCATAGCAGTGTCATCAAAGCCAATAACCCCGGCATCCTCCGGAACGGAGATGCCAAGCCTGCGGAGCATATCCAATACCCGCAATGCATAGATGTCATTCCCGGCAAAAACGGCTGACCGGCTTGCGGATTGTTGGAACCAGCTTTCCAATGCCTGATGGAACTGTGTATCGTCTTGATATACAACATTAGTTGTTGGCGATTCAAAACCCATCTGGACAAGGGTGTTGCGGAAGCCTGCATATTTTCCGTCGTATTCTTTCCCAATAAACAGGAAGCGTTGAAATCCCCGCTCCAGTAAATGCCTTGCAACCATAGCACCGGCCTGGCCATGATCCACATAGATGGAATCCAGACCTTCTGCCCGGCGGGTAACGGTTACGACAGGTACATCTAATTTTTTTACATATTCCTGCCATTCCGCACTGGTTTCCCGAATGGGCACAGCCAGAACACCGTCTACCCGGTAACGGCGGACAACATCCAAATATTCCTGCTCATTTTGAGGGTTATAATCGCTGTTAAATAAAATAATGCTGTATCCGTTTTTCCTTGCCGCCGTTTCAATCTCCTTGGCCAGGTCAGCAAAAAAGCCGTTGGAAATATCTGTCACAAGCACACCCAGTAATTGGGTCCTGCTGCCTTGCAGCCCTTTGGCAAGGGCATTGCATTGGTAGTCATGCTCTCTGGCACAGGCCAATACCCGTTCCCGGATTTCTAGCGCTACGGTTTGGCTGCCATTGAGCACCCGGGAAACAGTAGGCTGTGAAACATGGGTTAATTTTGCGATTTCAGTCATTGTAATCATGGTAAGCACCTTGTGAATACGTATTCTTAACGGATGATTGTACTATACCACGGCTGACGGGCAGGATCAATCCGCATATCATACAAAGTTTTTCATGTTATTTTAGCGGTATTGCCAAACAATAAAACTTGTTAGATAAGTTATGAAAAATATATTATAATTAAGAGAGGGCAATATATAAGCCCAAGGATAAGCTGACTTGAAACTGTTCTGTCAGAACAGTTTCAAGTCAGTAGGAGGACGGGCTGATAGGCAGCCATCAGGGAAGAGGTAATATTGTCCTTTCCAATCAGGATTTGAAGTCAAACGGGCTGGAAAAGGGGAAAATCCGATTCTGGAATTCTGTGTTCAGCCCATCACCCGGACAGTAACGTCCGTTGGCTTCCAGCCTGCCACCCGTAAACACCAGGAGGTACTGTGAAGTTCAGGCTCTCAAATGTGAGTGTGTCCACCTGCGCCATTTCTCCACCAGAATACATGCTATGATGGACGTATTCGCTTACATCGAAGCTTTTTACACTCCTGTACACCCGCATTCCTCTATTGGCTGGCGTCCTCCGGACACCTTCGCAGCTTCCTTATCTGAGTATTCCGTCACTTGAATGAGTGTCAACGAGTTATCCTGCGTTTCATTCTTTTTTTGAGCCTTTTTACTGTCCATTAAACAGGAAAGGGCACACTGGCATCCGCAATCAGGCTTTTATCCTTTTAAGAACAAATTTGCTTGTGAGGTTCTGAAGCGCGGCCGCTTGACCGTTAAGTTCCTCGGAGGAAGCTGCGGACTGCTCGGCAGTAGCTGCGTTGGTCTGGACAACAGATGAAATTTGTTCTACGCCCGTGTTTACTTGTTCAATCATCGCCGCTTGTTCGGTGGAAACCGTCCAAATGTCGTTAATCAGTTTGATGGTCTGATTTGTAACGTCAACGGACGAATTAAGTGCCTCAGCGGTTTCTTCAACAATATGCGAACCGTTTTTAACGGCTTCAATGGTTTGCTGAATGAGTTTTGTTGTACTGGTGGCAGCCTCTGCCGATTTGGATGCAAGGTTTCTGACTTCATCCGCAACAACGGCAAATCCCTTGCCTGCCACGCCCGCTTTCGCAGCTTCAACAGCGGCGTTAAGGGCGAGAATGTTGGTTTGAAAGGCAATATCCTCAATGGTTTTAATAATTTTTGAGATTTGGTTTGATTTATCGGAAAGGTTGTTCATTGCAATAACCATTTCCTTCATACGCTTGTCGGAAAGCGACATCTTTTCGCCCGATTGATTTGCTTTTTGTTTCGCTTCTTCGGCATTTTTGGCGTTCGTATCCACCTTATCTTTAAGCGTTGTGATAATGCCTGCAAGCTCTTGGATAGAAGATGCCTGTTCGGTGGCTCCCGACGCAAGAGATGCAGATCCATTGGAAATTTGCGTAGCACCTTGATTGACATGTGCAGCGGAAATGTCAATCTGCTGCATCGTATCTGACAATCCGTGTGCAAGGCTGTTCAGTGCTCCGATTATGCTTACGAAATCGCCGTGGAAGGTAATCTGCTGGTGAATATTAAAGTCACCGTCTGCAAGCTGTTTACAAAGACGTGAAATTTCTCCTATATAGCCGTTTAGAGAGTTTATTGTGCGGTTGATTGAATCCGCAAGCTGGCCTGTTTCATCATCGGATGTGTGATTAACACTGACATTCAGGTTGCCCGAAGCCACAGCGCCCATAACGCCAACGGTTTTCTTAATTGGGTTTGCAATGCCGTTTGCGGTAATAGTACAGATAATAATTGCAGCCGCAATAACAATAAGACCTACGATAATCGTAATAAGAATAGCGAATTTCGTTTCGCCCATCCACTCATTGACCTCGGTTGTAACGCCGATTACCCAACCGTCCGTGCCCCCAATCATAGAGTAGGCAAGGTATCTGTCAACACCGCCGCCGCTGACTTGGCCGCATACAGTGCTGTTGGTGTCGGTCATTGCAATTGCCTGTTTTTCAAGCTCGCTGCGGCAGTCAAACTCAGCGTTATCCTTGTGAGTGTGATTGACGTTGTTCATTCCCTCATCCACGTATTTCTGCTCCATACAGGCGATATATGTACCGTTTTCATCCATAATGTAGGTTCTGCCCGACTGGCCTACATGGATTTCATCAATAATGCTGTGAAATATAGAACCCTCAATCCCAAAATAAACAACACCGATAACGGCACCGTTATTATATCCGCCTTTTTTAATGGGGGCGCAAAAGTAGATAATTGGTTTGCCGCCAACGTCCTGAGGGCCGAATACAAATTCTTCGTTGCCCATGCCTTTTATGTAGCAATGGTCGGTTCTATAATCAATTACGTCATCAACCGTTTCATATCCCCAGCCGTCTTTGTCGATATAACCAAATTCGGAGAAACCGTAAGTTTCAGCCCTTCTTTGCAGAAGCTCCAGCTTTTTTTCTACCGTGACATCATCACCCATACGCGGGTCCATACCGATTTCCTTGACAATTGCGACATAACGGGACAAGCGGTTCTCCAGGCGTATGCTCGTCTGAAGTGCAAGCTCAGAGAGTGTGGTTTCAAGCGTTGATCGCGTGCTGTGGAAGTTTAGATAGCTGCCTAGAATGCCGATTACAACAATACCGATAATCACTACCGGTAAAATTCGTATAAGCAGCTTGCCTTTAACAGTCTTTAAAATTTTCATGCCACATCCTCTTTCCTTGCAATTTTAGTTATGCCGCTTTTGGTAAAGTTTTATCTGATTATATCATAAACTATGGGGAATATCAAGCTAAAATTTGGCAGATTGTAATATTTAATTATTCCTCCAGCAAGCTCAGGAATAGGGAAACTGCGCTTGTGATTTCCTGATCCGTGATCCAAAATTTTTCAAAAAATAACAATCCGGGCCTTTGAAACTATATGGTTATAGAGTGGACAGTTTTCAAGATGAAATGATAAAATAAACAGATAAAATAGTTTGGGGCACCGCTTTTTATAAAATGGAAAAGATTGTTTGTAAGCTGCCTGGAAAGCGTCTGCGCTGTCTGAGGGGAGCTTTTTTGCATTAGGGGGGAAGGATTTCTTGGATAAAAGCTACATTGCTCCGGCATCCGCCCTGCGAAAGCTTAAAGCAGCCCACAGCCTGCCGCAGACGGTCTATCTTTATGGGGCTACCGGCTACGGAAAAACCGAACTGGTACGGCAGTATCTCTCCGGCCACCGCTATATCTGGCTTTCCTGCGAGAAGCTGCCCTGGAAAATGGAAACGGCCCCGTCAGGCAAACAGACCCGCAAGGTAGTGGTAATCGACGATCTCCACCGGCTGAAAAGCGAAGAACTGCGGAAGGAGATCATTGCTTTGGCCCGGCGCAGCGATCTCTGGCTTATCCTAATCAGCCGCAGCCCGGTTCCTGCCTGGCTCATGCCCCTGTACGTCCGGGAGGGCCTTATGATCATTTCGGAAGATGATCTGCGGCTGGGCAAAGCCGAGATCAGCGGCTATCTGAAAATCTGCGGGGTTGCTTTCACAGACGACGACATCCAGTATCTGCAAAAAACCGCCGAAGGCAATGCTTATGTAGTCCGCCATGCCGCCCTGAAGATGAAAGAAGGGAAACATGTTGGACCGGCGCTGTATGCGGAAATCTGGGAAGCATTTTCCGTTTACCTGGAGAAATTTGTGGTATCCGGCTGGGACAGCGATCTGCTGGAATTTCTCATGCAGGTAAGCGTGGTGGATGAATTTACTTTAGAAATGGCAGAGATGATCACAGGCAGTCCTTATGTAGCTGCCGCGCTGGAACAGGCGGCAGAAGCCGGAAACTTTCTGTTCCAGAAGAACGGGGTCTACCGCCTGCGCCCAACGCTGAACCATGCCTTGCAAAGCCTCGCCGCAAAGGTTTATGGGCTGGAACGGGTTAAGGATTTCAAATATAATGCTGCCCTTTACTATGAAATGCATGATGAAATCATTCCGGCCCTGCGGCTGTTTGAGGAGTGCGGCAAAGGGGATCATATTAAAAGCCTGCTGATCCGCAATGCCCGCCGCAATCCCGGAAACGGTCATTATTATGAACTGCGCCGGTACTATTTCAATTTGGAGGAACAGGAAATCGAAACCAGTCCGGTGCTTATGGCAGGCATGAGCATGCTTTATTCCATGCTGATGGACGAGGAAAAAAGTGAATACTGGTATGAAAAATTAACGGCCTTCGCGAAAAAGGCCAAGGGCGGCACCCTGCGGGAAGCCCAGAGCCGGCTGGCTTATCTGGACATTGCCCTGCCCCACCGGGGCAGCCGGAATGTACTGGACATTATGAAAAATATTCCCGCTATGCTGCTGGATAACGGAATTGGCTTTCCGGAATTTTCTGTCACAAGCAACATGCCCAGCACGATGAACGGCGGCAAGGATTTCTGCCACTGGAGCCCCAGTGACACCCTGCTGGCAAAAACCGTTGGGCCGCTGGTGGAGCGCATTTTGGGGCGTTATGGGAAAGGGCTGGTCAAGGCGGCACTGGGCGAAAGCTATTATGAAAAAGGAGAAGACCCCTATCAGGTCATGACCCTGCTGACCCGGGCCCAGATGGAAACCGAACAGGGTGGAATGCCGGAAATTGCCTTTGCCGCCGTAGGTATCCGTATCCGGCTGTCACTGCTGCAAGGGGATATTCAGGCGGCGGGAGAACTGCTGACCTCCTTTGAGCGCTCGGTCAGAGAAAATCAAGCCCTCCAGCTTCTGCCCAATATCCAGGCCCTTCGGTGCCGTCTGGCCCTGTATGAAGGCGATATCAATGGAGCGGATCAATGGATGGAAGCCGCGCCGGATGAAAATAAAGAATTCTGTTCCTTGGAACGGTACCGGTATTTGACAAAGGTACGCTGTTATCTGGCAAAGGGGGAATACCTGACTGCCCAGGCCCTGCTGGAAAAGCTCCGTTACTATGCCGAGAAGATGAACCGCCCCTATATCCGGATGGAAGTAGGACTGCTGTCCGCCATTGCCAAAGAACGGATGGGAGGTTCCTGGCAGGAGGAGCTGTCCGCCGCCCTCAAAGAAGCAGAAAGTTACCGGTTCCTGCGGCTGATCAGCGAGGAAGCAGCCGCCATATGGCCGCTGCTTCACCGGGAGAAAAAGGCCCTGCTGCAAAACGGATCGCTGGATCAGAACTGGCTGCACCGTCTGCTGGAGGAAACAGAGGAAATGGCCCGGCGTTATCCCCTTTATCTGAAAAAGCGCACGGCAGCCCTGTCTGACTTTAGCGAAACAGCCCTCACCATCCTGCGGCTTCAGGCGGATGGTCTTTCGTTAAATCAGATTGCCAAACGGCTGGAAATGAAACCTTTTTCTGTTTCCTATCATATCCAGGAAAATTACCGGAAACTGAATGTTTCCCGCAAAGCAGACGCTTTGCTGGCAGCCCGCAGCCTGGGGCTGCTCTGATACAGCTCCCGTTTCTATCCATTATAAAGGAGGAATTAACCATATGAAACGCAGGATTTTAAGTTTGTTGGTTTCTTTGGCTCTGTGTCTGGCCCTGTTCCCCTCCTGGGGCGTGACAGCAGAGGAAATCCAGGAAACGGAAACGACTGCCATTACCGATCATGAAAATGAAAATGGCGGAAATACGGACCCCCTCACCGGCCAGGACGAAGCCCCCGCTGCCGGCAGCGAAGAAGATCCTCCCACTGACGGGGAGGAAATCCCTCCTGCCGACGAAGGGGAAACCGCCCCTCCTGCCGACGAAGGGGAAACCGCCCCTCCTGCCGACGAAGGGGAAACCGCCCCTCCTGCCGACGAAGGGGAAACCGCCCCTCCTGCCGACGAAGGGGAAACCGCCCCTCCTGCCGACAAAGAGGAAACCGCCCCTCCTGCCGACAAAGAGGAAACCGCCCCTCCTGCCGACGAAGGGGAAACCGCCCCTCCTGCCGACAAAGAGGAAACCGCCCCTCCTGCCGACAAAGAGGAAACCGCCCCTCCTGCCGACAAAGAGGAAACCGCCCCTCCCGCAGACAAAGAGGAAACCGTCCCTCCCGCTGACGGGGACGAAACACCCCCTGCGGACAGTGATCAGGCCACCCCTGGGGCAGACGAAACCACCTGTTCCCACCACACGGAACATACAACAGAGTGCGGATATGTACCGGCAGATGAAAACGGCTCTGGAAGCCCCTGTACTTATGTGTGCCCCTTGTGCCCAATCGAAGAATGGATAGCCGCCCTGCCGGAGAGCATCACAACCGAGAATAAAGATACGGTGCAGGCCCGGATGGAGGAAATTGCCGAACGCATAGGAGCTTTGGCAGAGGGCGAACGTGAAAAGATTTCCAATCTTTCCAAATACGAGGAACTGAAGCTGCAGCAGGCAAATACAGAGCCTAACGCTGAAACGGCTGTGGCAAGGTTCGTTCCAACTAGCCCCTCCACGGACGGACCGGAAAGAGATATAGACGATCTGCGCAAAGCGTTTAATGCGAAACATGGTGGTACAGTCACCCTGCTGAAAGACGTGGAGCTGACAGAGCCTCTTTTGAATAAGGGTGAGATAGTATTGGAGCTAGCCGGGCACACCATTGACGCGGGCAGCTCCAGCGCTTTTCGGCTGCCCTCATTTTCACACAAACTTACTATTAAAGATGGCGTCGGAACAGGCAAAGTTATCAACAACAGTGCGGAAAATGACACCATCTATTTTGATGACGGCCAATTAGCGGTTTACGGCGGGACCATAAAGAATCAATCCGGCTGTGCGCTGAATCTCAACATCAGCTCCGGCCTATCATCCGCACAGGAGCTATCCGGCGGGACATTTTCCGGCAAAACCGCGTCCATCCGATATGATTGTCGAGGCGGCAATTATTTAGGGACTTTTCGTCAGCCGAAGCTGAAAGATTTATTGGGATATAGGAAAGCTTTCTATGACGCAAACGGTAAAATCATTACCGAACCTATGGACAGCACCAAAGGGGCGCTGACCGGGGTTATCACGGTAAAAGACTGCATCCACGCTTATAAAGCAGGTACGGCCGTATACAACGAAAACGACACCCACAAAATAAAGTGTATCGTCTGCAGAAAGGAAGCGGAGGAGCCATGCACCTATGGCGAGCCTTATAACCCGATAGATGAAACTTATCATTCGGCATTCTGTCAATTCTGCGAGCATACCAAAGAAGATGTGCCCCATGAATGGGAGGAACAATCGAAAACCGAAGGATTAACCATTTCCTATTATAACAAATGCAAGCAGTGCGGTTATGAAACGGCACCTTTTGGCACCGTTACCACATCGGAAAGAGAAATTACCCTCACCTATGGCGAAACGGCCCAGCTATCCATAGACGCGGAATTTGATGGTATTGCAAGCTATGCCTATCAATGGAAATCGGGGGCGGCGATTGAGGGGGCAGCGGAAAAAACATATTCGCTGCCGGCCAGCCTTCCTGCGGGGAAGCATGTATATTCTGTTTCTGTAACCATGGATCAGGAAGAACCCCGCAGCTTTGATTTCACCGTTCAAGTGAAACCTGCCTCCATCACGAGCCATACGGTAACGCTGTCCCCCGTAAAAACCACTTATAACGGATCTGACCAGGAGCCAGCCGTTACTGTGGCAGGGCTGGCCCAGGATACGGATTATACCCTGTCCTGGGATAAGGCGGATCTTACCAGCGCCGGAACAAGAAAGCTTACCATTACCGGTAAGGGGAATTATACGGGAACCATCACAAAAACCTTTGTCATTGATCCGGCGGAACCGTTAGTTACCTGGAACGCACCCACCCAAACCATCCGTTATAGTGGCAGTTCGGATCAAATCGCCCCGCCTGCTGTCACGCTGGTGAACAATGAAGCTTTTAGCGGGACCATTGCCTATTCTTACAAGGCGGAAGGTTCGGCAAGCTATGTTTCCGGACTGCCGGTGAACCCGGGGAAATATTCCATAAAGGCAAATATTGCAGCCCAGCAAAATTATACGGCTGCGGAAAGCCCCCTTTTAAGCCTGACCATTGAAAAAGCACCGGCGCTGACGCCCAAATCCGGCAAACTGGAGGTTTCCAATGGACAGGAACACATCTACACTTACGACCTGGGCACTTTATTGCCGGAGGTGCCGGAGGGTATGCAGCTTGGCGAGACGGTCACCTATGAATTGGATGCGGTCAATCTGGAGCGCTACTATACCGGCGGCGCAGCCATAAAGGGCCAGACCCTGACGCTGCCTGTCCAAAGCGTGGATACCAAGGATGAGAAAGAGATCGGCACCGTTACTGTCGTTATCCATACCAGCAATTTTGAGGATATGACTGCCACGGTTCGTGCCCGGAGCATCAACAAGATTCAGCCGGAGGGCGCGCCTGTCCTCAGCGCCGCCTCCATTCCCTACGGCCAGCCCATCGGCAGCATTACCCTGTCCGGCGCCATGCAGGATACGGTAAACAATAAGGAAGTTCCCGGCACCTTTGTGTGGAAAGATCCGGATGACCGCCCGGCAGTCCAGGAAAAGTATGAGGCGGCATGGACGTTTACTCCAGAGGACAGCGGAACCTATGCCATTGTCAATGGAATGGTTTCCATCCAGGTGCATCCGGCCCCTGTCACCGATGCGGTGATCGAGCTGGAACCGACTGCTTTCCGAGATGATGGCGAAGTTCACAGCCCAACGATTACCAGTGTAAAGCTGAATGGAATTTTGCTGACAGCGGATGTAGATTACACCGCCCAAATTCCCCAGGAAAGCAAGCCAGGAACTTATACGGTTACGATTACTGGCAAGGGCAATTATACCGGAACGGCAGCGGCCACATTTACTATCAACCAGGTAACGACGGAAGACATTCAACTGCCTGCATTGCCGGATTCCAAGGTGCAGCTTTCAGTAGAAATGGGGTTAAGCTCTGTTCCGGAAGGGCTGAAAACACTGTTCAGCACCGTTTCCGCCATTGAAAAGGAACTGCGGATGAGGGTAACGGCAGCTATCAGCGGCACAAATGATGAAATTGCAATTTATGATGTGCGCCTGCAATATTTAGACAAGGGCATATGGAAGGATGTTGATCCGGATAACTTCCCGCCTGAGGGCGTAACGGCTGTACTGCCCTATCCCAGCGGCACAAAGGAAACAGGCTACATATTTACGGTTCAGCATATGATCTCCTATGGGGCCGAAGCCGGAGAAGTGGAAACCCTGGCTTACACCGCTCTCGCAGAAGGGTTGAAGTGCCGTTTTAACAGCCTGTCGCCTGTTGCGGTGGGATATAAAGCGGTGGAGAAGCCTTCCGGCAGTTCCAGCGGCGGGAAAGGCAGTTCCACCAGCGGCAGCGGCGGTTCCGGCGGCGGAAGCTCCAGCAGCAGAAATGACCAATACGATTTCTGGAAGCAGGTCTGCGAAAAAATTGGGAAAGCGGAACCGGGTGATACCGTAAAGGTAAATGCCCGGGGCTATGACAAAATGCCCCGGATGGTCATGGATGCCCTGAAAAAGAGCGATCAGGTTACCCTCATAATCCGCTGGAATGGCGGAAAGGATCTTACGATTACCTCTGATAAGGCGCTCAATGAGGCTCTGCGGATTTACTATCCTCTGGCCTACCTGACGGATTATGATTTCGGTGAGGATATTGTGATTTCCTCCGTCAGCCCCGAAAGGGATGCCTACGAACCGGCCGTCCCTGTTTCCTACCCGGAAGGCAATCATTTCAGCACCACGGCAGATCACAGCAAGCAAAATCCCGGAACTGGCGGTGTATGGGAGATCAATGCCCCGATTACAGCAGAAGCTCCCCTCACTGCTGCCGGAACACCGGTAATCACCAATGCCCAGCGGGGATTAGCGGAAACACCGGAGCTTGCCAGCCAAGGCGTGGAAAAAGCGATCCCTGGCATTTATAAACCAGCGGATGTTCCAGCCCCAAGCGGCCGGAATAATGGCTTTCCTATGGTTCTTGTGCTTCTGCTGGCAGCCGCCTGCGGAAGTGCCTGGATATGGAAAAGTAAATTTGGAAATCCGAAAAATTCCAAGTAAACGGACACTGAAAATGGCAGCCTCAATGCTCTTGAGGCTGCCATTTTCAACTGTATTGTTTTAAAGGACAAGATATCCAACAATTTTATATTGATTGTTTCTGCCCCGGGCCTGAATGCTGTCGGTTGTAAATATTTTTACTTTTCCATCTTCGGCGTCAACCGCATCATTCGCAGTATCCCAATTTGCTTCGGTAAGATAGATGGTCTTATCTGAAACTTTCTCCACATATCCAATATGGCCATATTTTCCACCGTTGTCCCATACTGCAATAGAATTGGATACAGGAACAGTTGATTTGGTGCAGTTTGTGACATATTTCCACCAGTTTTTTGCATGAAGGCCGCTGGCTGCGGAAAACAGCAAAGTTTTTCCTGTAACTTCGAGCGCGCGCCCATAAACATGCCATGTGCATTGGCCAGCGGAAAATTTTGTATAACATCCGCCATTATAATTTAGTGTAGATGGCCGCTGGCCTACCGTTAGAATTCCGTTGCCGACGCCGCTGGCAGAAGCGCCTCCTACTTCTTTAAATGTCCATTTCTGCAAAACGCTGCTGCTGTCAGAAGCCCAATAAACATTTCCTGTGGAAGACGGAGTTTTGCCGCTGCTGGTGCCATTCAGATTGTTTGCAGCAGTCAGATATAAACCGGAGGAAGAAAGTTTGATTTTTATAGCGTTGCCGCTAACAGCCTGAAAGGCAATATTTTGGTTTGTTGGATCATTTGCAGTCCAAATATCAGCATTATTGTTGTTGGCATTACCAGAAACAGTATACTTATCTAAGGCATAGTTGGTATTTCGCATATTCAGCAATTTGTTGTCACTGTATTTCCATTGCTGCTCAAAGCTGCTATCCGAAGTCCATAAGCAAACATTCTGACCGTTGGCAATGCTGTTGGGATAGTACAGATTTAAAACTCTGGCAGGTGCGCCTATACAAGCAAAGGTATAAATTTTTCCAGAAATGGGTATTGCCATAATGGCTTCTCTTCTTTCGTGTTTATATTTGAGAAAGCAATTTAAAGCTTCTTACCCGGTAGCTGCAAAAAAACTTTTTGTTTTTCGCTCTATTATATTATACGATTGCTGGTGAATTTGTTACAGAGGCGGATTCGATTGTTGGAGTGGATGAAATAAAAAAACAGCATTACGCTTTTTTTACGACAAGTTTTAACAAAGCTGCTACGGCTGTCCCAGCCAATTTACTTTTTTATAGCAAAAGAGAAAAGCGAGCGAACTAAGTCCCCAGGTCAATGGATAAACAATATATACCATTTGCATACTATGCGTTAATGGTATAGTGACAGCAAGAAAAGTTACCCGGATCACACACCAACAGCACATCATTATAATCATAGGAACCATGGCTTTTCCCGCGCCCCGGAGGATAGATGCGACAGAATGCGAGAAGGCTAATAAACAATAAAACAGTGCGGCGGTCTGAGCCTTCTCCACACCGAAACGAATTACTTCCGGTGTGGAATCAAAAGCTGCAATCAATTGCGGAGCAAATAAATACACAAAAACACCGATCAATTCAGCTAAACCAATGGTTATCAGGATACCGAACCGAGCGCCTTTTTTAGTCCGTTCTATTTTTTTTGCACCAAGATTTTGGCCCACAAAGGTGGTCATTGCCATAGTAAAACTATTGATAGGCAGAAACCCAAAGCCTTCTATTTTGCTGTATGCTCCATAACCTGCCATTGCCATTTCTCCAAAAGCATTGATATAGGATTGGACAATAATATTCGCAAAAGCAATAATGGAATTTTGTACACCGGAAGGAAGTCCAATGCGGATAATCTGTCCTAATATGTTCCGGTTAAACTTAATTTCCTTTATTTGGAGTTTATGGCTTCCCTTTGTGCATATTAGCTGAATCATACACAGTATTGCACTGACAGCCTGGGAGATTACAGTTGCCAGGGCAGCTCCACCGACTCCGGTGTGATACACCCGAATAAACAGAATATCCAATACAACATTGATGACAGATGAGATGATAAGATAGTATAAAGGATGGCGGCTATCCCCGATAGCCTGCAAAATCCCTACAAAAATATTATACAGCACAAATCCAAATGAACCGGAAAAATATATTTGCAGATATATGACAGATTCACCCATTACGCTTTCCGGCGTTCCCATCCATATTAAAATCTGGGGTGACATCAAAACACCTGCTGCTGTCATCAATAGTCCGGCAACAATGCCAAAGGCCACAGTTGTATGTACGGCACGATGAACATTTTTTATATCTTCAGCGCCAAAATATCTGGATATAATAACGCCGGCCCCGGAAGAAATTCCGCTTAAAAAGCCAATCAGCATAAAAATCAAACTGCCGGATGAGCTGACGGCTGCCAGGGCGCTGCTGCCCAGAAAATTTCCTACAATTAAGGAATCTACTGTATTATATAGCTGCTGGAACAAATTGCCCAGCAAAAGCGGCAGCGCAAAATAAATCATATGTTTTACAATAGAACCCTTTGTCATTGGTTCGATAATTTTGGTCATGACCGCCCTCCGATTTCATTCATATTGAAGCTGCAAGCTTACAGAAATTCGATATACTTATATTGTATATTTTTTAAGTCCTTTTAACAAGTACGCAAGATGTATGGACTGACACAAAATTTCTATTTTGAAACATATATCAGCCATATATCATGAATGATTTTTTATAAAAAGCATCTTGACAAAAGTATAACATGATGTTATTCTTTTATTGGCAACATTATGTTATACATTAGGGAGGTTCAAATGGTGGTACAGCAAATATCAGATGCCGAACTTGAAATCATGAAAATCGTATGGGGAAACCCGCAGAAAGTGACCTTGTTCCCCTATATTATGGACGGGCTGGCCGCCAGAGGCAGGCCGTGTCAAAAAAACACCCTGATTGTGCTTCTTTCGCGCCTGATGAACAAGGGTTTTTTGAGTGCCAAAAAGATCGGACGCCGCAACGAATATACCACACTTATTTCAGAAACGGAATACCAAACAGCACAGACAAAAAACTTTCTGGATAAGATTTACGAAGGAAATGCAAAAGGTCTTGTTTCTAATCTGATTTTAGGCGACCTGCTGACGGATGAGGAATACGAGGAGCTGAAAAAGCTGCTGGAGAAGGAGAAACCATGAACACTGTTTTGAAAATCTTCCTGTCCATGTCTGTTTCCGGCGGGCTGCTGATTCTGGTTTTGCTTTTGGGAAAACCCTTTTTGAAGAACAAAATAAGCCGGCAATGGCAGTATTACATATGGCTTATTGTCATTTTGCGGCTGCTGCTTCCTTTCGGTCCGGACACTACTCTGCTGGGGAAAACCTATCAAACTGTCGATCAAGTGATAACCCAGGCGGCTCCTTTGCCGCAGCAGCAATCCCCCTTCAATATTCCGGCGGAGGGTGCTGCTGGATGGGAGCAGAACAGTGAAAATGTAAAGATTCCGGCAGAAAATTCGATAACCGTCCACCCAGTGCAGGATATAGTATCGCTGATGGTAGATCATATCTGGCTGATTTGGCTGGTAGCTGCGCTGGGCCTGCTGATACAAAAGCTGACAATTTATCAGAGTTTTATACGATATATCAATGCCGGATTAACGCCGGTTTCTGATATGGAAACTTTAGACAGGTTTTCCATTGTTACGGAACAGGCAGGTGTGAAAAAGCCCATAGAGCTATGTGTCAATCCGCTGGTTTCCTCGCCGATGCTCATTGGTTTTTTTCATCCATGTATTGTGCTGCCAAGTACGGATGTTTCGGAAAAAGATTTTCAGTATATCGTTATGCATGAACTGACACATTACAAACGGCAGGATATGTTTTACAAATGGCTGGTACAGGCTGCTGTGTGCCTGCATTGGTTTAATCCCCTTGTGTATCTTATGGAACGGGAAATGACCAAAGCTTGTGAATTTTCTTGTGACGAAGCTGTTCTTGCCAAAATGGGGAGTGATAACGCCCGGGATTATGGGAAAACCTTGCTTAATGCTATGGCCGCCGTTAGAAGATACAAGGAAAATCCCGGGGCTGTCACTTTAAGCGAAAATAAACAGCTATTGAAAGAAAGGTTAGTTGCGATTATGAATTTCAAAAGCAAATCAAAAGCAAACCAGCTTTTGACAGGTATCCTGACGATATCTGTAACTTTTGTGGCCGCTTTTGTTGGAATTTACCCGGTTGCTGCGGCAGATGATCACATAACAAGCAAGCTTCAGGCGACTATGAGCAAAAATCCTACACAGATAGAAACAGGTGCGCACAGAGAGAATGATACTTCGCAAGCGGAACGGTACTATAAAGCTGGCAGCCTGCCGCTGTTTCAGATCGCTTTCTCCCGGCTGGACCAAGAAGCTCAAGAGAAATGGCTGGATAGGATTTACGCAGATAATCAGCTTGCATTTTTTGGCGCGGCAGTCGGTTTACTGGACGAGGATTGTGTCTTGCTCCAGCGTTACGCAGAGAAAACCTATGCGAATGGCAGTATTGCTTACTTCTCCACATTGGCTATGCACATGAGTGAGGAGCTGTTGGAAATCTGGCTGGACAAAGCTCTGGAGGATGAGAACATACCTTTTCAGTCCGTGTTGTTTAACGCACTGGATCGGGGCGGTGAATTTGACAAACTGGAAGAAAAGCAAGAAAAAGAATGGGAAGAAGCGCATATAGCCAAATACCGGGCGGTAGGCGTTACGATGGAGGGAAAGAATTATTACTATCAAGGGAAACTGGTTCATATTTTTCTGGATATGATGCGGCCTAACCGATCCTTTTACACGTTGGACGTGAATCCGGCTGGAACGGTCAATATTAAGATTGTCCGCAATCAAAATAATGAAATCACAGGCGTTGCGTATATGACCGAAGCAGAAGTAACGGAATTGTTAGGTGATATGCTTGACCCGGATGACGGGGCCGATCTGGAGATTATCCCAGTTCATCTGAAAACCGTATCAGCCGGAGAGAATATCTCCCTGGGGGAATACACCTTATCTGAGGGGGATAAAATCCGGTATGACATCTTTGCAGAAACAGGAAACGGAATACAGGTTTTCTTTGCTAAGGGCGAGAGAAGGGATATAGTCTATTGGTCTGTACATAACCTGCGCCAAAAGGATGAACCGCTGAAATGTACAGAGGATATGACCGTTGAACCGCCCGCAAAACCTGGAACTTATCAGTTGTTTCTCCGGGCTTCAGATGGCGCCTTGGGAAATGTAAAAGGCAGTATTTCTATTTTTACAGATGCTTAAAAGGCATAACCCTTTATAAAAACTAAGTATTGGACATATCTGCTCAATTCGATTACAATAGGGCCAGAAATCACAGGAAAGGAATGGACCTGAATGAAAACGATTCAGCGGGCTTTCAGGGACGGTGCGCATCACCGCAGGCACACCGGAAAACAGCAGCATAGCCCCTGTCCAAACGGAAGGAGTGGCTTGAAAATTCAAGCAGGAGATACCATTTTTACTGCTGTCCTGGAAGACAATTCCGCACAAACAGGATCATTGGACAGTCTAAAAAAAGCGCTCAACCCGATTTCCAGCTTTGGAAATCGGGTTGATATTTTTCTTTGTGGAAATAGTGCCGAAGGGCGTGACGATTTGCTGCACTGGCATAAGCCAAGAGATACTTTCAGGTTGAAGAATTAAAGTTGATCGTGGATTCCCGTGCGATGATCCGGGACTCCAATTCATACATCCGGGGCGGAGCGTTACCACTCATCTGCTCCAACAGGGCTTCCACCGCTTTCCGGCCAATTTCTTCAAGAGGCTGGGCCAGAGCAGTCAGTTTGGGGCTGATCTCCCGTGCCAGCAAAGAGTTATCAAATCCCGCTATGGCAATATCCTTTGGAATGGAGTAGCCCAGATCCCGGAAAGCAGCAATCGCTTCGCAGGCGGTAATATCATCATTGGCCAGATATGCCTCACAGCGCAGGCCCGGTCCGGCGGCATATGCTTTCACCCGCTGATAAACCATGCTGGCATTCATATTTTCCGGAGCAGGGCACTCGATCACATCTATCAACTGGACCCGGTTAGCAGCCAAATAATTCTGGAAGCCGGCATACTTGATGGCTGATGTAGAATCCTTTGTGGGGCCGATGTATCCGATCCGCTGAAATCCTATATTAAGAAAATGCTTTGCAATCTGCTGTCCCCCAACGTAGTGGGAAATATAAACGCAACTGAACCCTTCCATCCGTTTTGTGATCATGACTGCGGGGAGCTGGAACCGCTGATACGCTGCGGCACTGTGCTCCGAAGAAACAGGAACAGCAATTACCCCTTCCACTTTACGCTGTTTCAGCTCCTTGAGGATATTTTTTTCCTTTTCCAAGCTGCGGCGGGTGTTGCAGATGATGACGCTGTATCCCTCATAAAATGCTTGATTCTCAATGGCCTCGATGATTTCGCTGAAAAATGGATAGGCAATCTCCGGCACCAGCAGACCGATTAAGTTGGTGCTGTTGCCTGCAAGACTCTGGGCAATAAGATTCGGTTCATAGTCCAGCTTCTTTACCCAATAAAGTACCTTTTTGCGGGTTTCCGCCTTGACGGAGGGGTGATTGGACAGTACCCGTGATACCGTGACACGGGATACCCCGGCTTTATCGGCAATGTCCTGCATACTTGCCATGATGCTTCCCCCTTTCCAGTCTGTTGCTATTCTATCGGATTTTATTGTTATAGTCAAGAGCAGCATAGGAAAGAGGGAAAAGGGGAACTTTATACATGCAAACGCATAAGCGTATCGCCCGGCTGAACTGCGCCAGATCCTTCTGCTTCAACAGAAGCCAGGTCGTCGGAATTGGTGACTGCTACCATGATGGTGGTAGGGTGACCCGCTGCTTTTACTTTCGCCAGGTCTACTGTCAGAAGCAAATCACCTTTTTTCACGGCTTGCCCTTCTCGGACATGGCTGGTAAAACCACTGCCCTTCATTTCCACGGTGTCCACGCCTACATGGATGAGCAGTTCCACTCCGCCTGCCTCAATGCCGACTGCATGGAGCGTATCCGCCAGTTGGCTAATGACGCCGTCCACAGGGGCATAAACATTCCCGTTGTCGGGGGTCACGCCACAGCAGAAGCCAAGGACGCCCTGAGAAAAGGTGGGATCAGACAGCTCCGCCATAGGAACAAATGTACCCTAGGCCACGGACCCAATGACATTCGGAAAAGCGATCTCCACAGGGGCAGGAGCCTCTTCCGGCTTTTGCTTAGGCGCGTCAGCTTCCATTACTTCCGGGGGAACAGCAAACATCCAGGTCAGACCAAAAGCTGTGGCAAACACCGCAGCGGCCAGAACGACATACATGACAAGCTGGGAGGGGGAGTAAATGTATAACAGGAGGCCGGGAATAGTAGTGATGCCGTTGCCGGTTCCCTGCATACCCAAAAGCATAGCGATCATACCAGCTACACCGTTAATGGAGCAGCTAAGCAGGAAGGGTTTCAGACCATAGCGCAGAATTACGCCAAACAGGGCAGGTTCACCGATGCCCAGAAGGGCGGATGCAGTAGCGCTGGGGCCAATGGCACGAATCTCCTTCTTTTTGGCCTTGATGGAAATGGCCAGACAGACGCCCGCAGAGGAGAAGCCGCACATACAAAGGATAGCGTTAAAAGGGTTAAAGCCGGTATTGGACAGCAGGCTGATCTCCAGCATATTGAAGATGTGATGAACGCCGGTGAGGGTAATGATAGACCAGAAAAATCCCACTACCAGACCGCCTAAACCCAGCGGCAGGCCCAATGCCGTTTCAACAATGACCAGCAGGATGTTCTCCAATTGATGGAGAATGGGTCCGATGACAAGCAGGGAAAGTATCAGCATAATGAAAAGTACCAAAAACGGGGTAATCATGAAATCGAAGATAGGCGGTACCGTCTTGCGCAGTTTTTTCTCCAGCTTACTGCCAATGACGCCTGCCACAAAGGCGGGGAGGATGCTGCCCTGATAACCGACAATGGGAATAAAACCGAACAGCATCAGAGGAGTTATGCCGCTGGACGGGTCAGCCACAGAGTAGGCGTTTGGCAAAGAACCGTTTACCAGCATCAGGCCCAGAATGAGTCCCAGCACTGGCGATCCGCCGAACACCCGGAAGGTAGACCAGCACACGATAGCGGGCAGGAATGCGAAGGTCGTGCCGGAAAGCACATCCACCAGTACCTGGAGGGTCTGTGGGATATCCTGGAGGGTGAGTCCGAACAGAGCCAGAAAGTTGTTATTGAACAGCGCGCCCTTTAAGCCCAGGAACAAACCGGTGGCTACCAGAGCAGGGATAACGGGAACAAATACATCGCCAAAGGTACGGATAGCCTTTTGCAGCTTGTTTTTCCCCTCCATCTTTGCCTCTTTGGCCTCGCTGGCGGTGGTTTCGGCGATGCCCAACTGAACGATCTGTTCATAGACACGGTTGACGTGTCCGGTTCCGAAGATGATCTGGTACTGGCCGGCGGTAAAAAAAGTACCCTTCACCGCGTCGATCTCGCCTACTTTGTCATCATCCGCTTTTTCCCGATCAGCCACAATCAGGCGGAGCCGGGTAGCACAATGGGCAGCGGACCGGATATTGCCGGCTCCGCCTACCGCCGCAATGACCTCCCTGGCAATTTTTGCGTAGTCGTAATTCATGCAACTGCCTCCTTCATATTTCAGAATGATTTTGTGCTCAATGTTCCTTTATGTTCTCGCGTTCATTTTGCATATAAAAGCTATCACAAAATGCTTGCGGCTGTCAATCGTAAATAGTATCAAAAATTATTTTGACAAATTGGTAAAACAGACGAAAATCATGTTTACAGCCAAATTTAAGGCAAGAGATATTGACAGAACAACGGTTGTTTTTTATAATTTTTACAGATGAACACGAGAACATTATTATTCCGAATTTGTTGACAGAAAGCTGGATACAGGATCAGCGCGCCGGCACTGCTGGTACGGGTAGAAAAGCCGCAGAAATTGTGGCTGCGGAGGAGGTCATTATGGAACAAAAACTGATTTTTTTGGATATTGACGGGACGCTGACAGAACCGGGTAAAAATGTACCGCCTGATTCGGCGCTGGAGGCCATCCGCCGCGCCCAGGCAAAAGGCCACAAGGCAATACTGTGTTCCGGGCGCAATTATGGGATGTTGTTTCCTTTGCTGAAATATGGCTTTGACGGTGTGATCAGCTGTGCTGGAGGCTGTATTGAATATGATGGAAAGGTAGTCTATGATTGCCCCATGACCCAGGAACAGCAGAACAGAGTGCTGGCTGTCTTTCAAGAAAGCGGAGTCTACCGCACCATTGGGAGCAGAGATCATACTTATACAGATGAGGGATTTAAAGCATTTTTAGCACAAAATTCTCAGTCCAAAGCCAACAGTGAGCTGCTGCGCTGGCGGGTTCAGTTAGAAAGCACTTTGGATATCCGGCCTATGGCTGAATATAACGGTGAACCTATCTACGGCCTGACCTTTATGAGCCCTGGACAGGAACGGCTGAAAATGCCTATGGAGGCTTTGAAGGATGAGTTTGATTTCTGTATACAAGATACAGATGCTTGCGGTATCGTCAACGGGGAACTAATCAGCAAAGCCTTCAACAAAGGCACGGCTGTAATCCGGCTGAGTAAGCATCTGGGCATTGCCATAAAGAATACAATCGCGTTCGGTGACAGCATGAATGACTTGGAGATGTTACAAACCGCAGGCTATTCGGTATGTATGGGCAATGGCAGTAAACATCTGAAAAATGTAGCCAATATGGTTTGTCCTCCGGTAAATCAAGACGGCTTGTATCGTGCGTTTATGCAGTTGGGCCTGATTTAGGGGGCGGTTTCTTTCCACAAAGCAGCAGAACGCAACAGCGGTACGGCAAAGTTTCGGTATGTTTATGGCGTCGATCCTTTTCTACTGTTTTTCAGTTGTGATAATTATATAAAAAAACGCACCCCTTTTTATTCATAATGAATATAGGATACGTTTTTTATTTATTTTTTTAGTGATTATAGATCATCGGCATCTTGGACCGGAACTTCCATTGGATTTTCTGGGACCCCTGTCCAG
>RAZJ01000032.1 GCA_003612625.1 bacterium 1XD42-1 | reverse complement strand
TGTGCCCTTCCTCACCGGCCTTCACCGCTGCCGGTCTGCTTTCGTCAATTCCTGAATTTGCTCATTTATAGTAAGTAATATAAAAGATCAAATTCTTTTGGTGTTGTAATAATTTTTTTCCCATCTACCACAACCGTCCTTTCCCGGTAAAGGACTTGCAAGCCTCCGGCAGAAACATCACTCATATCTCCGGCCCCGCTGCGGCGCAACAGGTTTTTCACACGGGTAACAAGAATCGTAGGGGAAAACGGCTTGGAAATATATTCATCTGCCCCCATTTCAAAGCCTTTGACCTCATCATGCTCTGCATCCCGCGCAGTCAGCATTAAAATAGGCACATCGGATTTCTGGCGGATTTCCCGGCAGGCTTCAAAGCCATCCTTGACCGGCATCATAACATCCAGCATGACCAGTACCACATCTTCATTTTCTCCAAAGCGTTCCACAGCTTCCTGGCCGTTTTCCGCTTCAATCACCCGGAAGCCTTCCCGTACCAAATAGCTGGCGACAAGCTGGCGGATTTTTGTTTCGTCTTCTGAAATTAAAATTTTGTTCTCCATCATTACACAAATCCTTTTTCATAAGTTTAGAAATAGTATAAGGGGATTTTGTGAGAAAAATGTGTGTGAATTCTGGAAAATTTTTTAACCTGTAATGAAAAAGGCCCAGCC
This sequence comes from bacterium 1XD42-1, assembly GCA_003612625.1. Lineage (GTDB taxonomy): Bacteria > Bacillota > Clostridia > Oscillospirales > Ruminococcaceae > Anaerotruncus. Next base: position 29,223 of record RAZJ01000032.1, on the reverse strand, counting down.
TGCCTGGGAAAAGGCAGCCGGGCCATCAAAGCGCTTGAAATTATTTTACGATTTCGCCAAAAACTTCCCCTGCACAGGCAGCAGCATTGGATTCATCTGTATCAATATGCATTGCTAATTTGAATTTCGGGCTGACACGGACAACAACGTCACCAAAAATTAAGGAACGGCCTTGTGTATCCATTTTTACATTTACAATTTCCCCATTTTCAACACCAAGCCGCTGGGCATCTTCCGGAACCATATGGATATGGCGTTTTGCTGTGATTAAACCTTCTTTTAATTCAACTTCCCCTTTGGGGCCAACCAGTTTAATAGCACCGCTTCCGGCAACATCACCGGATTCACGGACAGGTGCGGCAGCCCCTAAAGTACGGGCGTCGCTGAGAGAAACTTCTACCTGGGAAGCCGGACGTACTGGCCCAAGAATGGAAACATTTGGAATGGTCTTTTTAGGGCCTACTAAATCCACACGTTCTTCACAGGCGAACTGGCCAGGCTGGGATAAGTCTTTTTTCTTATGTAATTCAGCGCCTTTCCCAAACAGGGTTTCCAAGTCTTCCTGGGTTACATGGACATGACGTGCAGATGTTTCTACAATGAATTTTTCTGCCATTGATCGTTCCTCCATTTTTCATTGTATCAGGTTCCCTCTGTTTTCAACTGGCAGGGAAAGATACAATATTTTTTCTGCTTTTTATTTTACGCTTTTTTCTCCAGGTTTGCAAGAGAATGGGCAGAATAACAAAAAAATTTTTTTCTTTTGGAACCTTTGTTGACAAACCAACAAAAAACGCTATAATGTTTGGTATTCTGACCGCTTCATACTTGACAGCAGCTTTACTCTGTTGAAAGGAAGAAAAATATGGATGCACGTTTGAAAAAACAGGTAGAATTTATCCTGGAAATTGACAAGGAAAAAAATATTTTCCGCCAGACCCATTTGTCAGGCCATGGAAGAAATGAAAATGATGCGGAACATGCCTGGCATATGGCAATCATGGCTTATCTTTTACAGGAGTATGCCAATGAACCGGTTGACATTGCAAAGGTTATGCTTATGTGTCTGATCCATGATGTAGTGGAGATTGACGCAGGCGATACCTATGCTTATGATACAGAAGGCTTGAAAACCCAGAAAGCCCGTGAAAATGCAGCCAAAGAACGGATATATTCCCTTTTGCCGGAGGACCAGAAAATCAGCTTGCAGGGGCTTTTTGATGAATTTGAAGAAAATAAAACCCCGGAAGCGAAATTTGCCCATGCAATGGACAATCTTCAGCCATTGCTGCTAAACAACAGCAACAATGGCGGGGACTGGCGGGAACACCAGGTAACAGCAGACCAGGTATATGGGCGGCAGTCTAAGACAAAAGAAGGTTCCCAACGGTTATTTGAATTAACAGATATGCTGATTCAGGGGAATATCCGGAAAGGAAATATCCGCAGATAATATTTAGGAAAAATTTTTTTAAAAATTTTGAATGGATCAGGCCCTGTCAGTCGTATTAAAAGTGAAGCCGGCCAAAAGCGTGCCGGATGAAATGAAATGCAGAGGAGAAAACAGGGATGAAAAAATTATTAACAGGTATTTTAATGGCGGCAATGGTGTTTTCCATTGGAGCAACTAGTGCTTCTGCCGCCGGATGCGGCTGGGGTTATCATTATGCAGATGCCGACGGCGATGGCATTTGTGATTATGCAGGTACAAGCTGCCCCTATTATGCGGATGCCAATGGGGATGGAATATGCGATAATTATGGAACCGCACAAGGCAGGTATTTTGTGGATGCCGATGGAGATGGGATTTGCGATAATTATTCCAATGGCGTATGTCCTGGAAATGGCCTGGGACAAGGGCGCGGCTTCCGCGGCGGATGCCACAGATGGAACAGATAAAATCATCATGCGGAGCGAACAGGAGGTAAACAGGGCAGTTGAACAATATTCCGATATGGTTCAGCGGCTTTGCATGATACATTTAAAAAATCGTGCTGATACCGAGGACATATTTCAAACGGTATTTTTGAAATATGTCCTTAGTTCCGTTTCCTTTGAAAGCCGGGAACATGAAAAAGCCTGGTTTATCCGTGTGACAATCAATGCGTGTAAAGATTTGCTGAAAAAATTTTTCCGCAGCCATACCGTATCATTGGATGAAATCATGGAACAGCCTGCTGAACTGCCGCCGGACAACAGGCATGTTCTAGAAGCGGTCCTTTCGCTCCCTGCCAAATATAAAGAAGTGGTGTATCTCCATTATTATGAGGATTATACAGCCCCGCAAATCAGCCATATCCTTGGAAAAAATGTCAATACAATTTATACACTCCTGACACGTTCCAGACAGATGCTCAAGGAAAAGCTGGGAGGTGATGAACTGTGAATGGGAAAATAAAAGAAACCTTTGATAAAATCCATGCAGAAGAACCATTAAAAGAAAAAACAAAAGCTTTTCTTGCACAGAAAACACAGGGTTATACACAGCATAAATCCCGTCAAATGAGGAATTATTCCTATTTGGTTTCGGCGGCTGTATGTCTGGTGCTGATGTTTGTGGGAAGCCACTGGCTTTATTTTACCCCCACAACAGAAATCAGCATTGACATCAATCCGTCAATCGAATTGGGGATCAACCGTTTTGACAAGGTTGTTTCAGTTAGTGGATATAATGCTGACGGGCAGGAGCTGGCAGATTCCCTTCATATTAAATTTACGGATTATGGGGAAGCGATCCGCCAGATATTAGAGAATAAAAATGTTATTCACTTATTATCCCAGGATGAACTTTTGACCATTGCTGTGATAGGCCCCAACGGAACCCAAAGTGAAAGGATACTTTCCCATATTGAATCCTGTATGGCAGGACAGAAAAATGCTTACTGTTATTCTGCCCATTTTGATGAAGCCGGTACAGCTCATAAAATGGGGCTTTCCTGTGGAAAATACCATGCCTTTTTAGAAGTACAGGCACTTGATCCGGATATTACCCTGGAAGAAGTACAAAATATGACCATGCGGGAAATTCGTGATTTAATAGATGAATTATCAGCAGGCCGGAATGACCCGTCACAATCAGGCAGCAGCCAGGGAACAGGACATAATGGCCCAGGCAAAGGATACCAGCACCGGCATCAGTACGGGCATCAAAACGGGCAATAATCTGCCTGTAACGGATTGATACGGCGGAAAAAATATTTTTAAAAAAATTTGTAGAAACACTTGACAAAATGCAAACGGGAGATTATAATAAACAAGAACTGTTTCACAGCGCATGGGAGCATAGCTCAGCTGGGAGAGCACCTGCCTTACAAGCAGGGGGTCACAGGTTCGAGCCCTGTTGTTCCCATTCATTGGCCCGGTAGCTCAGTCGGTTAGAGCGCTAGCCTGTCACGCTAGAGGCCGTGGGTTCGAGCCCCATTCGGGTCGCCATAAGTTGCTTCTGTAGCTCAGTCGGTAGAGCAGAGGACTGAAAATCCTCGTGTCGTTGGTTCGATTCCGACCGGAAGCACTTTCATGCGGGTTTAGCTCATCTGGTAGAGCGCCACCTTGCCAAGGTGGAGGTAGCGAGTTCGAGCCTCGTAACCCGCTCCATTTTTATTAGGCATCAATTTTACATCGGCAGCATATACTATGGTATATGAGCCATGGCGCCATAGCCAAGCGGTAAGGCAGAGGTCTGCAAAACCTTTATTCCCCGGTCCGATTCCGGGTGGCGCCTCTCTATCGGTTTTGAATACCGAAGGAAACGATCCTTTCCATTGTTAGAAGGATCGTTTATTTTTTTATCAGATTCAATGAAAAAGGCTGGGAATCCTTTTGACAGGATTTCCAGCCTTTTTGACGCCTTATATAATGATGCAGATTAAACCTGTGCATCCATCGTTAATAATTCGTTCAATGGTTTCTTGCAGCTTCATACGGGCATCCCCCGGCATCCGGTAAAGCTTATTGTGAAGCCCTTCATTTACAAGTTCATGGAGGCTTTTTCCAAAGATATTGCTTTCCCAAATCTTTTTGGGATCTTCTTCAAATTCATGGAGCATATAATGGACTAATTCTTCGCTCTGCTTTTCGGAACCTACTACATTGTAAACACAAGTTTTTTGAGTCTTTCGATACCGGCAATTTTTTGTAATATTAAATGATTATCATGATTTGTGAAAAACATATAAAGAAATCTTTGCGGCACAGTCAAATATGTTCAATGTTTATTGATGTTTTATTGACGTATACGATACTATGCAGTATACTATGAAACATTCAGCACAGAGGATTTTGGTCCTTATCTCCTGCTGTTTATTTACCGCTTTGAAAGGGGATTCAAAATATGGAAAATGAAAAGCTGAAAAAACAAAGCTTTTTATGCTGTTTGGGATTGTGGCAATGGTTGCATCCACACTTTTTATTTTGTTTTTCCTGTTCTTTTATGGCGGCGATATTTCAGCAAAACGGAAGGAAAACAAGCTGATATTCGGCGCGACATATATGACGATGAACAATCCCTATTATCAGATCCTGGATACCAGAATAAGAGCCGCTATTGAATCAAGAGGCAGGATACTGATTACAAGGGATGCGGCGATGGATCAGGAACGCCAAAACGCGGAGGTAAAAGATCTCATTGCATCTGGGGCAAAGGTTATTTTGCTTACTCCCGTTATGTGGGATGCTTCCGAGGAAGCCCTGAAGATTGCGGCAGAGGCCCATGTGCCAGTTGTGGTAGTAGATGCGCCTGTCAAAAATAAGGAGTTAGCCTTTTGTTCTGTACGTTCCGACAATTATCAGGCAGGCGCCCTTTGTGCAAAACATCTTCTTTCCGTGCGGGAATCAGCAAATATTATTTTGCTGGAACATATAACAGCCTATTCCGGACGGCAGCGCATCCAAGGATTTTTAGATGAGATAGAAGGACATGAAAATTTTAAGGTGGTAGCATCAGGAGAATCTGACGGACAAATTGAAAATGCCATGCCTGTGATGGAGGAACTTCTCAAAAAAACCCCGGAAGCCGATACGGTAATGGCGCTCAATGATCCCAGTGCCCTTGGAGCTTTGGCGGCAATCAGCGGGATGAATTTTGAAAAGCCCTTTCTGGTATATGGCGTTGACGGCTCCCCAGAAGGAAAAACAATGGTAAATGATAACTTTATGACAGCAACCTGTGCGCAGTTTCTCTATGAATTGGCGGAAAAAGCCGTGGAACAGGCTTATCTTGCTGTCAGCAGCACAAATGGACAGGCACCTTCTGCCCAAGGCCGCGAGCTGATCATTCCTGTGGCTTTGGTGACAAAAGAAAATGTGAATGAATATGGAACGGAAGGATGGCAGTGATGGAAAAAGAAAAAAGACTGGCGCAGCTTTTAGCTCTGATGTCTGCTCTCAACTTTTCCGTTATCCTTTATTACGCCCTTGTGCCGTGGATTACAACACGGAGAATATGTGCTTCTTTTTCCGGCTATGACTTTCTTGCGTTTGCCCGCCAAATACCGCCCCGCCCATGGATCGTCCCGCTTTTGGCCATTGGACAATATTTTGTGCTTTGTGTACTGAGCTACGCAAAATTAAAGTGGATAACGGAAAAGTTTATGCACCGGCTTTTTGTGTGCTTTTTAGAATTGCTGCTGTGTGCGGGGATTATTATTTCTTTGGGGTTTTATTACAGCGGGATTGCATTGGTTGTGCTTTCGGATTTGGTCCATTATGTGCGGAACAGCTTTTACCGGCTTTGTTTTATTGCGGCATTGGTGTTTATGTTCGCCTTTGGCCAGTATGAGGTTATTTTTCCCTTTGCGCGGGGGATCGCTTTCAATGCTTATCTGAGCTATTACAACCCGGTTGTGAAAGGAATACTGTCAGGAGCAGAAAGCTTTATGGCTTCCATGAACATCTTATTGTTTACAGTGTATATGATTTTGCTGTTCACGGGGCAGCGTGCGGAAAATACACGGATTAAAAAATTAAATGATAAATTGAATCAGGCAAATGAACGGCTGAGAGATTATGCTGTGAATATGGAGAATATGACGGAAATGCGGGAGCGCAACCGTTTAGCCCGTGAAATTCACGATACTTTGGGACATACACTGACGGGGATCATAATGGGAGCAGATGCTGCTCTGGTGGTTTTCGACGCGCTGCCAGGGGAGGCGAAAAAGCGAATTGAGTTGATAGCCCAAACCGCACGGGATGGATTAAATGATGTCAGGCGATCCATCAATGCCCTGCGTCCCGACGCGATCGAAAAAAATTCCTTGGATGAAGCCCTGAAAACCATGTTTTCCAATTTTCATTTGACAACTTCTGCACAGATCCATTATACCCAAAATGCTGGTGAGCTGCGTTTTGCATCCGACGAGGAAGATACCATTTACAGGATTGTGCAGGAGGGCATGACGAATGCTGTACGGCATGGCCATGCAACAGAAATTTCTATTACAATCACACGCAATGAAAATATGCTGACAATTTATGTGGATGACAACGGAGTGGGATGTCCTTCTGTCAGTGAAGGATTTGGACTGCGGCACATGAAAGAACGGCTTGATATGCTCGGCGGCTTGCTTGTATGCGGGAATCGCGAAGGAAAAGACGGAAGCAGGGGATTTTATCTTTTGGCAAATTTTCCGGTCAGAGAAAGAGAGGGAATGCACAGTGATTAAAGTTTTAATTGTGGATGATCAGGAGCTGATACGGGAGAGTTTAAAGGTTGTTTTAAGCGTTAGCGGAGATATAGAAGTGGTGGATCTGGTTTCCAGCGTATCAGAAGCTTTGAAAAGTGCGGCAAAAAATTGTCCGGATGTTGTGCTTATGGACATTCGTATGCCGGAAATGGATGGTGTGGAAGGCACAAAACTGATGAAGGAACGTAAAGGTAGTTCTGCTGACCACTTTTGATGATGATGAATATGTATTCGGGGCTTTAAAAAACGGAACAAGCGGTTACCTGCTCAAAGGAAGCAGTGTGTCTGATCTGGCTAAAGCGATCCAGATCGCCCATAGCGGCGGAGCGATGATCAATCCCAATATTGCAAGTAAAATGATTTCGCAGTTTTCCGATATGGCAAAGCGATCTTCCCAGATTAAAGTGGAAGAAGGCTTAACAGAGGATTTAAGCAAAAGCGAATGGCAGATGATCCAAACCGTTGGACAAGGCATGTCGAATAAGGAGATCGCCCGGGAATTGTGCCTGTTGGAAGGGACTGTGCGCAATTCTATAAGCAATATTCTTTCCAAACTGAATCTGCGTGACCGTACACAACTTGCCATATGGGCAGTTCAGACCGGTGTGATTTATGGGAGCATGGAAGGATGACAAAAAAACGGCTGTTGAAATTCGGAGGGATTGTGCTGGTATTGGCCGCCATGCTCTTTGGCTGTTGGAAGCTGCACAGCGAAATTACAATTACCGTTGGAGTTTATGCCGGAAGCTATTGGAATACCCCCAACGGAAATTGCTATCAAATATTTGATGATGCAATTTCATCTTTTGAAGCTGCCCATCCCGGAATTTTCGTGGAATATGTCAATGGGATTCCCACAGATTTTTACAGTGAATGGCTTGCGGAAGGAATCCTGAAAGGGGAAGAACCCGATCTTTTTTTGGTCATGCCGGAGGATATCGAGCTTTTTGCGTCTTCCGGTATCTTAAAGCCGCTGGATACGATGATGGCAGAAGATCCTGATTTTTCTCCTTCCCCTTATTATGAACCCTGCCTTCAGGCCGGAAAATTTGGCGGGACACAATATGCGCTTCCATATGAGAGTGTACCAACGATTATGTTTGTAAATAAAACGCTTTTGCAGCAAAACGGGATTTCCATGCCGGAAAATAATTGGACATGGGGTGATTTTTACCGCATCTGCCGGAGGATCACCAAACCGGAAAAGCATCAATTTGGCGTTTACGGTTATCATTGGCTCCATGCCGTGTACTCCAATGGCGCGGCACTTTTCTCTGGTGACGGGAAATCCTGTTATCTTGCGGATCAGCGCGTACAGGATGCAATTACTTTCTCAAAGCATTTGGACGCAATGAATCAGGGATATACAGTGACAGCACGCGATTTTGATTTGGGGAATGTGGCATTCCGGCCTTTCCTTTTTTCCGAATACCGCGCTTATCAGCCTTATCCCTGGAGAGTAAAAAAATATTCCGGGTTTGAATGGGACTGTGTGTGTATGCCCGCAGGATATGAGGGCGATAATACATCCGAGCTTCATACAATGCTCCTTGGCATCAGTGCCCGCACCCGTCATAAAAAAGCTGTGTGGGAGCTGGCGAAGCTTCTGTCGATAGATAAAGATGTGCAAAAAGAACTTTATGTTTATTCCCACGGGATTTCTCCTGTGAGAAGTGTGGCAGAAGATGATGAAATTCTTTTGAAAATGCGTGAGGATATTCCCGGCGGAGGAAGCTTTGACGGAAAAGTTATCCGCCGGATTATGGATACGGCGGTGGTTGTTCCCCATTTCGATAAATATGAACAAGCGTTGCGTATGGCGGAAAGCGCTGTTTTGGAAAAAAGTGATACCCAAATGCTTGCCGCCCAAAGAGAAATTGATATTTTTCTCAATGGTTCTTAAAAAAGATTTTAAAAACGGCTGTGATTTGTTCTGCAAATCACAGCCGTTTTTTTGACTTTTTCACCAAAAGAACTTGTCATTCGTTGCATAAAATATCAAATAAGCAAAGAGATCTTCTGAAAATGTGACAAATGTAATAAAAAACTTGTGACATTTCTCAGGTGTGAGGCTCTCGAAGTTTTTCTATAATAAGCCATAGAAACAACAGAGCGAAATGAAAAAACAAAAAGAAAAGTGATATATATATCACTTTTCTGATGTTTTGTATGGCAAAACATCGAAGCTCCTATCCTTTGGGTGTGATAATACTTTGAGTAAGGAGGTCAAAGGCATGGATTTATACAGCCTTGGGGAGATGGTGATCGATTTCACCCCCGGAAGCGAACCCAACAGCTATATTGCCAACCCCGGCGGGGCGCCTGTAAATGCCGCAATCGCCGCAGCTAGAAGCGGACTTTCTGTGGGGGTGTGCAGCAGTGTTGGAAATGATGATTTTGGTCAGCTTTTAATCAGAACCCTTGAGCAAAATAAAGTGAGAATCATGAATTCCAAATTGTGTGATAAAGCGATAACAACCTTGGCCTTTGTCACCCTGGCGCCGGATGGAAACCGCAGCTTTACCTTTGCACGCAAACCGGGAGCTGATATGTTTTTGGAAGAAGATTCCGTAAAGGAAGAAGATATCAACAACAGCACCATTATACATGCGGGCTCCTGTTCCCTGTCAGCCTCACCTTCAGCGGAAAGTACCGTTAAGGCGATGCGTTTGGGCCATGAAAAGGGTAAGCTGGTAAGTTTTGATGTCAACTACCGCAATGTTATGTGGAATGACAACCAAGAGGCCTGCTTTGCGAAAGTACGCGAAGTGTTACCTTATGTTGATCTCCTGAAGGTTTCGGATGAAGAAGTGGATTTAATGGGCGGAGAAAAATCCCTGCCCGCTTTGATGAAGGAATTTCAAATAACCGTTGTGGCAGAAACATTGGGCGGTGCAGGTGCAAAGTGCTTTTTTGGCGGAGAAGTTTTGAAGGTTGCAGGCAAAAAAGTACACTGTGTGGATACCAATGGCGCGGGAGATGCCTTTTGGGGCGCTTTTTTGGCAAGTCTTTACCTTCAGGGTGTACGGAAAACCACAGATATTACCACTCCAATTTTGAGCCAGGCCCTCAGGTACGGCAATGCGGCGGGAGCCGTTTGTGTCCAAAAGAAAGGTTCCATTCATGCCCTGCCTGCCAGGGCGCAGATCGAAAGCTTCTTGGCGGAGGATGAAATATGAAAGCGGTTTGGGATGAGAAATGTGTATACACGCCTTCATTGATATCATGCTGTGATCTGTGCAATGTGGAAGCATCGGTCCGGGAGCTGGAAAAAGCCGGAATTCAGATGCTTCATGTAGATATTCTCGACGGCCATTTCAGCCCATGTATGCCTCTGGGACTTGACACCGTCCGCCAGCTTCGGGAACGTACAAATATGTTTTTTGACTGCCATGTGATGACCACGGAACAGGATATTTTTATTGACGAGCTTTTGGATATAGGAGCAGATCAGATCGTTTTTCATGCTGAAACACAGCCCCACATAGACGGGATGCTTAACCGTATCCATGCTGCCGGCGCAAAGGCGGGCATTGCGCTGAAGCCTTCAACGCCCCTGTCCATTCTGGATTATGTCCTTGAAAAATGCGATACAATCCTTTTGATGCTGATAAATCCCGGCTATGCTTTTTTGAAAGGGGAAAAACAGGTTCCCTATGCGGAACGCAAAGTCCGCGAGCTTCGCAAAATGATTGATGAACGGGGGCTGAAAACAAAGATTGAGATTGACGGGCGCATTTCGCGGGAAAATATTTGCCTGTTCAAAAAAGATGTTGACCTGTATGTCATCGGCAGCACCTGTGTAAAAAAAGAAACCCTTGCGGCGGATTTTGAGGGTATGAACCGGCTTCGCCAGAAAATTTTGGAGGAATGGAAATGAACGAGAATTTTGACGCAGATTATCGCGCCGTGTGCAGTGCTGTGATGGACGAACTGGGCCGGACGCTGAATGCCATTGATCCGCAGAGTCTGGAGAAGCTTTATGGCGTGATTCTTGAGTCAGAGAAGGTTTTCTTTGTGGGTGTAGGGCGTGTTATGCTCAGTTTGCAGGGCATATGTAAACGCTTTGCACATTTGGGTATTGATGCCCACTGCGTAGGCGATATAACGGAACCCGCTATCACTTCTAAAGATCTTCTCATTGTCGGTTCCGGGTCAGGGGCTTCCCTCGTTCCATTGGGGATAGCCAAAAAGGCGAGAACGGCTGCGCCGGATTGCAAAATTGTACATATTGGGTCGAACCCCCAAAGCGAAATGAAGGATATTGCTGATTTTATGGTACGTATCCCTGTGCGGACAAAGCTTTATCTTCCGGATGAGATCGACTCCTGCCAGATCATGACGACGATTTTTGATCAGACCCTGCTGCTTCTCGGTGATATTCTTGCCAAGATGATCGTGGAAAGGCGCGGAATCGATATGAAGGCGCTGTGGCAATACCACGCGAATTTGGAGTAAGCGCTGTGCCGCCTATATGGCATAAGGGGAGGACGTGAAAATTTGGACAGATGCGAACTTTTGCGGAAGGTGGGCAGCTTTCAGCAGGCGGCCTATATCCGCCCGCTAACCTACTCCGAAGGGCGATCCGCTGGCATGCGGACATACGAAGTAAAAAACGACGGGCTGTATTTTAAGGTTCTGGCAGATAAGTGCCTGGATATCGGCGAGCTTTCCTATCGGGGAGTCAACTTCAGCTTTCTTTCAAAACCAGGGCTTCAGGGCAGGAACCATTATGATACCAACGGTGAGGAAGCCCTGAGGAGCATTATGGGCGGGATGTTTTTCACAGCGGGACTGGAAAATATCTGTGCCCCATACAAAGATTATCCCATGCATGGCCGCATACGTACCACGCCTGCTGAACACCTTTGTTCCGATGCTGTCTGGGAAGGCAGCGATTATGTGATGCGTGTTTCGGGAGAAATGCGCGAAGCGGAACTTTTTGGTGAAAACCTGATTTTACGCCGCCGGATCGAAACCCGTCTGGGCGAAAAGAGCCTGACCGTTGCGGACGAGATCGAAAACCAGGGATTTTGTGCCCAGCCGCTGATGATCCTTTACCACATCAATATAGGTTACCCCCTTTTAGATCAGGGGACAGAGCTATTGGTTCCAACCCGTTCGGTTATCCCCCGGGACAAAGCTTCAGCCGGCCACGAGGATCGGTGGAATGTGATGGATGCCCCCAAGGATAATGAACCGGAATATGTGTTTATCCACGACATGGTACGGGATCGGAACGGATGCGGCGTGGCGTGCGTGATCAACCCCAAACTTGCTTTGGGCTTGAAGATTACGTTTTCCGGAGATCATCTGCCCTACTTTATGGAATGGAAGTCAACTGCTTCCGGAGATTATGTTTTGGGGCTGGAGCCTGCCAACGCAAGTGTTTATGGGAGGGCTTTTCACGAAAAGGAAAATTCCCTGCACCGTCTGGACCCTTTTGCTGTGGAGCAAAACAAGCTTATATTCACGGTTTTGGACGGTAAAGAGGAGATAGACGCAGCACGCGCCGAGATTATGAAAATAAAAAACCATGCCTAAAGGTTGAACAAGGCTTGCCCTTTGCGCAGGCCAGAGTAAAGAGGAGGAAATTTATATGAAGCGGTCACAAATTAACGCGGTTATCAAAGATTTTGAGTCCAAACTGGCGGAGTTTCAATTCGCCCTGCCGCCGTTTTTAAGCTTTACCCCAGAGGAGTGGAAAACGAAAGGCCACGAATACGACGAGATCCGGGACAATGCTTTAGGCTGGGATGTTACCGACTATGGCGAGGGCCATTTCGATACGCTGGGGCTTTCCCTGATTACGATCCGCAACGGCAACACCGCTAATAAAAAGTATACCAAAACTTATGCTGAAAAGATTATGATGCTGACCGAAGGGCAGATTTCACCCAATCACTTTCACTGGAACAAGATGGAGGACATTATCAACCGCGGCGGCGGCAATTTGGTTTTTCGGCTGTGGAATGCTACAAAAGAGGAAGGCCTGGACACAACCGATGTGGAAATCTGCCAGGACGGCCGCCGGTATATGGTTCCTGCCGGAACAGAGATCATTCTTAAACCCGGTGAATCCCTTTCCCTTTATCCTTATTATTATCACGAGTTTTATATTCAGCCTGGTACAGGCTATGCAATAATCGGCGAAGTATCCATGTGCAACGACGACAACACAGACAACCGCTTCTATAAACCTTTGGGACGCTTCCCCACCATTGAGGAGGATGAACCGCCTTACAGACTGCTGTGCAATGAATATCCCCCAGCAGCAGATTAAAGTGAAACCCTGAAATGATGTTAAAGCACGAAAGGAGTCAAGCCATGAGCGAATATGCCGTTTCAATGGAGCATATTACAAAATTTTTCCCGGGTGTCAAAGCTTTGGATGACGTTCAGCTTCATCTCAGAACGGGCGAAGTAATGGCACTGTTGGGCGAAAATGGCGCAGGGAAATCTACGCTGATGAAAATCCTGTCTGGTGTTTATACACGGGATTCCGGCGATATAGAAATTTTTGGAAATCGGGTTGAGGGTGATCTCAACACCCGGCAGGCCCAGGAATTAGGCGTGGCAATTATTCACCAGGAGCTGAATATGTGTCAGCATCTGACGGTGGCCAATAATATGTTTTTAGGACGGGAGCTTATCAAGGGGGGCAGGCTTGATTTTGCCGAGATGAACCGCCAGGCAGTGGAACAGCTTGCCAAACTGGGAATAAACGACCTTGCGCCAAATACGGTTGTAGGTACACTTCCCGTTGGACGCCAGCAGATGGTGGAAATTGCTAAGGCACTTCTCATAAATGCCAAAGTGCTTGTTATGGACGAACCGTCCTCCGCCCTTTCAAACGCGGAAATTGATGAAATGTTCCGCATTGTCAAGGAACTGCGCAGCCAGGGCTGTGCTATCGTGTACATCAGCCACCGTTTGCAGGAACTTCACCACATTGTTGACAGTGTCACTATTATGCGTGATGGACACTATATCACCGAAGGTAAATTTGCTGATTTTACAATGGATGAAATTATTGCCAATATGGTGGGCCGCGAAATAACAGAACAGTTCCCCCGTGACGAAGCCCATCAGGGCAAAAAGGTTTTGGAAGTCAAAAATCTCCGGGCAGGCCGGGCCGTAAAGGGCATTAGTTTCGATGCCTATGAAGGCGAAGTTTTAGGATTTTCGGGGCTTGTCGGGGCTGGCCGTACAGAAACGATGCGTGCTATTTTTGGCGCGGATGCCAAAGACAGTGGTGAGGTTATTTTGGACGGCAAGCCTTTAAATATCAATTCCCCGGCAGATGCAATACGCCAGGGCATTGTACTTGCACCGGAAGACCGTAAAAAAGACGGGCTTTGCACCAAACTCTCAATCAGGGAGAATATCGCGCTGCCGAATCTTGATTTAATCTGCAACAAGATTGGCACTGTTTTGCGTGGACATGAAAACAAGATGATCGAAAAGGGCAAGTCCTCACTGACGATTAAAATGGCCAATGCGGAAGTTGCCGCCGGAAGTCTTTCAGGCGGCAATCAACAGAAGATTGTTGTAGCAAAGTGGCTGGCGCGGGATTCCCGTGTGGTGATCTTTGATGAACCTACCCGCGGCATTGATGTGGCGGCAAAGGTTGAGATTTACCAGATTATCAACCAGCTTAAAAAACAGGGCGTAGTGGTCATTATCGTTTCCAGCGAACTGCCCGAAGTCATGGGAATTTCTGACCGTATATTGGTTATGTGCAACGGACGCATCACCGGTGAAGTAGATCCCCGTACCGTTACGGAACAGGAAATCATGACTTACGCAACACAGTTCGGATCCAACGAAGGATAATTGGGGATACAGCGCCGTTTGTAAAATTTACAAGATACCGGCGCAACCCCGCAACACATGTGAGGAGTGTTAAAATATGGGCAAAAAAGTGACTATCAGCCAGAGTGCGGCGTCGGTTATCACAGCCTTTGTAGGCGTTGTGATTTTGATGATCGTATTCTCCTTTATGAATCCCAACTTCATTAAGTTTGACAGTATCATGGCGCTGCTTCGTTCCATTGTGCCCTACCTGCTGGTGGGGATTGGTCAGGCTACGGCGTTTTGGTAGGTAAATTTAAACTCCCGCCTTTTATTGCCACCTTGGGTACAATGACCATTGGACGGGGAATTGCCCAGCTTGCCAACAACAATTACAACACCGACAACATTGGTTCCGCAGGAGCTGCCCAGGCATTTAAAGATATACTTTACTATGGTAAAACCGCTGGTATCTTCAATGGCGTGTGGATTGCTCTTATCATTTGGGCGATATTTTTCTACATACTTTCCTTTACCCGCTCGGGACGGCATATTTATGCGATAGGTTCAAACGTTGATGCGGCACGGCTTTCAGGCGTAAACGTGTTTGCAGCCACAACAAAGGCTTATATGGTTTCCTCTTTCTGCGCGTTTGTCACCGGCCTGGTAACCCTGGCACAATCAGGTATGGGCGATATGAGCGCTGGTATGAGCTATGAGATGTACGCAGTTGCCGCAGCCGTTATCGGCGGTATTTCAACCCTTGGCGGCAGCGGGCTTTTGGTGGGCGTTATTGCTGGTGCTTCGGTCTGGGCAATTTTGCAATCCGGTTTGACCTTTGCAAAAGTGCCTGTGGCCTACCGCAATATTGTTATAGGCATCCTGGTTGTGGCATGTGTACTGTTTGATGTTATCCGCCGCAATGGAACCCACCGTCCCAAAGCAAAATCTTGAGTGCTGTACGGAATATCTGAAAGGTTTGTAAGGGCTTTCGTCTGCGAAAAAGGCAAAACCCTGCAATAGAAAATGAATGGAGGAAAAAAATAATGAAAAGAAAACTTCTTGCACTGATTCTGGCTATGGCGGCATCCCTGTCCTTGGCAGCCTGTGGAGGCGGCTCTGCACCGGCAAGCTCTGCTGCACCCGCGCCGGCTGGCAGCTCGACAGCTCCTGCTGAAAGTGCCGGTGGTGACGCTGCCGGAAATACCGCAAGCGGTGGTCCAATGAAAATTACCCTGATCACCATGGATCAAATGGACGTCCACTGGGTGAAGCTGGAAAAAGCGGCTCACGCAAAGGTTGACGAGCTGGTTGCTGGAGGGGCAGAAATTGAATATAACTGGCTTGCCCCTGAAAAAAAGGACAACGCCCAGCAGATCCAAATGATCGAAACAGCTACCAATGACGGCTCTGATGTTATTATCATTTCCGTAAACGACTCCACAGCCTGCAATGATGCGCTCCAGGCTGCCATAGACAAGGGAATTAAACTGATTTATGTTGACGCAACCTCTACCCTGGAACCTTCTGCCACCTTTGCTACTGACAACTATGCTGCTGGCGCCCAGGCTGGCGAAGCCATGAAAGGCTATCTCGCCGACGCAGGCATCACCGAAGGTACAATCGGTCTTATCTCTGCACAGGCAGGCGTTCAGTCCTGTATCGACCGTGTAGACGGCTTTAAATCTGCCTTTGATGGAACTTCCTTTATAATGGGCGAGGTTCAGTATTCCGATGGCGACGCTGTTAAAGCGCAGGAACTGACCAATGCAGTCATTCAAGATGGTGTAATTGCAGTATATGGCGCAAATGATGGCGCTACAAACGGCGCTGCCAATGCAGTTAAAGAAGCCAATTCCAACGGCGCAAACATCATCTGTGTTGGATTTGACAATTCTTCTTCCAACCGCGCTCATGTCCGCGATGGCGAAATGCTGGCATTTATGGCTCAGAATCCCAACGTTATGGGGGAAAAATCCATTGAAGCTGCCGTTGCTCTTATGAATGGCGAAGCCCTTTCTGAATCCAATGTGGATACTGGTGTTTCCGTTGTAACAAAAGACAATGTTGATCAATTTGAAGACTAATTGACCCTGGCCGCACCACTTCATTTCTTTTTCTCAACGCCCCCCGCGCCGTAAGCGGCGCGGGGGACTTTTTATAAGTTCCAGTTATTCCTTGTCAATCCGCTATCTCCCGGTTATAAATACAGGTTCTTAATGCAATGCAGAGGAGAGAAAAGATGAAACAGTTTAGCTATGTGATACAGGATGAGCTTGGAATTCATGCCCGTCCGGCTGGAAAGCTTCTCAGTCTTGCTAAAAACTATTCCGATACGATTATTACAATAAGCAAGGGAGAAAAAAATGTAAAGGCGGGACAACTGATAAAATTGATGAATATGGGAATCAAAAAAGGGGATAAAATTAAAATTGCCGCAGATGGAGATGAGGAGGATCAGGCGATTGTCGCCTTGAAGGCGTTTTTTGAAGAAAATTTGTAGGGGAGAAAGCGGATATGCAGAGTTATTCCATAGTGCTTCTGGATATTGACGGAACTTTAATTGATGATGAACGTAAAATCAGTACAAATACAAAATGCCTTTTGGAACGTTTGGAAAAACAGGGAATCCCGGTTATTCTCTGTTCCGAACGCTATCCCGACGGTGTGGAATTTTTTGTCCATCAGGCAAACCTTTACAGCCCTATCGTATGTTACAGTGGAAACCTGATTTTAGATTCAAACCGTTCTATCTTGCAAGATTACGGAATAAAAACAAGTGACGCAATTTCTTTTAAAAAATATGCCAATAAATATTTCCCCAAGGTGGTGGTCAGTACATATCTTTATAACGTTTGGCTGGTTGATGATGCCGATCATCCTGTCATTCACATGGAAGCGAACATGATTCAATGTGTCCCTCTGTGCGCCCCCATAGAAAATGCGCTGAGAAATTCGGATCATGTACACAGTCTATCATGTATTGGTTCCCCCCAGGAAATTTCAGCATTACAAAAGAGTGCTTCACCGCTTTTTGAGGACATTCAGTTTCTCCATTCCGGTCCAACATCTCTTGAAGTCCTTAAAAAAGGAATTTCAAAAAAGACAGCAGCAGAGTATTTACAAAAACATTACAATATCCCCCGGGAGCGTATCGTGGCCTGTGGAGATCAAATGGTTGATTTGGAAATGCTGGAATATGCGGGGTTTGGCATTGCTATGGGCAATGCGCCAGAACAAGTTAAAAATGCTGCCGACTGTGTGACTGCCTCCAATAAGGAAGAGGGGGTTTATATTGCCTTGCGCCGTCTAAGGTTTAAGCCTCCGCTCGTTCCCGTTTCTGCCATATGATAAGCAATGGGTTAATTATGGCAATTTACAGGTTATTTTTCAGAGATTTCCAGAATTTTTTTAGCACATTTATCATCTATAATCAGGGCGCTGATATAATTTCCTCTTATTGCCCCTAAAACAGCTTCCGCTTTTTTCTCCCCTAAAGCAATACATATTGTTTCCCGGCATTTTTTGAAATCGTCCATATCAATGCCAATCATCCGTTCGGTCAGTGCGGAATCCAGCTCCTGGCCATAGATATTAAAAAAATGACCGCCTATATGACCAACAACACCTTTTTCCTCTAAAGCGTCGAATACTTTACTGCTTAAATAATTATGCCATGATTTATAAACAACCGATCCCACACTGGTTAAAATGACATCTGCATTTTTAGCCAGGTTTAATGGGCCTTTTATATTGTCATCCTGAATCAGGCTTTCCTTTATTTCCCGGTTCTTCACAAAAAGCGGAGCATAAATATACTGGTATTTCCCGCCATAAGCGGAAGCTAAATCCTTTGATAAATCCAATCCATCCTTTTCCGGGCTGTTGATATTAGCGGCACCCATAATCGGGACAACGGTAACAGGGATATTTTTATGATTATTGGCAGCGATATATTTTATAACATGATAAAGGGTATTTCCCCAGGAAATGCCTATCACCATATTTTCCTTAATAATGGAATCCAGGTAATATGCGGCGGCTTCATAAATTAAATTTTTTGCTTTTTCTTTATCGGTATCTTTCTGTTTAATGATCCGGATGCTTTTTAAATGAAACTGTTCCTGTATTTTCTGTTCATATTCCAGATCCCTTTCCCAGGGTTCCCGGATATAAATTTCCACAATGCCTAATTCCCGAGCTTCTTTCAGCATCCGGGAAATCTTTGACCGAGATGTATACAATCTTTCAGCAATTTGGTTTTGCGTTAGTTCAGAATTATAATATAAATTCGCAACGGTTGCTAATATATTCCATTTTTCCTGGATGCTCATAGCCTCATAATTTTTTAAATTTTCCATGCTTTTCTCCTTGCGCATAATCTTAATAGATGCCTCCAGCCTTATGAAATAATGTAACAAATTTTTTTTAAATTGCAAACCAGAAAAATCCATTTTAATAGAAAAAGGCCAGGGAATTATTTTTTTAGATTTCCCCAGCCTTTTCTAGTTTTATTTTATTTTTTTATAAGCAGGAACGGAACGGAATATTTTGCGGGGCTTCAAAGCAGTCCTCAAATCCACGGCGGTGATGATAGTAAATTTTATCTTTATCCTGCGGATAGACATATTTTCCGCCTACCTGCCAGAAGAACGGATGGAACTGATATTCATTCCGGTCTTTTTTGAAATCATACAGAAGTTTAATTTCCTCACAATCTGCCTGGAAATTGGTCCATACATCCCAATGGATGGGAACAACAACTTTGCACCGCAGATTTTCAGCCATGCGCAGAATATCAGTAGATGTCATTTTATCCTGCATTCCAATAGGGTTTTCGCCAAAGGAACCAAATGCGACGTCAATATCGTGATCTTTTCCGTGTTTTGCAAAATAAATGGAAAAATGGGAATCTCCAGAATGATAAATATTTCCGCCTGGTGTCTTTACCAGATAGTTAACCGCTTTTTCATCCATATCAGTTGGACATACGCCAGTCAGCTCTTCACGATCCGGCCCGGTTTTATCAGTTGTGACAATACAGGTACGATCAAAAGAATCCAGGCATACAATTTCAATATCCTTAATTTTAATAACATCACCAGGATGTACCACCTTGCAGCGGTCTTTCGGGACACCCCATCCAATCCAGGTATCTACGGATTTTTGCGGCCCGATAAAAGGAGCGGGAATTTCTTTGCCATTCTCATCTGTTGTTGTCATGCCGCTGTGCAAAACATGGGCAGCCCATTCCGCTGACATATGATCCTGATGGTAATGGGTAGCCAATACAGCATCCACCTGTTTAAAAGCAAAGGGATCAATGACAAATGGCACATTTCTTAAATTTGGCTGCATGGCACGTCCGCCGCACATATTTGCCATTTGATGGCCGACTTTCATTTTTCCGTCACCATGGGTACGTTTGCCGTTTCCGCACCACAAATCAATAGTGATATTGGCTCCGCCTGGTGTCTTAAACCATACGCCGGTACATCCAAGCCACCACATTGCTACATTGCCTGGCTGTACAACTTCATTTTCGATATCTTCTACTAACCAGGTGCCCCATTCCGGAAATGTGCTCATAATCCAGTTTTCCCTTGTAATACTGTCGATCTTGCTCATTGTGTTTCCTTCTCCTTTAAATATATTTTTTTGTAAAACCTGTATGTACAGGTATTTTATATACTTGTAAACCCATTGAAGCCATTTTTTATAAAATCCGTATAAGAATGTATGGCCATATAGCCGCAGGTTTTCAGATTGTCTGGTTCGGGATGGTACCATATCCCTTGCAACCCGTTTTCCAGGGCGCCTTCCACATCTTTTTTCAGATTGTCACCAATGAATACACATTCTTCCGGTTTGCAGCCAGCTTTTTGGACGCACAGCCTGAAAAATTCAGCGGAAGGTTTTTCTGCTCCTGCCTCCTCACTTGTGACAATCCATGAAAAATATTTTAACATGCCAAGTTTTTCTAATTTTTGGTATTGGATATGGGAATTCTGGTCGGAACCAATTCCCATTGGTATGTGAGAAGTATAGAGAGTGGACAGTAAATCCATAATACCTGGCTCAGGAACCATAACACTTAAAAAAGTATCCCAGTAAATATTCCGCATTTTTAAAGCTTTTGTCAAATCAGGATATTTTAGAAGCTCTAAAAAGCACTGGAAACGGATTAAACGGTTATGGATGGCGGCACAATTTGTCCCCAGCCTGCTTTCCAGATTTTTCTGTGCCTCAGCCAAAAGGCTGCACATTGTGCCAGAATCAAGGGAAAATTCAGATTCCCCAAATTCTAATAATTTTTTCATGGCAGTTGTATGGGCTTTGTCATAGCTGTACAGTGTATTGTCAATGTCGAAAAAAAGCGCTTTTACCATGTTTGCTCCTCCGGCTTTGAAGCTTTACAGATCCCCTGTTTCAAAAGTATACATAGCTATCTGGTTAATCTCCCGGTTGGTTGTCACTAAAACATCTTTTCCGCCATAGGAATAGCCGTAAGCATTTGCAGGCCCGCAGTCATCATCTATGGTTTTAAAGCTGTAATGGCCGTCTGTCCATAAAAGCGCGAACAATCTTCTGGCCCCTTTTCTGTGTCCGAGGACGGCGACATTTTTTCCTGCCAGCTTTCCACTCCAGATTGCATGGAGAAATTCTGCCTTTTCTGGATATTGGTAAACCCTCTCATAGCCTTCCCTGGCTTTTTTATAAACAGAAACAGTATCGCCATGGAAGGGGGACAGAACTACCAGTTCCATGATTCCGTCGCCGTCCAAATCGATCATCGCTGCGTCACTGGCCGGCGTATTGAGAAGCTGTTCCTCCTGCCACTTCCCGCCGGGAGCCTTTGGCGGATAGAAACGGAATACGCCATTGCTGCTGCAAATCAGTGCTGATACTTCCCCATTTTCTGTTATTTTATAATACCCATGATTTTGCAGCATTCCGTCTTTTAGGACTTCTAATGGGAGCTGGTGCGTATCATCAAAACAGGATAAGTCCTCCGGCAGCTTCGCAGCATATATTTTTCCCGGCTTTGACCAGTCCTCTTTATATTCATGCCCGGACTTTAATGTGCAGGCAATTAAGTAATTTTCCCCGCCGCTGGAAAGAATATCAAAACGATGGACAAAAGGCAGATCTGCTAATGTACGGATGTCCCATTTTCCGTTTCCGTCTGGGGTAGCAATGATGATTTTGGCTTCTTTTGAATCATTGGGGGAATAGAATTTGTGGGTTGCCAGAAACTGACCATCGGTTCCCGGCACTTGAACCATTGTCATAACACCACCCGGGCCTTCCCAGACAGTTGCTTTTTCGTTTCCTGCCGCGTCAAATAAAATACAGCGATCCTTTTTTTCTGCCGCCACCAGAAAATGTTGTTTCCCCAGATATTTTAGTGGGGCAATCGAATAGCATTTTTCCAGTTCTGCCAGGACAGTCTTTTTCATCATGAATGAAGCCTCCATTTCAATTTTTAAATGATGAACATATGTGCATTTTTTTAGAAACACATTCCAAAAGAGCCCAGTACCATAACAACAAGGGATGCAACAATTGGAATAATCGTAGCTACCATAAACATATCTAAATAGGATTTTTTATGGGTCATTCCACATAATGCAATTACAGTTACGGTTGCCCCGTTATATGGCAGGTTATCAAGCCCTCCGGAACAGATGGACGCCAGCCGGTGCAAAACCTGGGGGTCAATGCCGGACTGCATGAAGGTATCCCCCATAACCTCCAGGGCGGCGCTTAATCCGCCAGAAGCAGATGCAGTCATAGCACACAATAAGTTGACGGAAATTACTTCACTCAGAAGGGGAAGTGCTGATAAGCTGAGTACAGCTCCAGACACAACCGCAAAAATAGGAAGGACTTTTACTACCGATCCGAACCCTACAACAGCACAGCTATTTACTAATGGGGTAAGGGAATCAATGGCAGATGTTTTTAAACCGTCTTTCACTTTGTCTTTAATTTTACTGAAATTGAAAACAAGGATGAATAAAATAGATACCAGCATACCAAGCAGTACACTCCATGTGCCACTGTTTGCTGCCAATGTGCTTCCAAAGGCTTCCATATAAGAGCCGTCAATAGAGGGATAGATGATTTTAGAAAGCACCAAATTGACAACCAGAATAATCAGGATAGGGATAACTGACATGATAATACTGGGGCTGTTTCCACTTACTTCATCCGGCTTGTCATCATGGTTCCCATATCCTTCACCAGCAGCTTTGGCTTTTTTGGTACGGTATGTCAGCCACATCATACCCAGTACAAACATAATAACGGAGGCAATGATACCCATGCCTGGTGCTGCAAAAGAATCTGTTCCAAAATACTGCATTGGAATGGTATTCTGTACTTGGGGGCTGCCGGGAAGGGCTGTCATGGTAAAAGTAAATGCGCCTAACGCGATACATCCCGGAATCAGCCTTTTTGGTACATCTGCCTCACGGAACAGCGCAATCGCTACCGGAAGCATCACAAAAGCTACAACAAAAAGAGAAACACCGCCATATGTAAGAATTGCACATGTTAGAACAACGGAAAGTACGGCACGGGATTTCCCCAGTTTTTCTGTACAGAAATGCGCAATCGCCAGGGCATTTCCGGAAATATCCATCAATTTTGCGAAAATTGCACCCAACAGGTAAATGGGGAAATAATTTTTTGCATAATTGGCAAACCCATCCATATATGTGATGGTATAAGAAGCCATAAAATGTCCTTTTAAGCCGTATGAAAACAGAATTGCCACCATAGCTGCGATTGGTGCTACAACAATAATGCTGTGCCCTTTAAATGCCATATAAACCAGAAATCCGATTGCGATAAGCAGGCCGGCCATACCGATTGCTGTACCCATATTTTTATTCCTTTCTGCTGCCTTATCAGGCGCTTTTTATCAAATTCTGAATGCGTAGTTGCCGTCAACCAGCTTCCCATTCCAGATTCTTTTATACAAATGGTTCATCTGGGCTTTGCATTTTTCATATTGCTGGGTATATTCCTCATTGGGCAGATAAACCTTTACCTCATCATTTTGGCTGATTTGTTTGAAGGCATCTTCCACAGAAGCATAGGCACCCATTGTTTCTGCTGCAACCATCAGTGCTCCCCTTGCTGTTGCATCAGCCTTTCCCCTGCGGATAATCTTTGTCCCATATACACAGCTTTGTATCCGGTTGAATACTTCGCTGTTGGTCAGTCCGCCGTTCACATAAATATCTGATATATCCAGATATTTTTTCATGGTATCTATCCCATTTCCAATTTCATAGCAGATCCCTTCCAGCAGGCTCCGGAGCATATCAGCTTTTGTTGTCCCTAATGTTACATTTGTAAATATTCCCTTTGCAAGGTTGTTCCAGTCCGGTGTACTGCGTCCCTGGAAATAGGGAAGGCATAGACAGCCATTGGAGCCTACCGGCGAAGAAGTTAATATTTCATTGATTTCATCATAGCTGAAATCCTGGTAAAATTCCCGCCGGAACCAGTCAAAAGCAGAACAACAGGTTAAAACACTGGATTCTAAAATATACTGCCCTTTTATAGATGAAAAATTACAGATAACATCCGGCTCTAAATGGTCTGGTACTTCATCGGTTGCTGTAATTAAAAACCCGCCTGTTCCTGCCGTAGCGGAGAGAATCCCTTTTTTTACAACGCCCTGGCCGATTGCACCGCACTGCTGATCGCCTCCTGAAGTAATAACAGGGATTCCCTGGGGACATGCGGTCAGTTCTGCAAATTCTTTTGTAGTTTTTCCGCATATGCTGCCTGGTGGTACCAATTCACACAGCTTTTCTTTTTCTACCTTAAAAATATCTAAAAGTTCAGGCTCCCATTGATGGCTGTGTATATTCATAAGCAACGATCTGCTTCCATAGGTGTAATCTGTACACAGCTTCCCGGTCATCAGGTAAATCAGATAATCCGGAATGACCAGGAATTTATCTGTTTTCTTATAAATTTCCGGCCTGTTTTCCCGAATCCAGGTCATTTTGCTGGCAGAAAAAACCGGATTTACTCTGGAACCACATAATGAAAAGATTTTATCATTGAGCGGGCTGAGCCGTTCACAAATTTCATTTGTCCTTTTATCCTGCCACATAATTGCACTGCATAAAGGCCGTACAGCCTGATCCACGGGAATAACAGAGGAGCGCTGGGAAGTGATTGTTATGGCGTCTATATGCCATTGATTTTCTTCCGCATCTCTGGCAACTGTTTTCATAATGTCATATAAGGCATTTTCCCAGTCAGAGGTTTCTTGTTCAGCCCAGCTATTTTCCAAATAGGAAACACTATAAAGGATTTGTTTTTCCGTTAAAAGTTTTCCTTCATGTGTGAATAAAATACCACGCATACTGGATGTGCCTACGTCAAGAACTAAAATGTTCATTTTCCAATAGACTCCTTTCTCTTTTTAGAATGTCTCATCTGCCTTTACATAAATTTTCCCGGGGATTTATGTTTTTGTATTGCCTGAATGAGTTCCTTTTATGAGTCTATCTTATCATAACGGATTTTTGATTTCAACATTTTCTCATTTATTGCACATTTGTTCAATTTTCTGCTTTTTTATATTTTTTACATAGGTACAACTTTCTATATTTTTTTTGAAATAAAAAAAATTATAAGAAATTTATAAAAATATATTGGCAAATATAAAATAATAGTCTAATATTATAGAAAACGTTAATAAATAATCAATTTACAGAGAAGCTCCCGGCCTTTGTAAAAGGCCGGGAGCTTCTCTTTTTTATTTCCTTTGCATAGAAGATTTTGGAAGAAAATAACGTATTGAAAGAAAGGCTCCCATAAAGAAGTGAACTTGTAAAAAGGAGAAAAAAGATGCCGGCAACAGTAATCAAAGGTGCATTTTTAATGACTGAAAAAGGACTTAAAAAAGATTATGGATTGAGGATGGAGAAAGACAGGATTGTGCAGATTGCGTCAAATGAAGCGCTTCACAGAGAAGCAGGGGATCTGCTTATAGAAGTACCGGATCAGATAATTCTGCTTGGGTTCATCAACGGGCATAACCATATGTATGGCTTTCTGTCCCACGGGATCACAGCGGAAGCCATAGTAACGGAGTTTGAAAGCTTTCTGGATGACTTTTGGTGGCCTTATGAGTGCGGACAATGCCATTGAATATATGATGGCAGGTGCCATGGGCGCCGGCATATGTACAGTGGGGATTCTAAAGGGAGTCGAATATGTAGAGAAGATGTGCTATGACCTTTCAAAGCGGCTTGCAGAGCTTGGATATCACTCCATTGAAGAAGTAAACCGTGCAGCGCTTCCCAATTTCCCCAAAAAGGAATATGTAAGCAAACTGGATTTCCATTTTGAGCCGTATAAAGAGGATGGGAAAAAGAAATGTATCTCCTGCGGCAAATGTGTAGCTGCCTGCTGCTATGATGCCAGAACCTTATCTTTTCCGGAGATGCATGTGGATCTGGATAAATGCCGTTTCTGCGGATTGTGTCTGGATGTCTGTCCCACAGGAGCGCTGACAGGAAAACGTGCTCCCCAGACCCAGGAAGATTTGGAGCTGGAGAGAAAATCAATAGAATTTTATGCGTCTTTCAATTAAGAAATATAGAAAAATAAAAGGGAGGAAATCATAATGATTTGTAAGGAAAGAGAAGAAAAGCTGATCGCATTTTGCCAAAAAATGATTCAGGCAAAGAGTTACAGCGGCCATGAGGATCAGGTTGTAGAGGAAATGAAACGGTTCTGTGATCAGGAAGGCTTTACAGATGTACATGTAGATAAGTACGGAAACTGTATCTGCCATATTAAAGGCAAACAGCCCGGTCCGAAGCTCCTGTTTGATGGACATATGGACACAGTCCCCGTACCGGATGAAAGCGCCTGGGAGCATAATCCTTTTGGAGCAGAGATCATAGATGGGAAAATGTATGGGAGAGGCACCTCTGATATGAAAGGCGCTCTTTCTTCCATGCTGGCAGCGGCAATCTTCTATGCGAAGGATTGTGATTATAACTTCCCTGGTGACATCTATGTGGCAGGCGTCGTACATGAAGAATGCTTTGAAGGCGTTGCCGCCAGAGAAATCAGAGCTTATGTAAAACCAGATTATGTCGTAATTGGTGAAGCTTCCCAGTTAAATATTAAGATTGGACAAAGAGGACGGGGAGAGCTTCAAGTTGAAACGTTTGGCGTACCGGCACATTCGGCAAATCCGGAAAAGGGAATCAATGCCGTATACAAAATGTGCAAAGTGATCGAGGCCATTCGGGGACTGAAACCAACCAATCATCCGGTACTTGGAGATGGGATTCTGGAGCTGGTAGACATCAAATCCTCACCTTATCCGGGCGCTTCCGTAGTGCCGGACTACTGCCGGGCAACCTATGTAGTTGGAATGGCCGCCAAAAAGGTAGCGGAATCTATGAAAAAAGAGCTGCAAAAAGAAGCATCGGAGCTGCTTGAGATCGATCCTGATCTGATAGAACTGTATGATGACAGGGCATGGGACAGCACACAGGAAGGAAGGTCGGTATCAATTGCCGAAGAGATGCTCCATTGCCAGAAGGATAATATGAGGGAGCTTTGCTGCGTGGAAACCCATCCAGCACCAAGAGGCCCAACCTCTTACGGCGTCCATATTGCGAAAGTACAGGTGGATACTGAAACCGGAAAAACAAAGGTTCTGGAATATTCAGCCGTACAGGACGTGGGAAGAGTCATCAATCCAATGGCGCTGGAAGGACAGCTTGCAGAAGCTATCCATATGGGGCTTGGATACGGGCTTTTAGAGAATATTACCTATGATGCCAAAGGAAGGCCGAAGGAAACAGGCTTCAAGAGTTATCAGCTTCTCAATGCCTCTGACATGCCGAAACTTTATCTGGACTTTGTCGCAGAAGGAAGGAGAGCCGGGAGGCCCCTATGGAGCAAAGAGCCTTGGAGAATGTCCGGTAGTACCAGCAGCCCCGGCAGTTGTAAATGCGATCTGTAATGCCCTTGGAGTTGAGATTGATTCTCTGCCAGCAAATCCAGAGGCAGTGCTTCGGGCATTGGGGCGTGGGTAAGACAAATTATGGAGGGATAATCATGGTTAAAATATTAGGAATATGCGGAAGCCCAAGGAAAAAATCTTCTTATGCGGCGTTACAGGCAGCGCTCCAGGCAGCAGAAACAGAAGGAGATGTGCAGACAGAACTGGTGGAGCTTCGCGCCAGAAAAATGAAACCCTGTGTGCACTGCAATAAATGTCTGCGTGACGAATCAGACCGCTGTACAGTATTTACGGATGATATGACAGAATTATATGACAAATTCTACGAAGCGGATGGTATTATAATTGCATCCCCGGTGTATGAAATGAGCGTTACCGCCCAGTTATCTACATTCTTCAGCAGATTCCGTTCCGCATGGATGATCAGTGTAAAGGACCCATATTTCTTTATGAAGAAAGTAGGGGCTGCTATTGTTGTAGGCGGTACCGGAAACGGCGGACAGGAATTTGCCCTTCAGACGATAGTCAATTTCTATAATACCCAGGGAATGACGATCTGCAACGGCGGTTCTGGCATCTACTCCGGAGCAGCTTTGTGGAGCCCTGGGGACGGATCTCAGACAATGAATGATGAGATTGGTATGGAAAATGCAAGAACCCTTGGGAAAAAGATGGCGGTTATGACGAAAATTATGAAGTATACAGACGTAATCTGATCAAGCAAAATGAATTTGTGGCGGGAGCAGGGAGAACCGGCTCCCGCCATGTTAAAAAGCAAAGAAATATTACGGCAAACAGATCACAAAGAGAAAACCAGTCCTTGTAAACTCGAAAAAATAATTGGATTAACTTCTGGCGGCACCGTCTACGGATAAAATTTCTCCTGTAATGTAGCTTGCCATATTGCTTGCCAGAAAAAGAAAAGCGTTTGCGATATCTCTCGGT
This sequence comes from bacterium 1XD42-1, assembly GCA_003612625.1. Lineage (GTDB taxonomy): Bacteria > Bacillota > Clostridia > Oscillospirales > Ruminococcaceae > Anaerotruncus. Next base: position 780 of record RAZJ01000032.1, on the reverse strand, counting down.
TCGCCTACCCGCCCAAGGGGGATTGTTTTTATTAAAGGCTCTATGATTTCTTTCGGAAGTGCCGCAACCATATCTGTATTGATAACTCCAGGGGCAACTGCATTGACCCGGATATGATGCGGGGCCAGTTCCCTTGCCAGGGATTTTGTAAGGCCATTAACTGCAAATTTGCTTGTGGGATAGCCTGCCCCGGAAGGCTGTCCATAAATACTGACCATAGATGAAGTATTTAAAATAACGCCGCCGCCATTTCTTTTCATAAAAGGGACAACCGCTTTTGTCATATTAAAAATACCAACAACATTGATATCTATTATTTTTTGGAAATCGGAAGATGTTGTGTCTTCTATGCGTTTGTTTGCCGATATTCCCGCGTTATTTACCAGTATATCGATCTGTCCATAGGACTGGTATATTTGTTCTGTAATTTTATAAACCTCATCATAATCATTCAAATCGGGATAATAGCCATCGGTGTCAAAACCTTCGCTTTTTAATTGTTCGGCTGCCTTTGCAACCGTTTCCTTTTTTGAGCCGAAAAGGATCACGTTTGCATGGTTCTCTTTAAATAACCGGACGGTTTCCAAACCGATGCCTCTTGTCCCTCCTGTAATAATAGCAACTTTATTTTTCAGCATACAGTATTCCTCCTTGTGCACATAATTTAGCTTTTTCCAGGATAACTGGAATTTATTCATGTGACAGCAGCTAGGACGTGTTCACATAAGAGCATCCACAGCAAGAGCAAAATAGACAAAAGTCAAAAAGATGACATCAAGT
>RAZJ01000031.1 GCA_003612625.1 bacterium 1XD42-1 | reverse complement strand
AAGCCAGGAAACCTGCAATCATTTTTTTCATAATTTGTTTTACTCCTCTCAAAAGTAAAAAATGTTTTTTTATGCACAATCATCATTTGTGCTTTGCAAAGCCTTGCGTTCCGGCTCTCTCTTTCCGGAAGGCTCAGTGCCTTTGCTGTGAGCACAGTATACCTCGATTCCGGTCATTCGTCAATAGATTTATGCACGCCTAATTCTGTTAAAAACGCTGGAAAATTGGGCGATAAATGCAAAAATAAAATAAAAAATTAAAAATTCTATAAAAAATAAGCAAAAATAGAGAATGCCTCTTTTTTCCTTGATACAGGGACACTTATTAAAAGGCAAAAAAATAAGAGCCTGAAAAACAAAGGCTCTTATAAAATATAAATATGGATTATTATGCTTTTAAGCAGCTGCGTTTTGAGCCAATACCATAGGGGGCTTTCCGGAAGACTGCCTGTCAAAATGAAAGGAAATTTATTCTTGACTTTATATAGTAAATTTGATAATATACGAAATAGAAAGTGCTGTACGAAGCAGCATAGGTTCTCAAGAAGGGAACGCAACATTGATTACGATTTTTTATTTTTGAAATTTTAGCATTGTCAGGAAGGCAATTTTCATTGTTTAGATAACAATGAAAATTGCCTTTTTTTGTAAATCCTATTCGACGGAGGGGCTATGGAACAGATTAAAGAAGAAATTGCTGCTTATTGGAGCAGCCGTACAGATGCTTTTTCTGCGTTACGGGAACGGGAATTACAAAGCCCGATGCGTAAGCGCTGGGAACAGGAATTATTGTCCATTCTTCCACCAAAAACCGGCCTGCGGATTTTGGACGCAGGAACAGGAAGTGGTTTCCTTGCTATTATTCTAGCGTCTATGGGACACCAGGTAACCGGAATTGATATGACAGAATCTATGTGCAGTCATGCAGAAAGGGCGGCCAAAAAAGCCGGAGTCCAAGTGAATTTTTTTGCAATGGACGCGGAAAATCCAGGATTCCTAGCAGAAAGCTTTGATGTGATTGTCAGCCGGAATTTGACCTGGAACCTTCCCCATTTAGGAGAAACTTATATGGCATGGCACCGGATTTTAAAGCCTGGCGGGATGCTGGTCAATTTTGATGGGGATTATTGCCATGAACGGCCTATGGAAGAACTGGTTTCCAATCATGCCCATAAATCCATTGGAAAAAAGCTCCAGCGGGATTATGAACATTTCAAAGCAGCCTTAGCCGCAGGCCAGGGCTTACGGCCCGCATGGGATATGGTATTGCTGCGTCAGGCAGGCTTTGAAAAAATTTCCGTAGATTCTGCACTAAGCCAGCGGATTTATCCGCAAATTGATGAATTTTATAATCCCACGCCTATGTTTACCATTCAATCCTATAAACCAGCCTTACCTCAGGTAGCTGCTGGAATTTATTTTCCCTCTGCAACGTGGGCCATACCAACTCCTGTTTATCAGCCTTAAGGCGTTTAAAAAATTGAGAAGGGACGCATTATATGGATGGACCATATCAGCAAGAAAATAAAGCATATTGGGATAACCGTGCCGCAGGATATTCCCAGGTAAATCAGTTAGAATTAAATACAGACCAGCGCCAGATCTGGCAGAATGAGCTGGTATGCCAAATCAAAAGACATTTTCAAAAGAAGCCCCCGGAAGAAACCCATATATTAGAAGTTGGAACCGGGCCGGGATTTTTTGCAATTATCCTTGCAGAAGCCGGATATTCCGTAACGGCTGTTGACTATACCCCGGCTATGCTGCTCCAGGCCAAAGCAAATGCTGGAATATTGGCTGAAAAAATTACTTTTTTAGAAATGGACGCGGAAGCATTAACATTTCCGGACGGTCGTTTTGATGTAGTTCTTTCCCGCAATCTTACATGGAACCTTCCCCATCCGGAGCAGGCTTACAGGGAATGGGCCAGGGTATTAGCTCCCAATGGATTGCTGTTAAATTTTGATGCCAACTGGTATGCCTATTTATTTGATCCGGCTGAAAGGGCTGCTTATGAGCAGGACCGCCGCAATACAGCAGAAGCACAAATCAAAGATGAATATTTATGTACCGAAATTGATGTAATGGAAGGAATTGCGCAAAAAGCACCTTTAAGCCGGATGAAACGGCCTGATTGGGATATTCGTTTATTAACGGAACTGGGAATGGGGCAGATCCAGTCGGATTCCCAGGTATGGCAAAGGGTATGGTCCAGGGAAGAAAAAATCAATTTTTATGCAACACCAATGTTTTTGGTTTCCGCTGTAAAGGACATTTCCTTATGAAAAAATATGCTGTAAAACGTTTGATCCAACTGATCCCCATTTTATTAGGCATTACTTTTTTATCCTATGGGATGATGCGGTTAGCTGGCAGTGATGCCATTACACAGCTTTATGAAAATATAGGGATTGCTGTTTCCCCGGAAATCATAGAGGAAGCCAAAGCAAAATTAGGATTGGATCAGCCTTTTTTAACACAATATTTTGTATGGCTGCGCAATTTGCTGCAAGGGGATATGGGAACCAGTTTTATTTCCGGGAAAGATGTTTTTCATACATTTGTTTCCAAGCTTCCCGCTACTGTATTATTAACTTGCAGCTCTGTTATAACAACAATCGTTATTGCGATTCCATTGGGGATTCTTTCCGCAGTTCATCAAAATAAAACCATAGATTATCTGGTACGTTTTTTTAGCTTTATTGGAAATGCGCTGCCTAACTTTTTTGTGGCATTATTATTGATGTATGTTTTTGCAATCCGAATGAAATTATTGCCTGTTATTTCATCCAATACTGATTTTTGCAGTATTATCCTGCCTACCGTAACCCTGTCTATTTCCATGGCTTCCAAATATACCCGGCAAGTCCGTACCGTTGTATTAGAAGAATTGGGAAAAGATTATGTCCAGGGCGCAAGGGCAAGAGGCGTAAAAGAAAGCGTTATTTTATGGCGGAATGTATTACGGGCCTCCATACTTTCCATTATTACGCTATTAGCATTGTCCATAGGAAGCCTTTTAGGGGGAACCGCCATTGTAGAAAATATTTTCATGTGGGATGGCGTAGGAAAATTAGCGGTAGATTCTATTGTTATGCGGGATTATCCTGTGATACAGGCTTATGTCATATGGATGGCAATGATTTATGTATTTGTAAATTTCATTACAGATTGCATTTACCGTTATTTAGATCCCCGGGTCCGGTTAGAAGGAGGGGGATTATGAATGTTATCCACAGGAACCATACAAAAAAGAAATTATTTGTACTGCTTATTCTTGCTTTCGGGTTATTATTGATTGCCATATTTGCAGATTATTTATGTCCTTATGACCCTTACGAACAAAATTTGAATCTTGCAAAACAGCCTCCTTCTGCCAGCCATTTATTAGGGACAGATATGTTGGGACGGGATTTGCTTTCCAGGATTATCATTGGCAGCCGTTCCAGTATTTTTTCTGTCCTGCTGCTGATTGGAATAGTTTCTGTTTTTGGGACTTGTTTTGGTATTTTATGCGGCTGGCAGGGCGGCCGTTTTGATTCTATTGCTATGCGGATTTCCGATTTATTTTTAGCATTCCCAGGACTGGTTTTTGCAATGGCGGTAGCAGGTGTATTAGGAGGCGGCCTCCATAATGCAGTTATTGCACTGGCTGCTATCAGCTGGCCTAAATATGCCCGGCTTGCCCGGGGACAAACCTTAGCCCAGCGGGATCTGCCTTACTTAGCAGCGGCCCGGCTTGCCGGATGTAACCACTGGCAGTTGATTTTCCGGCATATTCTGCCCAATATTTTAGGACCTGTTTTTGTAACCGCCACATTGGATATTGGAACAATGCTGATGGAATTAGCCGGGTTAAGTTATCTTGACCTTGGCGCAAAAGTGCCTATGGCAGAATGGGGCAGTATGATGAGCAATGGACGCAGTATGCTTCAAACAGCCCCTTGGATTATCCTTGGCCCTGGCGGGGCTATCTTTATTTCTGTTGTAATTTTTAACTTGTTAGGGGATACCCTCCGGGACTATTTAGATCCCCGGCAAAGGGGCCAGATATAAAAAGAAAAGGATTTTTTATGAAACAAATTTTCAAAAAGCTTCTGTCCAGATGTATGGTATGTGTACTGCTTGCCGGATGCGGAGGGCAGCCTGCCACGCCAAATCCGGGAAGCAGCCAGTCAGAAAAAACTTTTGTTTATGGGACAACAGGATATGGTGTAGAAATGGGGGATGAAGGCTTAAATCCCCACAGCAATTATTCCGGCTGGAGTGCGGTACGTTACGGGGTAGGAGAAACTTTATTCAAGTTTTCTGATGCCATGCAGCCAGAGCCTTGGCTGGCAACAGATTATGAATTTTTAGATGACCTTCACATAAAAATTACTTTGCGGGATGATGTAACATTTACGTCCGGACGTAAAATGGACGGCACTGCTGTAAAAGAATGCTTGGATCATCTTTTATCCGTTCACGACCGGGCGCCAGGTGATTTAAAAATAGCATCTGTTGAGGCAGAGGGCCAAACCATTATAATCACTACTTCGGAACCTACTCCGGCACTGATCCATTATCTTTGTGACCCTTATGGCGCAATTATTGATATGGAATACGGAATCCAGGAGGACAGCAATGTAGCAGGCACAGGGCCTTACAAAGCCACTGCTGTTTCTGATACAGAAATTTCTTTGGTGAAGAATGAAGCATATTGGGGCGGTATGCCAAAAGTAGATCATATTATTGTAAAATCCATTACCGATGGAGATACTTTGACAATGGGCCTTCAATCCGGTGAAATTGACGCCACTTATGGCCTGCCTTATGCAAGCTATGCCTTATTTCGGGACAATGGGGATTATCATATTTCTTCCTGTGCCACAAGCCGTACTTTTTTTGGACAAATGAATTATGATTCCGCCATTATCCAGGAAAAAGCTGTACGGCAGGCAATTTGTATGGGGCTTGATAAAGAAGGATTTGTTTCTGCCCTTTTGGAAAATAACGGCGTACCTGCTGTATGTGTTTATCCAGGCAGTTTTCCCTTTGGCATGGAGCCGACTGCCCCTGGCTATGATCCCCAGGGCGCAAAGGAAATCCTGGCCAGTGCAGGCTGGACTGATACAGACGGGGACGGTTATGCAGACAAAAATGGACAAAAGCTAACCATCCGCTGGCTGACTTATCCCGGGCGGCAGGAACTGCCTTTGCTGGCGGAATCGGCACAAGCTGCATTAAAAGAGATCGGCATTGACGTGGAGGTCAACTGTACAGCCAATCATTTAGATATTTTAAACAGCGGAGCTTATGACGTATATGTTTCCGCTTTGGTAACGGCACCTACCGGGGATCCGGAATATTTCTTCACAACCTGCTGTCTGGATTCCTCCGCAAAAAACCGGGGCAATTACCATAATGACGAACTGGAAGCGCTGGCGGCACAGCTCCATAATACCTTTGATCCGGAAGAACGGGGAAAACTGGCTGTTGAAATGCAGCAGGTTATTTTAGACGATTATGCTTATTTTTTTGTATCCCATTTGCAAATGAGCATTGTATCGAAAGCTAACATCTCTGGAATGACAGCCCACCCCTGCGACTATTATGAGATTACAGTGGATCTGGATGTTGGCTGAATCAAATGGAGGAGGCTGTTATGGAACCGTTGCTGAGATGCGATCAGGTAGAAATCTCTTATCACGGCAGGCCCATTGTGCAGGACATCAGCTTTCACCTTCTGCCTGATGAAATTTTAGGCATTGTTGGGGAATCCGGCAGCGGGAAAAGTACCCTTTTAAAAGGGATTCTGGGATTGTTAGGGCCTGGCGGCGCCGTAACGAAAGGCAGTATCTGGTATAAAAATAAAAACCTGCCGAATCTTCCGCCGAAAGAACTCCGCAAGCTTTGCGGGAAGGAATTAGGCATGGTTTTCCAGGATTCTGGCAGTGCTTTCTGTCCTGTACGGACAATTGGCGCACAGATTTACGAATGTATGGCGGCCCATGGTTCCTATACGAAAACAGAAGCTATGGAACGGGGCGTTGGACAAATGGAAAAACTGGGGCTGCCCAATCCCCGCCAACTATTAAGCCGCTACCCCTTTGAATTATCCGGCGGTATGGTACAGCGGGCAGGGATTTGCATTGCAATGCTGCATCATCCGTCTATCCTGCTGGCAGATGAACCAACCAGTGCACTGGACGCTTTTATCCAACGGCAAGTGATAGATGAAATGCTTTTGATGCGGAAACTCTACCACACTTCTATTATTTTAGTCACCCATCATATCGGGGTAGTCCGGGCCATGGCAGACCGTATATTGGTGTTAAAAGATGGGCATATTGTGGAATCCGGTGATACCAGTGAAGTATTAGAACATCCTGCCAGCAGTTATACAAAATTACTGATGGCATCTGTACCCCATTTACGGAGGAAATCAGATGAAGCCAGTCCTGGAAGTACAAAATCTGACAAAAATATTTTCCTATAAAGGACAGCCTGATATTACTGCTGTCAGCGATATCTCTTTTCAAATATTTCCTGGTGAATGGGTTGCCTTAATTGGGGAATCCGGCAGCGGAAAAAGCACCATTGCAAAAATGGTAACCCGGTTATTGGCCCCCTCAAAAGGAAGCATATTCTTAAATGGCCGGGATATTACGCACATGAAAGGCATGCAGTTAAAACCGATCTATCAGAAAATGCAGATGGTATTTCAAACGCCGGCAGGTTCTTTTGATCCCAGGCGGACATTAGGGGATGGAATTGGGGAAAGCTTACGCAACAGCGGCATGGGCCCGATACAAACACAGGAACGTGTTATCCAGCTTTTAACACAATGCGGGTTAGATGGTTCTTTTGCAAAATATTATCCCCATGAAGCCAGCGGCGGACAATGCCAGCGGGCAGCTATTGCCCGTGCTTTAGCAATCGAACCGGAATTATTGATTTGTGATGAAATTACTTCCGCATTAGATGTGACCGTACAGGCGCAGATTATGGAACTTTTACATTCCATTCAAAAGCAGACGAATATGGCATATTTGTTTATCAGCCATGACCTTGCCTTGGTGCAGCAGTTTTCCCACCGGATATTGGTATTACAGCAGGGGAAGCTGATAGAAGAAGGAACACCCGATGAAATTATTTTTCATCCCAAAGAAGCTTATACCAAACAGTTTATTGAATCCACATTATAAAACCCTGTACAAAGCCATGAAAAACAGATATACTGAAGGATATAGCAGATGTAAAGGGTGAAATATGGATGAAACCAAAAACAAAACATATTTTAGTATTGGATGGGCAAGGCGGTGGAATCGGGGCACAGCTTGTACGGATGCTGTCCCATGAATTACCGGAAGATTGTACTTTATTTGGAGCAGGCACCAATGTGCTGGCAACCAATGCCATGATAAAAGCCGGGGCTTCCCAAGGGGCTACGGGGGAAAACGCAATTATTTACCAGGCTGCCCGTGCGGATCTGATTTTAGGGCCTATCGGTATTATTTTAGCCAATGGCATTTTGGGAGAGGTTTCCCCGAAAATAGCGGTTGCAGTTTCCAGCGCCGAAGCCCCTAAAATTTTGATACCCTCTTCAACCTGCGGCATCCATATAGCAGGTACAGAAGATTACCGGCTGGAACAATATTTACGCCGGGCAGTAGAACAAGCTCTCCTTGAACTGAAATGAGGAATGAAAGGAGTATTCCACTAATATGGAATTGGTTATTAAATTAACATGGGACGCGGATGCTTGTGTTTGGATAGCGGAAAGCGAGGATATACCGGGTTTAGTATTGGAATCAGGTTCTTTTGATGCTTTAATCGAAAGATTGCGGTTTGCTGTGCCAGAATTACTGCAATTCAATGGCATACAAAACACCCCGTTACAATTAAACTTTATCTCGGAACGGCATGAACGGGTGGCAATATAATGGCAACATATGAAAAAGAAGTCCGGGATATTTTGTCATTGAATCAATGTACTTTTGTTAGACATGGGAAAGGGGATCATGATATTTGGTATAGCCCTATTACGAAAAGGCATATTACGGTAGACAGCAAAATTAAGTCCCGTTATACCGCTAATGCAATTATGAAACAAAGCGGAATTGATTACCGTTTCCCTTAATATTCAAAATCCCATTATACCATAAAGCAGGCAGAAGACGGGTAATGATTTACCTGGCTCCTGCCTGCTTTATTTTTTACTCTATGCTCCTGATACAGATTCTCCATCTGCCGCATTGATATGATAACATAATGTCATCAGGCTGTCACCTAAATGGACATTTTCTACGATGACGTCTTCAAAAGAAAGGTTAATGTCAAAATGGGTAAAATTCCAAAAACAGCGGATTCCATTTTGAATCAATAATTCCACTGTTTTTTGGGCAGATTCCCGTGGAATACATAAAATAGCAGCACGGGGTTTTTTTTCTTCACAAAAATCTGCCAGATTTTCCATTCCGCTGATTGACAGCCCACGGACTCCTTGCCCAACTAAAGCGGGATCGGAATCAAAAATCCCTATTAAACGAAACCCGTCATATTCAAATTTCATATGACGGGCTAACGTACGCCCTAAATTGCCTGCTCCAACTAAGATAATCGGTGTAGCATTTTCCAAGCCTAAAATATTCCCGATTTCCCTATGGAGGGCAGCTACATTATATCCATAACCTTGCTGCCCAAACCCCCCAAAGCAATTGAGGTCCTGGCGGATTTGCGATGCGGTAAGCTGCATAAGCTGAGCCAATTCCCTGGAAGAAATACGCGTAACATCTTTATGAAGCAATTCCCCTAAGAAACGGTAATAACGTGGCAGCCGTTTTATGACCGAACGCGAAACGCCGTCATACCTCGGCATGAGTATCCCCTCCTATGGCAGTATTATAATTTTTCTATTACTGCCATTACATAATTTCCAAATTCCTCACAAGTACAGCCTGTATTACGTCCTGTAATCGTAAGTTTCTTTTCTTCATACATACAAATATCCAAAGCCCGTTCTAATTTATCTGCTTCTTTCTGATAACCGATATGGCTCAGCAGCATAACCGCACAGCGGAGCATGGAACAGGGATCCGCATATTTTCCCCGGCCTTCTGAAATCATACGGGGCGCGGAACCATGAATGGCTTCAAACATGGCATAACGTTTTCCCAAATTGGCACTGCCGGCAGTACCTACACCGCCTTGGAATTCAGCAGCTTCATCAGTAATAATATCCCCGTAAAGATTGGGCAGTACAAAAACCTGGAAATCCTTACGGCGTTTTGGATCGATCAGCTTTGCTGTGGTAATGTCAATATACCAGTCATCTGTTGTGATCTCAGGATATTCTTCCCCGACTTTCCGGCACAGATTCAGGAATTTACCATCTGTTGTTTTGATTACATTGGCTTTTGTAATAATAGATACACGATCTTTATGATTTTTCCGGGCATATTCATAGGCCATCCGAGCAATCCGCTGAGTACCTTCTGTGGTGGTAACCACAAAATCCATGGCCAGATCTTCATCTACATCAAGGCCGCAGGAACCAACTGCATAAGCTCCTTCTGTATTTTCACGGAAAAACGTCCAGTCAATCCCCTGATCCGGTACTTTTACAGGGCGTACATTTGCAAATAAATCCAATTCTTTCCGCATGGCAACATTGGCAGATTCCACATTGGGCCAGGGATCGCCTTTCCGGGGCGTGGTGGTAGGGCCTTTCAGAATAACATGGCATTTTTTCAGTTCCGCCAGTACATCATCTGGAATGGCTTTTCCCTGGGCAGCCCGGTTTTCAATGGTTAAGCCTTCAATGTCCTTAAATGCTACTTTTCCGGATTCTACCTGGGACTTTAAAAGGAATTTTAATACCCTGGCGGCTTCAGCAGTAATAACCGGCCCTATGCCATCTCCGCCGCATACGCCAATGATAATCTGATCCAGTTTTCCATAATCCAAAAATTCTTTATCAGCTTTAATCCGTTCATTGCGGGCTAACTGCTCTTTCAATAGCGCGCAAAAATGCTCTGATGCTTTTTGTAATTTTTGTTCCATTGCAATATCCATCCTTTCCGATTGCAAATTTGTTCCTTTTTATGATAAACGAAAGCTTCCTTATTGTCAACATTTTAACGAAATACTTCTTGATTTTATGGGATTTCATTGCTTTTTTATCATAACTGCGGACAAGGCTTACACATTAAATCTGAATAATACCACATCTCCGTCTTTCATGACATATTCTTTTCCTTCCGAACGGACAAGCCCCTTTTCCTTTGCCGCAGCCATGGAGCCGCATTTTTCCAGTTCGTCAAAAGCTACAATTTCTGCACGGATAAAGCCTTTTTCAAAATCAGAATGGATTTTACCGGCGGCCTGAGGGGCTTTTGTACCTTCTTCAATGGTCCATGCCCGGACCTCCTGTTTTCCTGCCGTCAAATAAGAAATCAGCCCTAATAAAGCATAAGCCTCCTGAATAAGACGGTCCAGCCCTGACTGCTCTAAGCCCATATCTTCCAAAAACAGCATTTTATCTTCCAAAGACATGCCTGCAATTTCTTCTTCCAAACGGGCACAGATAGGGAATACCTGGGCATGTTCTGTCTTGGAAATTTTTTCTACTTCCTGATAATAAACATTGCTCTCTAAGCTCTTAAAGTCATTTTCACTCATATTTGCCGCATAAATAACCGGCTTGTCGGAAAGCAAGGGCATATCCCCCAAAGCAGCTTGTCTGGCTTCGGCATCCCATTCAAAAGCCCTTGCGCTTTTGCCTTCTTCCAGATGGGCTAACAGAGCTTCTAAGGCTGGGCCTTGCGCTGCCAAAGCTTTATCCCCGCCGCGGCTGGCTTTCTGGACACGGTCTAATTTCCGTTTCACAATATCAATATCAGAAAAAATCAATTCCAGGTTAATGGTTTCAATGTCCCGGCTGGGGCCGATTTCTCCATCTACATGAATGATTTCATCATCTTCAAAACAGCGGACCACATGAATAATGGCATCCACTTCCCGGATATTGGACAGGAATTTATTCCCCAGACCTTCGCCTTTGGAAGCCCCCCGTACCAATCCGGCAATATCTACAAATTCTATGGTAGCCGGGGTATATTTATCCGGATCATACATTTTTGCCAGCACATCTAAGCGCCGGTCCGGTACAGATACGACGCCCACATTTGGCTCAATGGTGCAAAAAGGATAGTTGGCAGACTGGGCGCCTGCATTGGTAATGGCGTTAAACAAAGTTGATTTGCCTACATTCGGCAGGCCCACGATTCCTAATTTCATAAAAAAATTCCCTCACTCAAATCTATTTTTTTACCATTCTTCTTCCCAGGCTTTCGGGGTTTCTTTCTCTTGGGGAGAAAAACGCTGGTTCAGCCACCGGAGAATATCCTGATATACTTGCTGGCGGTTTGTTTCGTTGAGCATTTCATGGCGACCGCCTTCATACAAATTCAACTGCGCGTCATGGACTCCGGCAGCGACATAATGTTCATATACCTGACGGACGCCTTTTCCCTGTTCGCCTACGGGGTCCTGGCTGCCGGAAAACACCAGCAGATGCAGATTTTTACTGGCGGAAGCAAAACAATCTTTTTGGTTGCTTTCCCGTACCAGAAGGAACAGATCCCGCAAAGCCGAAACTGTAAAAGTAAAATTACATGCCGCATCTTCGCAGTATAAGCGCACCTGTTCCATATCACGGCTTAACCATCCGCTTTTAGGATGTTCCGACGCGAAAGGCCGGTTAAACATTCCAAAAGTAAACTTATCCAGCTTTTTATCTATATAGTAGGGGCCGTGGCGCTTGATACTGTGTCCGGCAGACGCAATAGCTGCCTCTAAAAAGAAACTTCCCCGGCCTGTGCCGCTTAGGATAAGCCCTTCTAAAGCAGAAGGGTATTTTGCCGCATAAATCCGGGCTACAAAGGAACCCATACTATGGCCCAGCAGAATCAAAGGGTACCCGGGAAACTCTTTTTGCATAATGCGGCTAAAAATATACTGGTTTTCTACCAGTAAATGGTTCCCGTTTTCATGGGCAAAAAAACCATAGCCATTGACGGCAGAACGTCCATGGCCGGGATGATCCGCGCCACAGACAATATAACCGCCTCTGGCTAAATAACGCATAAATTCATGATAACGTCCCATATGCTCTGTCATGCCGTGACAGATTTGGACAATCCCACGGATTTTTTCGGTTGCCGGCTGGTACAGCCAGCCAACAGCAGTATTTTTATCGCTGCCGCGAAAAGAAATTTCACGAATGGTTACATTCATTATAATTCACCTGCCTGAATCCCTTGACGCAGGTAAAACCCTTTCACCCTTGGAAAACTGTCTACGGGTTCCATGACTTCACGCAGAATCCCTTTGGGGCTGACGGTATAAAACATGGTATTGGGAAGCCGTTCCCATAAATGCACCAAAACAGAATCCATATTTTCAGGAATGCCTGTGACAACACATATCACATGATGTTCCCGGATAAAATGGATTACAGCACTTTCCACAGAATTAGAAAATTGAAGGGCCATTTGCGCATTATATTCTTTTGCTACGCCAAATAAATGCTCCAAAGCTTTTGGGTTTGGGGAAGCGTCAGGTTTTGCAATATTTAATACAAATAATTCATCCGTTTTATTCAAATCCGCTACTAAACGGGAAGCCTTAATAATCCTCTCACAAGCAAATTGATCGGTTACGAGAGCCAAGGCAGCCGGCAGCAATTTACCGTTCATAGATGGTTCTCCTTTTATTTGGGGCAATAAATTGTCCCTGTAATCAGGGAGTAAAGAAGGCCCTTTTCCTCTTTTTTCCCCTTACATACACTATATCATATAATTGTAAATAAATCATGTAGGTATTGCGTAAAAAATAGAAAAATTGTCAAATTTTTCGGCAGGATCTCCAGGCGGAAAAGGAGCCTGTTCCATAAAACAGGCCCATCTCCTGTTCTGCAAGAGATGGGCCAATATTATCCCAGAATCTAACGGAATCCGTTGCCAAAGAAATATTCAAAAGGATCGATAAAACCGGGATATTCTTCCTGACTGTCACTGCCATTTCCATACCCGTTCCCATAGCCATAATCCGGCTGCTGCTGTTGCTGCTGCTGGGAAGGCTGTGCCGTTTCTCCGGTATCCTCCAAAAGCTCCACATTTACCTGGAAAGATCCGGTTTTCCTGCTGCCATTGGGCATGGGCGCCCGGTAAACGTCTATTGTTACAACATCTCCAGGTTTTTTGCCTTTTAAAGCGGATTGGATATCTGCTACACTGGCAACATCCTTGCCATCGACTTTTGTAATAATGTCACCAGGCAGAACACCTTTTTTAGAAATATCGCTGCCTTCTGTGGTAGAGCTGACCCAGACCCCGTTTGGCAGATTGCCCTGCTGTGCTTCCACCTGATTGACAGCTCCTCTTGTGGTAATGCCTAAGAGAACCCGCCCTGTCACATGGCCCACATTGATCAAGTCATCCACTACGGCTTTCGCATCATTGGCCGGGATGGCAAAACCCATCCCTTCTACACCTACTTCGCCGGATTTCGCGGCATTGATGCCAATAACCTGCCCATATGCATTGACCAAAGCACCGCCTGAATTTCCCTGGTTAATAGCGGCGTCTGTCTGGATCAAGTCGGAATAGCTGGTAATTTTCCGCCCATCCGTCGCTTTAATTTGCCGGTTCAAACCGGAAACAATTCCTTGTGTAACGGAACCATAAAAATCCATGGATCTGGGGTTGCCGATAGCAATGACTTTTTCGCCTACTTTAACCTGATCCGAATTGCCAAAAACGGCTGCCGGAAGTCCGGCTGCGTCTACTTTAATAACAGCCAAATCGGTTTGGGAATCAATCCCAACGACCCTGGCTTCCAAAGAATCTCCATTGTCCCGCTGGACAACTAAGCCGGTAGAGTTTTCCACTACATGGGCATTGGTGACAATATAGCCATCCTCACGAATGATAATTCCGCTGCCCATTCCCTTGGGGCCGCCGCCATACCCGTCAACGTAGATCAATACAGCGACTACGCTGGGAGCTACTTTTTCCACAATTTCTTCTGTGGCCATCTGGCCGTCCGCAGAAACAGACGCGGCAGCCCGGGGCACATCCTGTAAATCAATGCCCTGCTGGGGTACTGCTGGCGTTCCGGCACTGCTGCCGCCTACCACCGCAGGAGAAGACTGCTCCTGCTCCTGGGAATTGTGCTTCATGGCTGTATTTAAGCTGTATATTCCATATCCGGCAAAGCCTACTGTAACAATGGCCATGACACAAGCCACACATCCAAAAAAGACCTGCAAGCCCTTTTTCTTCCGTTTGGGCTTCATCGCTCCTGGCGCGGCCTGCCAGCCGTTAGCGGCAGAATACTGCTGTTCCGGCTGTGTGGAAGTGCCTGCTTCATGATGGGCTGTGTCCGGCTGTTCCCCAGGTACATAAGGGCGGCCTACGGGAACGCCGTAATTGGTGGGCGGGGGGCCCCAGCCGCTGTCCTGATCCTGACGGAAATCGTCCATACTCGTCATACCTTTCCGAAAAACCTTTTTTGTTTTAGAGAATCATGCAGTATTCTCTTTATTATGCACTCTTAGTATATACGGAAATTGTTAAAAGAAAATAGACAGGGTTTAAAAAGATTACATCTGCAACCTGTTTTCCCCTTTTATTTCCATATCTGTTTTTGTTTCGCCTTTTAATTTTTTAGATTTGGCCTTTGGCTTCGGGATGCTGAATACAAATTCACAATATTCTTTTTCCACGCTCCGGACAATAATATCGCCGCCATGAAGGTTAATGATGGAACGGACAATATGCAGCCCTAACCCAGCACCGCCTTTATCCTGGCTGCGGGATTTATCTGTTTTATAGAACCGGTCAAATACATGGGGGATTTCATTTTTTGCAATGCCTTCCCCCGAATTTTTAATGGCAACCTGTGTTGAATTGTCATCTTCCGTATAAGTGACTTCTATGAAGCCATCCTGGTTGCAGAATTTTACTGCATTTTCCAGCAAATTATATACCACCTGATGGATCAAATCGGGATCGGCTTCCACCATAACCCGGTCATGATCCAGGCCCTTTACTTCAATATTTTTTTCTTCCAAAGGGGTTTCAAAGGTAAAAACCGTTTTAATTACCGTTTCATTCACATCAAACAGATCCGGCTTAATTTGCAGCTCTCCGGCTTCAATCCGGGCAATATTCAGCATAGAACGTACCAGCCGGGAAAGCCGTTTGATTTCCTGGGAAACGATCTCCAGGTACTGGTTCCGTTTTTCCTCTGGAATGGTGCCGTCTAAGATGCCGTCAATAAAGCCGCCTATGGTGGTCATAGGCGTCCGCAGTTCATGGGAAACATTGGCGGTAAAGGAACGGCGGACAGATTCCAGAGAAGCCAGGCTGGAAGCCATATTGTTGATGGAAATGGCAAGCTGTCCAATTTCGTCACAGCTTTCCACCGGGACGCGGATGGAAAAATCCCCTTTGGAAAAGCTTTGGGTAGCTGTCACCATTTTCCGCAGGGGGCGCACCAAATCACCGGTAATAAAATAAACTGCCGCAAATGCCAGGATTAAAACAGTCATAGCGCCAACCACAAACATTTTTAAAATTTCCCCTAAAAAATAGGAAAGAGCATCTCCGGACGCAGATGCAAATATAACAGCAGCAGGTTGTCCCTGATCATTGGCAATGGGGATTCCTACGGTATAATGGCGGTTGCTGTAAATCCCGCCCATTTTCCCATATTCCTGATAGCCGTTATTGGCAAAGGTTGTTTCTAAAATTTCTTTCGGCACCAGCATATTAGAACGGGTAGATTCCGGCTGCTGGAATACAAGAGCTTTGCCGCCTGTATTGACTAAGTAAATATCCGCGTCAATCGCATTTGCTAAAAGGGCATACATGGGGATAATATCTGTACTGATACCCTGGTAATCATTGGCCCGGAAATCCCGGTAGGTAAATTGTGCGGCCTGCTGGGCATTATGCAATAGCAGCCGGTACCGGTCCTGTTTGAAATATTGGGAGGCAAAAGCCAATAATACAGCGCCCAAAATAATAATGCTTAACAGGATAATGGAAACAATGGTAATAAAATGTTTACTGAATAATGTTTTTTGCATGGAGCTCCCTCTTCCTTTTGGACAGCAGGCCGCCTGGAAATAGAGGCGGCCTGCTGATTCTGCTACTCTTTCACTTCAAATTTATAGCCTACACCCCATACGGTTTTCAAACACCATTGATCGGATACCCCTTCTAATTTTTCCCGCAGGCGCTTAATATGCACATCTACGGTACGGCTGTCCCCGTAATACTCAAAGCCCCAAACTTCATCCAATAGCTGATCCCGTGTATAAACCCGGTTGGGATTGCTGGCCAGATGATAAAGCAGTTCCAATTCTTTTGGCGGCGTGTCAACGACCCTGCCATCGACTTTCAATTCATATTTTGTCATATTTACAATCAGTTTATCATAGCTGACCTCTTTATTGGCATTGTCATTGGGGGATTTTCCGGTACGGCGCATAATCGCTTTGATACGGGCAACAATTTCTTTCGGATCAAAAGGCTTTACCACATAATCATCCGATCCTAATTCAAGCCCTAATACTTTGTCAAAGGTTTCCCCCTTTGCAGTAATCATAATAATCGGTACATCTGATTTTTTCCGGATTTCCCGGCATACCTGCCAGCCGTCTAATTTTGGCATCATAATATCCAGTAAAATTAAATCCGGCGGTTCTGCTGCAAATTTCGATAAAGCTTCTTCCCCATCATTGGCAATGGTTACTGTATAGCCTTCTTTTTCTAAATAAAGACGGAGTAATTCACAAATATTGCGGTCATCATCACAAACTAGGATTTTCCCGATTGACATGCTGTTTCCCTCCAAACCGGAAATGCCCGGTATTTTTTCATTTTCCTGCCAGGGCAAAGCTCCATTTTATCTTGCCCCGATCTTTTTTTACAAATCTGATTCTTATTATAACGTCAGGAAAATTATTTTGCAATGCGGCCAATGGCGAAACGAAGAAAGTTTAAGGATTCCTCAAACTTTTTTCAAAAACATTTGACAAATTTCCGGTTTCCCAAAGGGTATTTTTAAAAATTCCATGTAATCCGGATGATCTGGCGGCCTGTATTTTTATCTTGTTCTCCAATTTCTACCATTTGTATGGCCAATACGGCTAAGGCCCGGGGCAGGGATTTTATTTGTAAGGCTTCCTGACGGATAACCGGGGAGGCTTGCTGCATGGCTTGTTCCAGCCTGGCGGCACGCAGTTTAAAAGCCTGCTGTTCTTCCTGGTAAGTCTTGTTCCATTCCATAAATTGTTCTGGTGTAATGATGCCCTGAATTTTATCTAAATATAACCCTTGGAGGGCTTTTGTCCGCCGGCCGATTTCCCCTTGAATCCGTTCCAGCTCTTTATGGTATTTTTCCGTTTCTTGATCCGATGCCTGGCGCAACAGAAAATCCGCATTTTTACCCCACCGGGTGAAATAGCTTTCCAAACGGAGCCGGACCTGTTCTTCTACCCGATCCAGCCGTATGGCATGGGAACTGCATAAACCCTGGCTGCATCCCGCGCACCGGAGATAACAGCGCTTTTTCCCCTGATAAGTATTGGTATATTTTAGCATGGCCCTGTGGCAGTCCATACAATGCACTTTCCCAGCCAATGGATGGACCTGGCCTTTTGCGCCGGATTTCGTCCGTTCCTGCAACAGCTTTTGAACCTGCTCAAAGGTTTCCGGATCAATAATAGGGCTGTGTATTTGTGGTACAACAATCCAGGCCTCTGCCGGCACAGACAGAAGCTGTTTCGACTTATAACTGGCTTTGCGGCGTTTTCCCTGTACCATGTCCCCCAGATATAAACGGTTTTTTAAAATCCGCCCTACGGTAGCCCGGTTCCATCCTCCCTGACCCTGATTGCGGTAATGAAGCCCTTGCTGCTGCTTATATTGGGTAGGATTGGGGATTCCCTGCCGGTTCAAAGCTTCCGCGATCCGCTGGCGTCCCATACCTGACAGACACATGGCATAAATGGAACGGACAATTTCTGCGGCAGGCTCATCAACCAGTAATTTATTATGGTCTGCCGGATCTTTGTAATATCCATAGGCTGCAAAACTGCCGATATACTGGCCCCTTTTCCGCTTGCTGTCCAATACAGCCCGAATATTTTCTGACAGATCCTCCAGGTACCATTCATTGATCAGCCCGTTAATCTGGCGGGCTTTTTTATTCCCGCGGTTTTCCGTATCTGCATTGTCTACGACTGCCACAAAACGGATTCCCCATAAAGGGAATAAACCATGGATGTACTTTTCTACTAATTCCATATCACGGGTAAACCGGGACTGAGTCTTTACCAAAATAATTTCAAACTGACCTGCGGCGGCATCTTTCAACAGCCTGCGGAATGCAGGCCGTTCCCGGTCGATTCCTGAAAAATCCTCGTCACTGTAAATATCCCATATTTCCCAGTTTCTTTCTTCCGCATATGCCGCCAGCATAGCTTTTTGATTTTGGATGCTTTCTGATTCCCCATGCTTTTCGGTATCTTCTTTGCTGAGCCTGCAATAAATTGCAGCGCGGCACCTTCCGGTCATGGGGCAGCCTTCCGGCCCAAAAATCCCATTTCTGTCCACCTCCAGGATAGTTTATGCCGGGGCGGTATGTCCCAATCCCTGGAGCACGATAAAATAACACAGGAGATTTCACTGTATGGCAGAGAAATCTCCTGTGTACTGCAAAATCAGTTATGCCATTCTGTCAAAGCCGGTTTTGGGTTTGTCTGGGGCGGTAGCATCTGCTGTCCCAGAATTTTTAGCACTTTGCTTCATCTGCTGTTTTTGCTGTTCTAATTGCTGAATTTGTTTTTTAATTTTTTGTATTTGCTTTTCCCGTTCTTTGGACGATAAATTTTTATCAGATTTTATTTTCTTTAAATTTTCCTTTAACTGCCTGATTTTTTCGTCAATGGAAGCAATACCAGCATTATTTTGTTGGATGGAAGCTATATTTTGTGATCCGCCGACTGACAGAATACCCATATTTTCCCTCCTAATTTTCCTTTTCTTCCCCGCAAATATGACGATACATTCCTATGTATTCATTTGCGGAGCGTCCCCAGGTAAAATCACTTTCCATAGTTTTCTGTACGGCTTTCGGCCATAATTCCCGGTTATAATACAAGCCGGAACAGCGGTCGATAGCCCCTAACATGTCATGGGCATTATAGGTTTTAAAGGTAAAGCCATTGCCTTCCAAATCTTCTCCCATATCCTGGATGGAATCTTTTAAACCGCCTGTTTCCCGGACGATTGGCAAGGTTCCATACCGTGCCGCTACCATTTGGGCCAGGCCGCAGGGCTCGCTTTTGGAGGGCATTAAGAAAGCATCTGCACCGCTGTAAATTTTCCGGGCCAGATCCGGAATAAAGCCAATTCTTACAGCAGCTTTTCCAGGATAAGCAGTCTGCATTTCGGCAAAGAAATTTTCAAACATATATTCCCCGGAACCAAGGGCAACGACTTGCAGTTCCCGTTTCATCATTTCTTTAAAAATATATTGAATCAAGTCAATTCCTTTATGGGCCACAAAGCGTGTGACAATACCGATTAAAAATACATTTTCATCCTGGGTCAGTCCCATAAGCTTTTGTAGTTCAATTTTATTGACTTGTTTTTTCTCAATGGTTGCAGCCGTATAATTTTCAAATAAAGAAGGATCGGTTTCCGGATTGTAAGCGACTGTATCAATGCCATTTAAAATGCCATAAAGCTTATGCTGGTTGGCCCGGAGCATCCGGTCCAAACCATGGGAATACCAGGGATCGGTAATTTCTTTTGCGTAAGTCGGGCTTACGGTATTGACTGCATCGCTCATTTCGATAGCAGCTTTCATCATATTCAGGCACCCGTCATAAAGCATTGTGGAATTGGCATAGGAAGGAAGCCCCAATACATCCGAAGCCAGTTCCATACCATATTTTCCCTGGTACTGGATATTATGAATGGTAAAAACTGTTTTAAGCTGTTTATATTTTTCAACATTGCGGTAAAATAAGTTCAAATAAACAGGAGCCATTGCAGTCTGCCAGTCATTACAATGCAGAACATCCGGTTCAAAATCAATATATTGCAGCATTTCCAATATTGCTTTTGAAAAGAATGCAAAACGTTCCGCGTCATCATAAAATCCGTAAATATTACCTTCCCGTTTGAAATAATATTCATTGTCTAAAAAGTAATATTTAATACCGTTATAAGTTGCCTCGAACACACCGCAATACTGGTTCCGCCAGCTTAACGGTACGTAAAAGCTGGTAACAAATTTCATTTTGCTGCGGAGTTCCGGCTTAATGGCGCTATATAATGGGATTACCACCCGGCAGGCATGCTGTTTGCCCCGGATGGCACGTGGAAGGCTTCCTGCCACATCAGCCAACCCGCCTGTGGCAATAAAGGGTGTAGCTTCCGACGCGGCGTATAATATCTTCATAAGTTTGCCCCCTCTTATTTGTATCCTAATCTCTACCCTCAATATTTTTTCGCCAGGGCTTTTCAGCCCTGGCGGTTCGCTTATGTTTTATACAATTTGTTAAATGGTATCGCCTTTGCTGATATAGATTGGATGGGTTTCATAGCCGACTAAGGTACGGGAATCTTTAATTAAAACGTCTTTATCTGAAATAACATATTCCAAATGGGCGTTATCGCCAACATAAGTGTTCTGCATGATGATGCAGTTTCTTACAACAGCATCCTTGCCGATTTTGGCGCCGCGGAAAATAATGCTGTTATAGACTTCGCCGTTGATGATGCAGCCGTCAGCAATTAAGGAATTTCCTACTTTGGAGCTGAGGCCGTAACGGACAGAAACCTGATCCCGAACCTTGGTAAATACCGGACGGTCTTTTGGGAATAATTCAGTCCGGACTTCCGGCTTCAGCAAGTCCATATGGGCTGCAAAATAAGAATTCATATTTTCAATCTTGGTTGCGTAGCCTTCGAAAGCATACCCTTTGACTGTCATACGGCCTACGGCAGGCTGGATGCAGTGGCGTACCATAGAATACTGGTCATGGCTCATTGCGTCATTGATCATACGTTCCAAAAGGGTTTTCTCAATGAGAAGCACATTCAAATATAAATTCTGCTGGCCCTTGGCGGAAGCATAACGGGCAATATCTTTCACATCGCCGGTTTCTTCATCCAGGGTCATAAGGGTTAAGTCTTCCCCTTTCAAATCAGGGCCTACTGTAATGGTTTTATATAACAAGGTCATCTGTGCATTAGATGCAATATGCTGTTTGACCATATCCCGCAGATCCACATTTGCAATGACATCACTGTCACTGATCATAACATATTTTGCGTCATTATGACGGATATAGCTTAAAGCGCCAGCCAGTGCTTCCAAACGGCCCCGGTAAATGCCTAAGCCGCCATGGGAGGCAAATGGAGGGATAATTGCCAGGCCGCCCCGTTTCCGGGCCAGATCCCATGGACGGCCTGCGCCTACATGGTCCATCAGGGACTGGTAGTTGCTTTTTGTAATAATGCCAATATCACTAATATCAGAGTTTACCATATTCGACAGGGTAAAATCTATCAGCCGATAACGTCCGCCAAAGGGTACGGAAGCTGTTGTCCGGTTTTCCGTCAATGCTCCTAACGCGCTGTCGTGCATATCGGAGAAAATGATACCCATTACTTTATTTTCTCTCATTTCTTATTCCACCCCCTGCACGTCATGATCCAGCATGGCTTTTGGCGGTACAACTGCGCCTTTGCCAACCTTCACATTGTTGCCGACTACGGCAATTCCCCATTGATCCCGGTCTTCTGCATCTTCCGGACGCTGGCCGACTTTTGCGCCTTCGCCGATAACAGAATTTTCCGCAATGATAGAATATTCTACAACAGCACCTTTTTTGATGACAGAACCAGGCATAACAATGGAATCACGGACAATGGCTCCTTCTTCCACTACAACGCCATAGAATAATACAGAAAAGTCAACCTTCCCGTCAATGGTGCAGCCTTCTGTAATCATGGAATTTTGAATTTCAGCTTCATTGCTTACATAATGAGGCGGCATAACAGGGGTACGGGAATAAATTTTCCAGCTATCGTCATACAAATCCAATGGGACCTTCGGATCCAGCAAATCCATATTGGCTTCCCACAGGCTGTCGATAGTACCGACGTCCTTCCAGTAGCCTTCAAAAGGATAAGCAACCATTTTCTGATTATCATTCAGCATGGCCGGCAGGATATTTTTGCCGAAGTCCTTCTGGGAATTGGGATCGTTTGCATCCGCAATTAAATATTTGCGCATTTTCTCCCAGGTAAAGATATAAATACCCATAGAAGCCAGATTGCTTTTTGGTTCTGGGGGCTTCTCCTCAAATTCATAAATGGTGCCGTCTGGATATGCGTTCATAATGCCAAACCGGGAAGCTTCCTCCAGCGGAACCTGGAGAACAGCAATGGTGCAGTCTGCACCTTTTTCCTTATGGTAAGCCAGCATCTTTTCATAATCCATTTTATAGATATGGTCGCCGGAAAGAATCAGGACATAAGATGGATCATACCGTTCAATAAAATTGATATTCTGGTAAATTGCATTGGCAGTGCCGGTATACCAGTCAGAACCGGAACTTTTCTGATAAGGCGGCAATACAAATACACCACCGTCATTCCGGTCCAGATCCCAGGGCTGGCCATTTCCTAAGTATTCATTTAATACCATAGGCTGGTACTGGGTCAAAACGCCTACGGTGTCAATGCCGGAGTTGATGCAGTTTGACAGCGGGAAATCAATAATCCTGTATTTCCCGCCAAAAGGTACTGCTGGTTTTGCTAAATTCTGAGTTAGTGCATATAGCCTGCTGCCTTGACCGCCGGCCAGCAGCATTGCTATCCATTCTTTTTTGCGAAGCATTATTTTACCCCCTTGTCTGCTTCGTGATTACAGCTCTGTTAAGCAATTGACAGGCTGTTTTTGTATTAAAAGCTCCGCTTTTTACTGTTTCACAATCTCGCCCTTCTTTTGGGCAACGATCTCCCCTTTCTCTTGAACTACAATATCTGCTCTTTTGACAGGCGCAGCTTTTTCTTTCCGCGCTCTGGCAGGCTTTTTTGTGGCCCGTACCCCTTTGGTACCGGTGGTTTCCGCTGCCGCGGCAGCTTTTTTCGCAGGTTTTTCGGTTTTCGCAGCCTTTTCCGCCACTTTTTTCAGGGAAGGCTTTGCCTTCGGACGGGCCTGACGGGGCTTGCCCTTCAAAAAGATAACGCTCAAAGGCGGTACTGTCAATTCAATGGACTGTTTAAATTCATGATCCGGCGTCTTTTTCAGCCGGATGGTCCCTTCGTTATGAATCCCGCTGCCGCCGTATTTTACATCTTCCGTATTAAAAATTTCCGTATAGGAAACGGCATCCGGAACCCCCACCAGATAATGCTCCCGGGTAACCGGTGCAAAATTGCATAATACAATGATCTCGTTGCCTTTTTCATCCATCCGGCGGAATATAATAATATTCCGGGTATTGTCATCATGGGCAATCCAGGCAAATCCATCCCAGGAATCTTCTACCTGCCATAAGCATGGCGTTTCCAAGTAATAATGGTTCAGATCCCGGACAAAATCACGCATCTGCCGGTGGGCTTCATAATCCAGCAGCAGCCAATCCAACTGCTGTTTATAATTCCATTCAATGAACTGTGCAAATTCACAGCCCATAAAGGTTAATTTTTTGCCGGGATGGGTCATCATATAAGCTAAAAATGCCCGCATCCCAGAAAATTTCACTGCGTAATCCCCGGGCATTTTATTGATCAAAGAACATTTTCCATGAACCACTTCATCATGGGAAATGGGAAGGATAAAGTTCTCGCTGAAGGCATAGAACAAACTAAAGGTGAGCTTGTCATGATTGTAGCTGCGGAAAATGGGATCCAAGGAAGTGTAAGACAGCATATCATTCATCCAGCCCATATTCCATTTAAAGTTGAATCCTAACCCGCCCATCGAAGCCGGTTTTGTTACCAGAGGCCATGCTGTGGATTCTTCCGCAATCATCAAAGCTTGAGGATATTCTGTCAATACGGCGGTATTCATTTTTTGCAGGAAAGCCACAGCTTCCAGGTTTTCCCGCCCGCCATTCAGGTTGGGCATCCATTCCCAGTCTTCCCGGCCGTAGTCCAGATAAAGCATAGATGCAACAGCATCTACCCGCAGGCCGTCTACATGGTATTTTTCAATCCAGTACATGGCGCTGGATGTTAAGAAGCTTTGGACTTCTGTGCGGCCATAGTCAAAAATCCGGGTACCCCAGTGGGCATGTTCCCGTTTATGCACATCCGTATATTCATATAAAGGCTGGCCGTCAAATTCATATAAGCCATGGGCATCTTTGGGGAAATGGGCCGGAACCCAGTCCATAATAACAGCGATGCCTTTTTGATGGAAGGTATCCACCATATACATAAAATCATGAGGCGTCCCGTAACGGGAAGTCGGGGCAAAATAACCAGTTACCTGGTATCCCCAGGACCCGTCATAAGGGAATTCTGTCAAAGGCATCAATTCTACATAATTGTACCCCATATCCAGAAGGTAATCGCTCATTTCATCAGCAAATTTCCGGAAATCATAGGTATTTCCATCCGGATACCGTTTCCAGGACCCCAAATGGGCCTCATAAATATTCATTGGGCTGCGGTACGGATCGTAACCAACCCGCTGTTTGCGCCATTCCTGGTCATGCCATTCATAACCGGAAATATCATATAATTTAGACGCTGTTTCCGGCGGCGTCTGGGCGTGGAATGCATAAGGATCTGCTTTCATTAAAGTGCGTCCATCTTTTGTCTGGATGCAGTACTTGTATAAATCATATTGTTTTAGTCCTGGGATAAATACTTCCCATACACTGTCGGCCCCCATGGTAGCCATTGGGTTTGCTTGTGGATTCCATTCGTTAAAATCACCCACTACCGAAACTCCTGCCGCATTGGGCGCCCATACGCGGAATATATATCCGTCTTTTCCTTCCTGTTCTGCAGGGTGTGCTCCCAGGAACTCATAGGTCTTATAATTTGTCCCTTGGTGGAACAAATACAACGGCAAACTGTCATCATGTTTTGCCTTTGCCATAGCGGTCACCTCCCTTATCATATTTTAACAGCCATAGGATAATATTGCAAGAGGTAATTGTGAAAGATCGTATAAGTCATTATAAAAGTCCCGTTTCTATTTGTATAGATTATCCAATCTTTTTGCATAAAAATGAATAAAATGACAAAACCAATTTTTTCCTGACAAAATTCGACCTTTTTTATCCGCTAAAATACCAGAAAAAGTTATATCAGAAGCCTTTCTGTAAAAGATTTTCCCATACTTTAAAAAATCCGTTCCATGCGGTTTCATGCCGGAACGGATTTTTTGCTTTGGGTTAACCGGCCTGCAAATTGATTTCCTGGGTCAGCAGAAGGTATCCATCTGCTAATTCTTCATATTGGGCTGAAATGCCCGCAAAATAATTTTTAAGCCCCATATTCCGGGCGGCTGGTGCTACAAACCCGTTGAACCAGTCCCGGTTTGATAAAGCTGCCAAAACCTGCTGGCGCAAGGCCGACCCTTCCAATATAATCACACATATGCTTTCCCCCGGGCCACCTAAAGCTTCTACTGCCTGCTGGCTCCGTTCATAATATTCTGCCAGGCTATGGACAACATCTTCTTCCGTATATCCTAAGCTGTGGTAATCCACAGGGGCTCCGCCTTCTTTTACCGGATTATCCCCGCCGAAAATGCGGTTATAGCTTTCCTCCTGGGCGGTACAGGGCGGCAGATGAACCGAAAGATCCTGACGCTGGTGATCATATGATATCTTATCATCTGTAATATTAAAATATTCATAATGGACTTCCCCGGCTTCACTGCCAATGGGATCATCCCAGGCTAAATCTACATTATAATACCCGCTGTCCAGCTTGATTATATTCCACGCGTGATCTTCACCGGCATAGCCTACACAATAATAGCAGGGTACTCCCAGTTCCATCATAATATATTGGAATGCCCTGGAATATCCCGCACAAACAGATTTTTTCCCTACCAGAGCACTATAAGCGCTCTGGTTCTGAGCCGAGGATAAATGATAATCTGTAACTGCTATAATGGCGTCATGGACAAATTTTTCCTGTTCCACCGGGGTGGAAAACTGCCGTGCCTGCTGGATAATGGACTGGGCTTCTTTTTCAAATTCTGCTACGGCTTCCTCCCGGTTTGCCGCCAAATTATTAAAAGCAAGGGTTAAATCTGTAACCTGCCCCTGAGTTGTATACCCGTACCGGTAGCTGGAATCAATCCAAAGCAGTTCCGGATTGTCATAATAGACTGCATGGACAATGCTGTCTATCCGATCCGCCCTGGCAGGATTCCGCAACGAAAAGTGATTGCGCAAAGCCATAATATTGGAATAGATTTCATCATAAACTTTTTGTTCTTCCGGCATCAGCATTTCCCGGTAAGGCAGCAAGGATAAATCCCACCGCAAAGGGCTTTCCGTATTTTCCGGCTGTTCCGCTTCAGAAGAACCGGGCTTGTTTTCTTCCGGATCTACCAGTTCCCCCACGCCATTCACCGGCTCCAGGTCAGCCCCCCGTTTGGAAGGAGAAGTGCCTGTTACAATACGCGGCGGCTTTACCGGTTCTGTTTCTGTCTGGGGCACTGGCTTTTCCAGGAGGGAACAGCCTGCCAGCAGGCACAAAGCCATTCCCAATGCAGCCTGAAAGAATTTTTTTCGGATTTTAAGTATCATCATCCTCGTCCGGCCCAGCCCAGTCAGGTACCGTCCTCCTCTCTCCAATATTGGAAGAAGGTTCCGATGGAGTTGATGTATAAGGGACTGTAACCATATGTGGATATGGAAATTCTACTCCTAAACGGTCAAATTTTTCTTTAATCGCCAGGCGCATAGCCCGTTCTGTTTCCCAATGCTTCAAAGGAAGGGCTTTGCAGGTAATACGGATGTCTACGGAGGAAGCCCCGAAATCTACAATACCCAATACAACCGGCGGTTCATCAATCAGCTCTGCATAGGTAACAGCAAATTCATCCATGGCTTCCTGCATAATATCCATTACTGCACGGGTATCCGCTTCATAAGCCGTGGATACAATAATATTTGCAACAGAGCTTCCTTTGGTAAAATTGACGATCCGGTTAATGGAACCATTGGGTACAATAATCTGATCCCCGGAAATAGAACGGAGATAAGTTACCCGTAAAGCCGTTGCTGTTACATAACCTTCGTCATTATCAATCTTAATGTAATCCCCTACTCCAAACTGGTTTTCAAACATCATAAAAATACCGGTAACTACATCTTTTACCAGGTTCTGTGCCCCAAAGCCGATAGCTAGGCTTCCCACGCCGGCAGCTCCAAGCAAAGTTGCTACAATGCCCCCAACACCAAACTGCCGCAGGATCAGCATAATGGCCCCAAAATAAATTAAATAGCGGATTGTACTGCGGAACAAGGTCAGCATGGTATCAACACGCTTGCCTTGATATTCCGTACGGTGGTACCGCTCCGAATGCATCATCTTGCTGGTAATTTTAGAAATAATGGACAATATCCCTTTTGCCGCCATAAGGATAACTGCCGAAACTGCAATATCCCACAGCAGGAATCCAGCATTTGATAACAGCTTGTCAGCCAGATCCTCCAGCCGTGATAAGAACTGGCCTCTTACGCCCCCCATTTTTCCGGACATAAAACTTCTTCCCAACTTTAGGCAATGCCGCACAAAGAAAGTTTCCGTCCTTTGTGCAGCATTGCCTTTATTATTCTGCCGTCCTGACGACCCGGACACCCCGGGCAATTGGCCGTACTAAAAATACACTTTCTGATAGCTCATACAGCTTCCGCATACAGCGTTTCGCTAATGGACGCTTATCAAACAGCCCATATACAGCAGAGCCGCTGCCACTCATTGCCGCACCCAAAGCTCCCGCCTGGAGCATCCGTTCTTTTAACTGCTGGACTTCCGGCACAGGGCAGGCCGCTTCCAGCACATTCCCCATTCCGGAAACAATCCCTTTTAAATCCCCCATATCCAGGCTTTGCAGAATGGCTGATCCATCCGGAATTTTCGGCGGAGCTTTTAAAGCGTCATAAGCCCGGAAAGCACTGGCTGTATCTACACCTTTTTCCGGCTTGGCCAGTACAATTTCACAATCCGGCATGGGCGGCAAGGGTTCCAGCCCTTCTCCAATACCTGTAACCCCCATTGTCCCCCCCATAATGCAAAATGGCACATCTGCACCGATTGGCAGGCCAATTTTGCACAAGGCTTCCCGGTCCGCATGAATCCCAAACATGGCATTCATGCCAACCAGCACAGCAGCCGCGTCAGAACTGCCTCCCCCAAGGCCAGCCTGGGAAGGAATATGCTTTTCCAAATCAATGGAAAGAGCAAATTCCGGTCGGATCTGGAAAGCTTCCAGGAACCGGGCAGCAGCCCGATGAGCTAAATTATTTTCATCACAGGGAATACGGGCACGGCTGCATGAAATATAAATTCCACGCCCGCTCATACGGGACAATATTACTTTATCGCATAAATCAATAGACTGCATAACGGAGTGGAGCAAATGATACCCGTCAGCCCGTTTCCCGGCAATATCCAGGAAAAGATTGATTTTTGCAGGCGCTTCGATAACAACCGTTTTTTTCACACAATATCCCCCTTTATTTTTCCTATTTGCTGAACCACCGGAAAAATGGCGGTTCCCATACCTGGACAGCACGTTCCGGGCACATTTCATGACAGCAGAAACAGCGGATACATTTTTTTGGATCAATTTCCGCTTTCCGGTTCTGCAAAATAATAGCGTCAGCCGGACAAGTCCCTGCACACTGGCCGCAGCCAATACAGGATTTTTTCTGGATATAGGGCCGGGATGCCAGCCACGGCTTTGCCCACCTTACCAAAGGCCCTAAAATACCGGCACTGGCCGCAAAATCTAATGTTTTGCTTCTGGGCCGCCGGAAAGGCGTTACTGTCTGAGCTAAAGTCCTGTTTCCCAGAATAACCGGTTCCGGACAAAGCCCCCGCCGCTTGGATTCCATAACCGTTGGTACCCGGGCAGGCTCCAGCCCGATCATGCGGCAAAGAAGCAAATCCAAAGCATAAAGGCCCTCATATGGGGCTGCTGCTGTAATCCCTAAAGGACAGGGATTCCCTGCTGTGGGGCCGTCCCCTTCCATCCCGATGACCCCGTCAGCTATCACCAAATCCGGATGGAGGGTTTCCGCCAAATCCACCAGCATGGCGGCAAATTGTTCTTCTTCTGGAAACCGGTAATGAAGCTGGGGCTTTAATAAGCCTGGCACACATCCAAATAAATTTTTTACCCCGCCGCTGAAGGTCATCATACAATGGGTTTTCACTTTGCACAAGTCAATGAGAAAAACATCTTCTGTCACTGGGGCAATGATGTCAAAGGTCCTGCATAAAAGGTTTTCCGTCCGGTGGCGCTGAATCCCCTGGGTTTCCGTGATGCAGGGTACATGGTATTTTGCGGCGGCCTTGGCAACTCCTGTCTTATCAAATAAGGCTTTCAAAAGGCCCGGTGTAAAAGGCCCTCCCGGACTTTCTGCAACCGCAATATTTTTAACCCCCATATCCCGGAGCTGGGCAAGAACAGCTTCCAATACCATAGGGTGGAAGGTTGCTGCCCGTTCCGGCCCACAGCGAAGGATTAAGTTCGGCTTGAGGACGACAGGCCGGTCAGGTGCAATGGAAACCTCTAATAATGAAAAATGCTCTGCCACTGCATCCCGCACCAACGGCCAGTCATAGCTTTTGGTAGGCAGCAGGGAAACTTTTGCTGTCATATGGTTACAGACGGGGCAATATTTGCCCTGGCAATAACGGTTTCTGTGCCAGTATCCCGCACCAGCTTTGCCAGATATTCAATTACATGGTTTTCTGTTTCAAAATGGCCCCCGTCAATTAAGGTAATCCCTAAATGAATAGCCTCTAACATCACATCATGTTTAATATCGGCTGTTACATAGGCCTGGCATCCTGTTTTCCATACTTCCCGTAATTCGCTGCCTCCGGAGCCTCCGCAGACGGCTACCTGCTCAATGACTGCGCCTCCGTCACAGTAGCGCAAAGCAGGCAAGTCTAACTTTTGCTTTACATAATATGCAAATTCCGGCGGCGTCATCCCTCTGGAAAGCTTCCCGACCCGCAGTAAATTTTCCGGCGGCACCAAGGCTATATCTTGTAAATCCAGCTTCTGGGCTAAAATGTCGTTTACCCCGCCGCAAGCCAAATCCAAATTGGTATGGGCGCAGATAACAGAAATATTTTCCCGGATTAAGCGGTAAACCAGCATATCGGAGGTAACCTTTTTAATCGCGTGGAAAATAACCGGGTGATGGGTGACAATCAAATTAGATCCTCTGGAAAGGGCTTCATCAATAACAGCATCTGTTACGTCCAAAGCCACCAAAGCAGAGGTTACATTGGCTTTTGGATCGCCTACCAAAAGGCCCGCATTATCAAAATCCATTTGTGTGGAAAATGCAGCAGCTTCATCAACTGCATTATAAATATCTTGAACCGTCATGGTATTTCCTCCCTAAATTATCTTTGCCTGTCCAGAACGGAAAGGGCTTGCCGGCATTCGTCTGCTTCAGCAGAAAATTCCCCGGACTGCCGGAGTCCTGCCAGCCTGGTTTCCAGGCGCTTACAAACATGCTTTATATAAACGCAGGCTTCCGGAGAAGGATCTTCTTTTAAAAGGCCCCCCCACGCAAAATCTGCTGTAATTTCCTGTTTCTGCCCGGTATAGCGGGAAACCATAATACAATAACAAAAGTTGCCGCTGGCAACAGCAATTTCCTTTGTCAAAATAAAACCATTCTGATAAAGGGCTTTCCGCAGTTTTTCCTGCTTGGTCATGGGCTGCAAAAGGAACTGGTACCGGTTGCAGCGGGTCCAGGGCACATCTGCAAGAATCCCCCAAATGGTATCGCCCCCCATGCCCGCAATAATAATATCTTCACATTGGCTGGGACTGACACCCTGAAGGCCGTCACATAAAATCAGCTCAACCCGGTCTGCTATACCGTACTGGGATAGGGAAAAAGCCGCTTTCTCCAGCGGCTTTTTATGAATATCACAGGCACATCCTCCCGGTATTTTCCCACTGGCCGCCAGCCAGGAAATCAAATAACCATGATCTGTACCAATATCAGCTACCCGGACTCCTGGACGTACCAGCCCTGCCAAAGCAGCCAAACGGGCATCCAGCTTTGGCAAATCCATCATTTTGTATTGGCGTTCAGTTTTTCCAGCAGATCGTCACAGCTTACGCCATGCACCTGACAGGCTTCCTCAATGGATTCCCCACGGGCTGCCGGACAGCCCAAACAGTGCATCCCCATATCCATAAAATATTTTCCCAAAGACCCATCGTTGTCCAGAACTTCCCCAATTAAGGTTTCTTTTGTATACTTCATTAAAAATTTCCTCCTGTCTGCCCTTTTTCTTCTGGAAAGCGAAAATGACGATTGATTCCGCTTAACTTCTGCTTATCATACCATATTTCCCTCATAAAATGCAAGGCGGCTGGAGTATAGTAAAAAGGCCGTTCCTGCTTTTTTTAAACAGGAACGGCACATTTCAGCCTAATATGAAGGATTAGCCTTGTTGTTCTTTGATTTTTGCAAAGCAATCAGAACAATAAACCGGACGATCTTCACGGGGTTGGAAAGGAACTTTTGCTTCTCCGCCGCAGTTGGCGCAAACTGCGGTAAACATTTCCCGTTGTGGACGGGCATTGTTTTTACGTGCATCACGGCAGGCTTTGCAGCGCTGGGGCTCATTTACGAAGCCTCTTTCAGCATAGAATTCCTGTTCTCCGGCTGTGAAAACAAACTCAGACCCACATTCTTTACATGTCAATGTCTTGTCAGTGTACATTTTGGTTTACCTCGCTTAAATTTTTGGATTTACCCGCTGGAACTGCGTGGACCGAGATTGAAATCAAGCTCTGCCAATGGCGCCAAAGGGTATATATGCGATCCCACACTTGGGATTGTCGCCAAACATTTTTTATCCAGAAGAATCATTCCTGTGCAAAAGCCCGCCGTAATTTCCGCCGTATCCTTTGCAGGGCATTGTCTACCGCTTTATTGGTGACGCCTAACCTTTTTGCCATTTCCCCATAAGAGAAAGCCTTTAAATAAAGCGTTAAAACCTGCTGCTCAAAAGAAGTAAGAAGCGCAACGATCCGCTGCCGTCTTGCAGCAGCTTCTTCATCCTCAATCACTGCCTGCACCGGATCCTCCTGAAATTCAAAAGCTTCCGCAGACCGGATTTCATCACTGAGGGAAATATAGCTGCGCATGGGCGCATTTTTCTGCCGCATATGGGAAACCAGCGCATTTGTCAATTTATGGTTGACACATGCCGCTGCAAAAGTATAGAACGCATTGCCTTTTTCAGCTTGGAAACCCCGCACTGCAAAAAGCAAAGCGATCATCCCCTCTTGAAAGAGGTCTTCCTCATCCAATACTCCTTGAGCAAACCGGTGTGCCCGGGCCCGAACCATCGGGGCATAACGGCATACTAACCATGTTAATGCATCCTCCCCGCCTGCTTTTGCTAAGGCGGCAAGTTCCTCGTCTGAATAAGGCTGCATCTGGTTTTGCGTTCCGCTCATACGATTCTCCTGCTTTCACAAAAAGGCCCTCTGACCCTTTTGTAACAAAGCCATTATATAGTTTCCTTCTCCATTTGTCAAGGACTTTTCTTTTGAAATGGAGGAAAATGTACTCTTTGCATCCATTTTGTAATTTATTGTATTGTAATTTATTGTAATTTGTAAAGGCAAGTTTCAAGTGAAAATGCGAAAAAAATTAAAAAAAATAAATTTTTTGTAAATAATAAATAAAAATTGGTATATAAAAATGGCTAAAATATAAAATACAAAAAGAAAATAAGTCCTTCTAAGTAAAGAATAAATTAGAAGGGCTCACTTTTTTAAATTATTAGAAAAAATTAGTTTTGGGAAGAACCAGGGACAGGAAAAGGATTACCCTCTGGAATTTCAGGGACAGGGAAAGGATTGCCTTCTGGAATCTCTGGAACAGGAAAGGG
>RAZJ01000030.1 GCA_003612625.1 bacterium 1XD42-1 | reverse complement strand
TGTGATAAACTTTTTACGTCATTCATTTGACATGAACCTCCTGTGTTTTGATGGGGCGGTTGCCAGACCTTTCCCATTCTACCACACTGGAGGTTCTTCCTTGTGCTAAAGCCTTTTTTATCCACCCCCGGTATACCGGGGGTCTTTCTTGCCTACTCGGCGACAAGAAAGCAAAGGGAGGTCATTCATCTCAATGACCTCCCTTTGCTTAAAATGAAAGTGTTGCTGGTTAAGGTGCAAAAGAAGCTATTCCAGACAGAAGTTGTGATGCCTAACCATGAGGAAATTCCGATTCCTGTACTTTCAAAACCGCTTTCCCGGTGTAAAATTGGCCTAGTAACAGATGTCAGGCTTGTCCCTAAAGGCAATCCTGACAATCAGGTTCCTACCAATTTTAAGTTTTTCCGCAAATACTCTATTGAAGGAATGCAGACATTACAGTCTGCTGACTGGGAAGTAAGCCATCAGGGCTATAATAATGCCTTTGTTCTGCAAGATCCCAACCGGCTTGTGCCAGTAGATGCGCTCCGTAAGCTGGCGGATGAGGGCGTTATTGGCGGCCTCAATGAGTGCTTTTATTCCACTGCGGGCGTAATGACGCCTATGGAAAAATGCAAAGAATTTGGGGAAGGGATTGCACAGGCACTCAAGGAAGATTTATGTGATGCTGCCATTGAAACATCGACGTGAGGCACCAGCAGTCGTGGCGGGTCCATGATCACCAAAGAAATCCAGCGTGCAGGCATTCCTGTCATTCAAGTTACCAATCTGACCAAGATTGCCGAAGGAATTGGAGCAAACCGAATCTTGCGGGGCAACAGTGAGCTGCATGTATTTGGAGACCCATCCCTTCCGCTTCCCAGCGAGAAAGCATACCGGCAAGCACATGTCCTCCGGGCACTAAAGATGTTGGAAAAAGTTCCTGAGGACGGCAGGCAGGCCATTATAGAAGAATAATTCTTTGTCCGCAAGAAAAAGCGGATCATCAGTCTGAAATATCTTTTTTACCCTCCGGCGGATGCCTCTATGCAGTATGCAGGTGGTATCCGCCTTTTTCCATTTAAAATATTATTTCAAATAGAAAATAACTATTTTTTGCAGGAATTTTACCTTTGAGATAATTTTTAATTTGTGATATACTGTGAAAAAAGGCCGGAAGCTTTTACTCCGGCCTTTTTAACTGCATCTACCTGTTATCCCAAAGTACAGCAGATGTGTCCATATGAATGATTTGTTCAATGCTGTCCCGTTGTAGTTCTATTGGATCGCCAGATCCGGAAAACCGGACACAGGTTCCGCAGGAAGAGGAAAATTTTCTTGGGACAGGCATCAATTCAGTATCCCAGCCTTGGGCAGCTAATTCTTTAGAAAAACAAATGGCATCATAATGGGTGAAAAAAGTAGCAATATAAGTATTATTTGTACTCATTTGGAGGCCACCAATAAAAAGTCACTTTTTTCCTGGGTATAAGATGTATGATAGCCAGCATTTTCTGCATAACGGGTTGTGTTTTCTAAAGCAGTGCGGTTATCCACTAAAATACGGCATTCAGCAGGCTTTTTATCTAGAGCTTGCTTTAATAAAATAACAGGCTGTGGACAGGAAAGCCCACGGGCATCAATTGCTTCCATTTTTAAATTCCTCCCTATGTAGCAGATTTTTTTGTATTCATTACAGCAATCACTGCCATAACGATTATTCCAATAATAACAGCGATTTGCCCATTTGCAGTCGGGCCTTTTGGAGAAGAAGCCAGTCCAAAGTTATGAGCAAAAGCGCCGCCCACAAATAATCCGACTACTGTAATTGCGGAATCAGTATTGCCCTCCCCAGCTAAAATCAGTTGGCGCATAGGGCATCCCCCTAATAAAACAGAACCAAATCCAACGCTTACCATTCCGATCATATTCCAAAGACCGTCTGTATGGGCAACAGGCTGTTCTGCAAAACCAGGATGGAAAAATCCGAAAATCATGTTTAAAACGAGAGCGCCAACAAAAATGGCAATAAAACCAGCTAATAAAGTCCAGTCTTTAAACAGCAGTACATCACGGATGCCGCCTGCCATGCAAAGGCGGGTATATTGTGCCGCCATGCCTACGACTAGTCCAACAATAAGCGTTAAGAAGATTGGGGCACGCATAGAGCCGGGGCCGGATTCACTGAAAAAGATAAATGCAGGTGCAGCCATAACCAGTACCAGTAAGATTACTTGTGTAATGGGAAGGGCTAAACCTTCTATCATAGGAAGGGTATAAGTACGCCGCAAACTATACCCCTGTTTTAAGAAGACAACACCAATTACAATTCCTATTACAAACCCAACAAGTCCTAAAATTGCATTCCAGTCACCTCCGCCGATCCGTAAAACCATACGAAGGGGGCAGCCTAAAAACATCAAAGCGCCGATCATAACAAAAAATCCCAGGACAAACCGGGTCATAGGAGAAGAACCGCCTTTTGGCTGGAATTCCTTACGGAGAAAAGCCAAAATAAAAGCTCCTAAAATCAATCCTATAATTTCCGGGCGTATGTATTGAACGGTATCAGCCCGATGGATGCCCACAGCCCCCGCTGTATCACGGATAAAGCAGGCAATACAAAAGCCCATATTTGCAGGATTTCCCTGGTAAACCAGGATTACCGCAGCGATGCCGATTAAAAGTCCGGCACCAATTACTTTTCCCTTATTTTTCATAAAACCCTCCACCTTTCTAAAAATGTCCGAACGGAGTTAATATCCGTTCTTTGGAATAATAGCATAAATTTTGCAAAAAAGAAAATTGTATTTTTAGATAGAATCTATAAAT
The DNA here is from genome assembly GCA_003612625.1 of bacterium 1XD42-1. GTDB lineage: Bacteria > Bacillota > Clostridia > Oscillospirales > Ruminococcaceae > Anaerotruncus. The sequence continues at coordinate 31,135 of RAZJ01000030.1, read as the reverse complement.
ATTATTGATATTTTCTATCACATAGTAATTAACTAGGAATAAAAACGGAAAGGAAACAGAACTTTGAAAGATTTTTTTTGGTGGGAGTCCCTTATCGGAATCCCGCCTCAGCCAGGAATTGAAATTTCTTTGGTGGGGGCAGGAGGAAAAACAACATTTCTATTTCTGCTGGCCCAGGAAGCTGCCAGCAGAGGCTTCCGAACAGCAGTATCAACAACGACTCATATTTATTATCCCACAGCAGCCCAAAGCCGGTTTATAGTAACTGACCAGAATCCCAAAAAAATCGAAGAAGCTTTAGAAAGCTGCAATCTGGTTACAGTAGGCACCCCAGCCGAAAGCGGGAAGCTGTCTGCGCCTTCTGAAACCATGTTCCAATATTTGCAAAATACAGCGGAAATTATTTTATTGGAATCAGATGGTGCAAAATGTCTGCCAATAAAAGTCCCACGAAAAGGTGAACCTGTTTTGCGGAATCCAAAGATCATTTTAGCTGTTTGCGGGATAAGCTGTCTGGGCCAGCCTTTGGAAAAAATCTGCCACCGGCCGGAGCTGGCAGAAGAAATGCTCCATGTTACAGGGGATCACTGCCTAACGCCGGAAGATATAGCAAAGCTTCTTTTTTATTCCTATGGGAAAACTGGGAATCAGATTATTTTTGTGCTGAACCAGGCGGATACAGAAGCGGATCAGATTCTGGCGGCACAAACAGCAGAAATACTGTTACAGTTAGGGGCTTCTCAGGCTGTGATTGTTTCAGCCCACAAAAAATATTTGCGGAAATTTTTCTAGTCCTATTTTTATTCGTACTTTTCATTGATTGTAAAGAAACATTTGTTATAATAGAAAACAGAACAGGAGGGAATCGGGATGTTACGGGTATTTTTAGTAGAAGATGAAAGTACAATTCGGGAAACTTTGCGGGACACGGTACCATGGGCACAATATGGATATGCTTTTGCAGGGGAAGCAGGAGATGGAGAAATGGCTTTGCCCTTGATCCGGCAGGCAAAACCGGATGTTTTAATTACAGATATTCGTATGCCTTTTATGGATGGTTTGGCGTTAAGCCGTTTGGTAATACAGGAATTTCCAAATATAAAAATTATTATTATTTCCGGATATGATGATTTTGAATATGCACAGCAAGCCATCCATATTGGAGTGGAACGTTTTTTATTAAAGCCTATTACCAAAAATAATTTAATAGGCGTATTGGAAGAAGTCCGGGACAAAGTGGAAGGGGAACAAGTCCAGCGGAGTTATCTAGCCCAATTCCATCAGGAAGCCCAGGAATATGAGCAGTATGCCCGCCGTCGTTTTTTTGAACGAGTGGTGGCAGGCCAGCTCAGTGTACAGCAAATTTATGAAGAAGCCGGAAAACTGGATTTAGATTTGCGGGCGCAATGTTATACCATAGCCTTTTTTTCCATACTGCCGGAAGGGACAACCAAAAGCTATTCGGAGCCTGGGACTTTAGTGCGGGATGCTTTACTGGAATATTTCCTCAAATATCCGGAATATTTGCTGCTGCGGTGGAATTTAACTACATATGCCGTATTGATCCTGAGCGACAGCGATCAAATCCGGAATTATGTCAGCCGTTGTATTGATGCAGTGCGGGGGCAATATGAAACATGTGCTCCGGATTTTAACTGGTATGTGGCAGTTGGCACGCCTACCCAGCGATTAAGTGCATTACCGGTATGCTTTGAAGAAGTTTCCCGGTTATGGGCCTGCCGGTATATCCGGCCGCAGCAGCATATTTTATCTGCGGAAACAGTTGGATTTCTGCTTACAGAGCCGGATAATGGCGGAAGCTTAGTAGGGCTGGATGCTGCAAAAGTAAATCCTGCTATTTTACAAGGGGTTTTGCAAGGGGCAGCACCGGAGGAAATCCCGAATTTTGCAGATGAATATATTCATAGTGTATCAGAAGCTTTGGATTCCACTCCTTTTTGTCAATTTTTAATGTTAAGTATTTGGTTTACTGCGGCAGAATTTGTAAAAGGATTGGGATTATCCCAAAAAGAATTTTTAGAACAGTTGGAATGTCTGGATTTAATTGGCCAAAACATTACGCCGGAAGATTTAAAATATTATATTGTACAGGTTTTGACACAAGCTGCCCGGCTGCGGGACAATGCCTCCAGCAGTCAGTATGGAAGTTTGTTGAAACAGGCAGCCGATTATATTGACAGCCATTATACAGATGAAACCCTTTCTTTAAACCAGGTGGCACAGAAAATCAATATCAGTGCCAATTATTTATCAGCCGTATTCAGCCAGGAAATGGGAGCAACTTTTACAGAATACGTCACCAGTAAACGGATGGAAAAAGCCCGGGAATTATTGCGCGCCACAGACAAGCGTTCTGGGGAAATTGCATTTGCAGTAGGGTACCGGGACCCCCACTATTTTAGTTTTATTTTTAAAAAGACCCAGGGCTGTACGCCCCGGGATTACCGGGCCGGCGGAGGAAAAAAAGGATGAAATACCGGCTGCATAATCTGTTCCATCCTGCTACAATCCGGGGGCGGATGCGCATATTAACCATTACTTTTACTGTATTAGCAGCAGTGATTTTGACTGCGGCAATGTCTTTATTGGTGATGTACAATAGTTTATATGAAGGACTTTTGTATAATGTAACAACAGCCTCGGAATTTAACCAGGATTTTAAAGAAAATATTGATCTAAAAATGTACTATTATGTGATTGAGAGCCAGTATTCGGAAGGCTTGCCCATTGATGAAGTTGTAGCTGCCCAGGATTTAGCCCGTGCCCTGCTGGATACCACCACACAAAAAGACAGCCGCCGCGCTATTACCAGTGTATTGGATCTGTGTGAAAATTTAGAAGAAAAAATTTATCAGATTGAAGATACAAAAAGCTATGATGAACGCCAGCTCCAGCTTGAAAATAATATTTATGTGCTGACAGCTCTGATTGAAGAATTTATGTATACTTATCTTTACTGTGAGGCAGTACAACTGAATGTCCTTCAAAATCAGATTGCCCGGCAGATTTTTACAGAATTTCTTTTTATTACAGCTCTTACGGGAGCCTTAATCTTTTTATTTACACAGCGTACTGTGCGGCTTAGCCGTTCTATTACGAAACCGATTTTAGATTTATGTGCCCGGGTGGAGGATATTGGCAGCGGGAAACTATCAGTCCGGAAACCCATCCAGTCATCGGAATATGAAATCAGAACGTTAAGTGAAGGCTTTGAACAAATGGTAGGCCGCTTAAACCGTCAGATTCAAGAAAACAATCAGAAACAGGACAGCCTCCGCCGGACAGAACTGGCCTTAATTCAGGCCCAGATCAATCCGCATTTTCTTTATAATACAATGGATACGATTATTTGGCTGATTGAGGCGGAAAAAACCCAGGAAGCCGTGGAAATGGTGTCCAATTTATCCTCATTTTTCAGACATTCTTTAAGCCGCGGACAGGATGTTATTACATTGCGGGAAGAAAAATGCCATGTATGCAGTTACCTGCAAATCCAGCAGGTACGTTATAAAGATATTATGCAGTATACAGTCAATATAGCTCCGGAAATAGAAGATGCTGTCCTGCCCAAATTGACCTTGCAGCCATTGGTAGAAAATGCGTTATACCATGGCATTAAGCTCAAACGGGGAATGGGGCATATTTATGTAACAGGCCGGGCACAGGGCCAGGATATTTTATTACAGGTAACAGATGACGGAGTGGGAATGCCGCCGGAACAGATAGAACAACTGGTTCAGTCTATGGAAGGCACAAAACGGATTGGTTTTGGCCTGTCTACGGTTCATGAACGCATCCGGCTGTTTTTTGGGCCTCCTTACGGGCTGTCCCTTTCCAGCCAGGCAGGGGTAGGGACAACAATTAGCATCATTATCCCGCGGCGGGTTGGGGAGGAAGAAAAAATATGAAACAAAAAATTTTCTTATTTTTGGCCTTGGCCCTTTTGCTTTTTATTGCCGGCTGTACCCAGCAGAATCTTTCTGTGGAGGACAGCATATCAGCAGATGAAAATTTAATTAAAATTGGGGTATCCCAGATTGGCGCGGAATCAGACTGGCGGGTAGCCAATTCTGAATCCATTAAAACCGTATTTACAGAAGCCCGGGGATATCATTTGCTTTTTGATGACGCCCGCCAGAAACAGGAAAATCAGATTACTGCAATCCGGAAGTTTATCCAGCAGCAGGTGGATTATATTGTCCTTATGCCCATTCAGGAAACTGGCTGGGATTCTGTCCTTTTGGAAGCGAAACAAGCCCATATTCCAGTGATCTTAGTAGACCGGATGATAGCAGTAGAAGATGAAAGCTTATATGCTTCCCATGTGGGGTCGGACTTTTTATGGGAAGGAGAACAGGCAGTAGAATGGATGCGCCTGAAAGAAAAAGAATTAAATATTGTCCAGATACAAGGGACACAGGATTCCACAGCCCAACTGGGTCGGACCCAGGCATTGGAAAAGGCGGTAGAAGAAGAAAACTGGAATTTGCTGGTGCAGTTGGACGGAGATTTTACCCAGGCTAAAACCTATGAAGTGATGGGGGATTATCTGTCCCAGGCAGAAAGGCCGGAAATTGACATTGTTTATTGTGAAAACGACAATGAAGCCTTTGGAGCGATACAGGCTTTGGAGGAATATGGGTATACCTGCGGAAAAGATGGCGTGGATGTCATATCATTTGACGCAACCCGCCAAGGGCTTAAACTCTGCTTGGAAGGGAAAATTTCCTTAATTGTAGAGTGCCAGCCCTTATTAGGCCCTCTGGTAGAAGAAGTCATTCAATGCCTGGAAGCAGGATGTGTTCCTGAACGGCATTATTACGCGGATGAGGAAGTTTTTATGCCTAACAGATTGACACGGGGCATTATCAGCCGGCGGGAATATTAAAAAAATAGCGGGATGCCATCATGGCACCCCGCTATTTTTTTAACCGCTGCTGCGGACCAGAAGTTCCCACTCTAAAGATCGTGACTGGCCTGTACCGCCCCGGATGATATGGAGCAGATGTTCCGCAGCGATCTGTCCCATTTTATCCCGGTGACGCAAAGAAGTAATGGGGACAGGGCTGATCTGGCTGTAATAGCTGTTGTCAAAACTGACGATTGCCACATTATCCGGGGTCCGCTTCCCCATAGCCAGCAATTCCTGAATGAGTAAATATGCAATTTCATCATTATAACAAATAACAGCAGTTGCTGTTCCCAGGCGTTCCGCTAAAAAACGGTGCAGCAATTCCGGATGGCGCTGTTCCAGCATTTCCAGGCGATCCTCTGTATCATACCACCGGAAGCAGCGGTCCAAAATAGGAAGACCGGCATCCCGAATGGCAGAAATACAGCCATGATAACGCTGGGGGCCTTGGACGTCATCACTTTTAAATACACCAGCCAGATTTTGGTGGCCCTGAGCGATCAGGTGATGGGCCAGCAAATAACCTCCTCCATAATTATCGTCTGAAATGCAGGGGAAGCTGGCTAATTCCGTATAAGCCCCATGCAGGAAAACCATTGGCACACCGGTTTCCCGCAGGCGCAAATATAAATCGGCATTGGGATTGGGCAAGGCTGTTTTAGATCCTTCAATCAAAATGCCGCCCACAGGATTCTCCAGCAGCTGCAGCAAAATATCCCGTTCAGCACCGACCCGGTTTTCAGTAGCATAGACCAAAGTGGAAAAACCTTCCCGGGCAAAGGTTCCCTGGGCGTCGTGAAGGATTGTAGGGAATATGTAATCGTCTAAAAAAGAAGTAACAACAGCAATTTGCTGCCGGGCAGCATCCTTGACTTTTCCGGTGGAATAAGTCCCGCTGCCTTGCCGCTTTTGTACCAGCCCTTCTTCTGCCAAAAGCTGAAGGGCATGACGGACTGTCTGGCGGCTGACTTGGTAACGGCGGGTTAATTCTGCCTCGGTGGGAAGCCGGTAGCCGCATTTGCTGCCATTTTTGGATAATTCATTCCGTAATAAATTCGCTAAAAATTTGTATTTCATCTCCAACAAAAATCCCTCCTTGGTTTTCTGGAGGAGAAATATTGTATTCCTTCCTATTATAACAGGAATATGTGAAAATTTCCTAATAAAGTGGTTGGTTATCTTATTGAATTTTGTGATTTAGACATAACATAATCCAAAATCATATGGCATTCTCTAAAAAATAGAATATTTTAACCAAAATTTTTAAACTTCAAACCGGAAAAAATCCTATTTTACCATTTGATTTGGGCAAGTTTGCCACAGGCTGAAAAGATCTTACAAAAAATAAAAACGTAAAAAAACAAACTAAAAAAGCATACAAATCTAATAAAAATCAAAAAAATATCAGTAAAAACAGTACAAGTTTAAAAATTTGTACTATTTTTACCTATTTAAACAAAATTTGTATTATTCATTGAGATGAATTTGTGCAAATAGACTGAATCTGTATTGACTTTTACGAGAAAATGGGTTTTAATAAAAAATGTCAACATCGTATATGTGCTCCTTAGAGCAAAAGAAAGTGAGGAAAAAAAATGAAAAAGATACTTGGCATGGCATTAGCCTTTGCACTGACCCTTTCTTTAGCTGCCTGCGGCGGTGGCGGCGGTGGGGCAAGCAGTGCGGCACCGGCTCCGGCAGCAGATCAACCAAGCTCCGCTGCACCGGCAGCAGATGCTCCGGCTTCTCAACCGGCTGACAATGCTGGCGGCGGCGATGGTGTTATTACCGTTGGTTTCGCCCAGGTAGGCCATGAATCAGACTGGCGTACTGCTTCTACAAAATCCGCACAGGATGTATTTGCCGCAAGCAACGGCTATGATTTGGTTTTTGTAGATTGCGACAATGACTCTGCCCGTCAGTTGGAAGCTGTCCGTAACTTCATCCAGCAAGGCGTAGATTATATCATCATTGACCCAATTGTTGCTACTGGTTGGGATACTGTATTGACAGAATGTGATGACGCTGGAATTCCTGTTATTATCATTGACCGTACCATTGATGACTCTGATAAATATGTATCCTGGGTTGGTTCCGACTTCAAAATCGAAGGTTTAGCCTGCGGCGAATGGCTGAAAGCTTATGCAGAAGCAAAAGGCATTTCTGAAATCAACGCCCTGGTTATCGAAGGTTCTACCGGTGCATCTGCAACCATTGGCCGTACCGAAGGCTTTAAAGAAATTGCGGACCGGGAAGGCTGGAATATTATTGCTTCCCAATCCGGTGACTTCACCGAAGCAGGCGGCCAGGAAGTTATGGAATCTTACTGCCAGAGCTACAAAGGCCAATTCAATGTAGTTATCTGCCAGAACGATAATGAAGCAGCCGGCGCTATGACAGCAATGGATACTGCCGGTATCAGCTATGGCGTAGGCGGCGATGTTATCCTGGTTTCCTTTGATGCCAACCGTCCATATGTCCAGATGGTAAAAGACGGCAAGATCAATGCAAACTTTGAATGTAACCCAATGGCAGCTCCTACCGTTTCTGAAATTATCCAACAGTTGGAAGCAGGCGAAACACCTGAAAAACAAGTTTACGTAACAGAATCCTGGTTCGTAGCAGAAGATGCTGTTTCCAAGATCACTGTTAATGGCAGCGAACAACCCGTTATCCTTGTAACCCAAGAGGTTGTAGACGGCCGTCCCTATTGATTTAGAAATCTGAAGGAGGGTCCCTTAAGAGTGTGCTTCGGGGGCCCTCCTCTTTTATCCGGAACATCAACACGAAGTGTAGAATTTGAGGTGAGAATTGATGGAGGGTAATGTTGTATTAACCATGCGGGGCATCTGTATGACGTTCCCAGGCGTAAAAGCCCTGGATCATGTGGATTTTACCTTGCGTAAAGGGGAAATCCATGCCTTAATGGGGGAAAATGGTGCAGGCAAATCCACATTGATCAAATGCTTAACCGGTATCAATGATTTTGAAGCAGGAGAAATCCATGTAGACGGCATCCAGGGTACAGTAAAGAACCATTCTACATTGGATGCCCAGAATGTAGGAATTTCCACAGTATATCAGGAGGTCAACCTGTGCCCCAATTTAAGCGTAGCGGAAAACCTTTATATTGGCCGGGAACCCATGACGCCTTTCCATACCATAGACCGGAAAGCTATGATGCGCAAAGCGGCGGAATTGACACAGCGTCTGGACATTAAAGTGGATGTAGCCCAAAATTTAGAGAATTACTCCCTGGCAATCCAGCAGATGATAGCCATTGCCCGGGCAGTTGATATGGATTGTAAAGTGCTGATTTTGGATGAACCTACCTCCTCTTTGGATGACAGCGAAGTAGAAAAGCTGTTTAAGCTGATGACAATGCTCCGTTCAAAGGGAGTCGGCATTGTATTCGTCACTCACTTTTTGGAACAGGTCTATGCGGTATGTGACCGGATCACCGTTTTGCGTAACGGTACATTAGTAGGGGAATACCCTATTGCAGATCTGCCCCGGGTGAAGCTGGTAGCGGCTATGATGGGGAAAGATTTTGATGACTTAGCAGACATTAAGCCGGAAGGCAGCCAGGACTTCAGCAATGCGTCTATGGTTATTGAAGCAAAAGGGTTAAGCCATAAAGGGACCATTAAACCATTCGATCTGAATATCCGCAAAGGGGAAGTTATTGGATTGACAGGGCTTTTAGGTTCAGGACGTACCGAGCTGGCCCGGGCAATTTATGGCGCGGATAAATCTCAAACAGGGACTTTGCGTGTAAAGGATCAGGAAGTGAAAATCAACCAGCCTATTGACGCTATGAATTTAGGCATGGGGCTTCTGCCGGATGACCGGAAAGCAGAAGGCATTATCGGAGACTTGTCTGTCCGGGAAAATATCATTCTGGCAATGCAGGCAAAACGGGGTATGTTCCGGCAGATTTCCCGGGCACAGCAGGAAAAAATTGCAGATGAATACATCCGTTTGCTGCAAATTAAGACTGCCACACGGGAAACGCCCATTAAACAGTTATCCGGCGGCAACCAGCAAAAAGCTATTTTAGGCCGGTGGCTGGCAACCGATCCTGATTTCCTGATTCTGGATGAACCGACCCGTGGTATTGATATTGGGACAAAGACAGAAATTCAGAAATTGATTTTGAAATTGGCTGGGGAAGGCAAGAGCATCATGTTTATTTCCTCGGAAATAGAAGAAATGCTCCGGACCTGTAACCGGATGGCTGTATTGCGGGACGGTGCAAAAGTAGGCGAAATAGACGGAGATTTATCCCAGGAACGGGTTATGGCCGCGATTGCAGGAGGTGCTTCTGAATGACCAAGAAAAAAATAACACAGCACCCATTATTCCTCCCTCTTGTGTGCGTATTGCTGGTACTGGCAGTCAATGTCATTTATGACATTTCACAAGGCAACGGTATTTTTAACTTTTTCATCACAACCATTGAAAACGGCGTGCTCCAGGGGCGCCTGATCACTATTTTAAACCGCGGCAGTGAAGTTGCAATTCTGGCAATCGGTATGACTTTAGTCGTATCGGCTTCCGCAGGGACAGATATTTCTGTCGGTTCCGTTATGTCTTTGTGTGCTTCTTTCTGCTGTATGCTGGTTGCAGGCTATGGGGTTTCCGCAGTATCTTCTCCCGAAGAATTTTCCATGCCCTTAATCGTAGGCATATTAGGCGCTTTGCTGATGGGCTGTTTATGCGGTGCATTTAATGGAACATTGGTTGCTTATCTGAATATCCAGCCTATGGTGGCTACTTTGATCCTGTGGTCAGCGGCTCGGGCAATCGGCTTGCTGTTGTGCAACAATCTGATTGTTTATGTCCGTGTGCCGGAATATGGTATTTTTGGTGGTTATATCGGATTCCTGCCTACACCGATTTTAATTGCGGCAGTCTGTATTTTAGCAGTTTCTCTGGTACTGAAAAAGACTGCTATGGGAATGTACATCCAGTCAGTAGGCATCAACAAAAAAGCCAGCCGGATTGCCGGTTTAAATTCCCGCCGGATTATTTTTATCTGTTATCTGCTGTGCGGCTTATGCGCAGGAATTGCAGGGCTTGTCAATTCCTCCCGTATTACCAGTGCAGACTCCAATAATATCGGTTTGAATATGGAACTGGATGCAATCCTGGCAGTTGCTTTAGGCGGCAACAGCTTAGGCGGCGGTAAATTTAATCTTGCTGGTTCTATTATTGGTGCTTATACCATTCAGGCGATTACAACAACCATGTACAATCTGGGGATTTCCAGTGCGGTTACACCTGTTTTTAAAGCTGTTGTTGTTATCGTGATTGTAGCAATCCAGGCGCCCCCAGTACGGATCTGGTTCCAGAAGCTGCGGGCACAAAATCATAAGGAGGTGGCCCGCGTATGAATCCGGAAAATACCTTGAAACAGCGCAAAGAAATCAATGGGAATACCTTATTGCTGCTGATTACGATTGTTTTATTTGTGGTTTTGTATGCGGGAGGCTGTATTGCCTATTCCGGCAAAGGCTTCACCAACCTTCAGACATTCCTCAATATCCTGATCAGTAATGCAGGCTTAATCTGTGTGGCCTGCGGCATGACTTGTGTTATGCTGACTGGCGGTATTGATATTTCTGTCGGCTCCCTGGTAGCGCTGGATTGTATGCTTCTGGCTTATGGAATGGGGAACTGGGGCATCGGCGCGCCGGCTATGTGTTTGATTGTTTTAGTTGTGGGCCTGGTTTTTGGCTTTGTCCAGGGATTTTGTGTCGGTTACTTGCAAATTCAGCCATTTATTGTTACAATGGCTGGGATGTTCTTTGCACGTGGCATGACAGCAGTGATTTCTACGGATCAGCTTTCCATTACGGCTGAAACAAGCCAGACCTTTTATGATTGGGCGAATTTCCGTATTTATCTTCCTTTTGGCGGCGTTGCCAACCGCCAAGGCAAAATTATTATGCCTTATTTCCGCATTGGTGTCGTTGTTGCTATTTTAATTTTGATTCTGATATTTTTAGTGCTTCGTTATACCAAATTTGGCCGTTCCCTTTATGCGGTAGGCGGAAGTGAACAATCTGCTGCTATGATGGGCTTGGATGTGAAAAAAACCAAACTGAAAGCATATGTCCTTTCTTCTTTCTTGTGTTCCATTGGCGGGATCTGCTACTGCCTGAATACACAGTCTGCCAGCGTAGCACAAGCCAGCGGTTTGGAAATGGATGCAATTGCGTCTTCGGTTATTGGCGGGACCTTGCTTACCGGCGGTGTAGGCAATGTAATAGGTTCTTTCTTTGGGGTACTGATCAACGGAACGATTTCCAGTATTGTTCAGACCAATGGTAAATTAGCCAGTGCCTGGCCAAACATCCTTACAGCAGCCCTGTTATGCTTCTTTATCGTGCTGCAGAGCATATTCGCGTTTTTGAAAGAAAAGAAAAAATAAAGGGGATGCATCATTATGACAAAAGACATGATCCGTCAGGCAATCCAATCCGGAAAAACATGTATGGGATTGGAAATGGGTTCTACCCGTATCAAAGCAGTTCTGATTACGCCAGACCACATTCCCGTTGCATCCGGGGATCATGCTTGGGAAAACCAGTATGAAAATGGTGTATGGACTTATTCCATGGAGGCAGTTTGGGCTGGCCTCCGGGATGCCTATGCAAAACTGGCAGCCAATGTAAAAGAGCAGTATGAAGTAGAACTGCGGAAAATGGCCGGGATTGGTTTTTCTGGTATGATGCACGGCTATCTGGCCCTGGATAAAAACGGGGAATTATTAGCTCCTTTCCGGACCTGGCGCAACACGATAACAGGCCAGGCAGCGGAAGAACTGACAGAATTGTTGCAGTTTAATATTCCGCAGCGGTGGTCAATTTCCCACTTATATCAAGCGGTATTAAATAAGGAAAGCCATGTAAAAGATATTGCATATTTGACAACTTTATGTGGATATGTTCACTATAAGCTCACAGGGGAAAAGGTCCTGGGTGTAGGGGAAGCCAGCGGCATGTTCCCCATTGACAGTGAAATTTGCAGTTTTGACGAAAAAATGCTGGATGCCTGCGATGAAAAATTAAAGGATTATCCTTGGAAATTAAGGGATATTCTGCCCCGGGTATTGAAAGCGGGAGATCCGGCCGGTACACTGACAGAAGAAGGAGCCCGTTTGCTGGACCCCTCCGGCACATTGGAAGCAGGGATCCCTCTTTGCCCGCCGGAAGGAGATGCGGGGACAGGAATGGTGGCAACCAATGCGGTAGCTGCACGGACAGGGAATGTTTCCGCAGGGACTTCCATTTTTGCCATGGTGGTATTGGAAAGGCCCCTTTCCAAAGTTTATCCTGAAATTGATATGGTCACGACTCCCAGCGGGAAACCGGTAGCTATGGTGCATTGTAATAACTGTACCAATGAAATCAATGCCTGGGCAGGGATTTTCCGGGGCCTGTTGGAAGCTTTGGGCCAGAAAACCGATATGAACCAGCTTTATACAGCTATGTTCCAGTCTGCTTTGGAAGGGGAAAAAGATGGCGGCGGCTTGCTGCTGTATAATTACCTGTCCGGAGAACCGGTTACTGGTTTGTCTGACGGACGGCCCCTGCTGGTGCGCACACCGGATGCCCGGCTGAATTTCGCTAACTTTATGCGGGTGCAGTTATATTCTGCCTTAGCTTCTTTGAAATTAGGGTTAGATATTTTAGCAAAAGAACAGGTAGCAGTCGATTGCCTGGTAGGCCATGGCGGATTTTTCAAAACACCAGTGGTTGGCCAGCGGATTATGGCTGCGGCAGCAGGCGCTCCGGTAACAGTTATGGAAACAGCAGGAGAAGGCGGCCCATGGGGTATGGCTTTGCTGGCAGCTTATGGGGTAAACCGCACAAAGGATCAGGAATTGGAAGATTACCTGGCTAAAAATGTATTTTCTGGTATGGCAGGTTCTACTTTAGAGCCTGATCAGACAGATATGGATGGTTTTGCAGCCTTTTTGAATCATTATGTGAAAGGTCTTGCGGTTGAAAAGGCGGCATGTGAAAACGTATAACAATTAAATTTGGGAGGACTGGATTTATGAAGCAAAGAGAATTCTGGTTTGTAGTAGGCAGTCAATTTTTGTATGGCCAGGAAGTTCTTGAAACAGTTGCGGCCCGGGGCGCTGAAATGGCCCGCACCATGAGTGAAAGCGGGAACCTGCCTTGTCCACTGGTTTACAAGGCAACGGTTAAGACAGATGCTGAAATTACCCAGATTATGCGGGAGGCCAATTATGATGATAAATGCTGTGGTGTTGTAACCTGGTGCCATACATTTTCTCCCAGCAAAATGTGGATTCATGGATTTGATTTGCTGCAAAAGCCTTATTGCCATCTTGCGACCCAATATAACCGCAAAATTCCCAATGAAGAAATTGACATGGACTTTATGAATCTGAATCAGGCTGCCCACGGCGACCGGGAGCATGGATTTATTGGAGCCAGGATGCACCTCCCACGGAAAGTTGTTGCCGGTTACTGGCAGGACAAAAATGTCCAGCAGGAATTGGGCGACTGGATGCGGGCGGCTATTGGCTATGATTTCTCCCGGAATTTACGGATTATCCGGTTCGGAGATAATATGCGTGATGTTGCCGTTACAGAAGGGGATAAAGTAGAAGCCCAAATCAAATTAGGATGGCAGGTAGACTACTGGCCAGTGGGCCACCTGGTAGAAACCATGGAAGCTGTCAGCGATGCAGAAGTTGACGCCAAAATGGACGAATATAAAGCCCGTTATGACTTTGCCACAGAAGATACAGCCACAGTCCGTTATCAGGCTTTGGAAGAAGTAGCCATGCGGAAGATTCTGGATCGGGAAGGTGCCTTGGCATTTATCAATAATTTCCAGGATTTGTATGGCATGGAGCAGCTTCCCGGCTTGGCAAGCCAGAATATGATGGCTGACGGCATTGGCTACGGCGGGGAAGGCGACTGGAAAACAGCCGGTATGACTGCCATTATGAAAGAGATGGCCCAGGGCTTGGAAGGCGGCACTCTCTTTATGGAAGACTATACATATGACCTGGAGCCGGGGAATGAAGTTTCTTTAGGCGCCCATATGCTGGAAGTCTGCCCATCCATTGCTGCGGAACGGCCCCGTATTGAAGTCCATCCTTTGGGCATTGGCGACCGCCAGCCGCCAGCCCGCCTCGTTTTTGAAGGCAAAGAAGGCCTTGGAATTGTTGTTTCCCTGATTGATATGGGCGGCCGGATGCGGATGATCATTCAGGATATTGAAGTGATTAAACCAATTTTAGATATGCCAAACCTGCCAGTAGCCCGCGTTATGTGGAAACCCGCACCGGATCTGCTTACCGGAGTAAAATGCTGGATTCATGCCGGCGGTGCCCATCATACAGTTTTATCCACTGCCCTTACCGCTCAAATGATGAAAGACTGGGCAGAAATGATGCAGATTGAATGTGTCCATATTACAAAAGATACCAGGTTAGAGGACTTCCAAAAAGAACTGTTTTATAATGATATTGCCTGGAAACTGCGCAGTTTATAAGCTTACCAGATTTTTTTCATAATCATATTTTCCTCCAAAAGGAAAATCCGTTCCTTTCTTGTAAAACAAGATCCGGAACGGATTTCCTTTTTAACCCCGTTACAGCTTATTGGAATTTAAAATTAGCGATATTTAAAACGGCGCGGGTTGCATTGATTAGAAAAGTTTTCACAGTTTCTTGATCGTTGGGATCGATATTATTGGCTTCGAGAACCGCTTGCAAAAGGTTTAGCTCCTCTTGCGTGGCATAATGTTGACGGGAAAGCGCAGCCCCTTTTTCCTGTGTAAAAGGTAAATAGCGATGCATCAAGTCTAAAAATGATACTCCTGGATTTTGGTCTATAAGAGTTGTTGCGTTTCGGAAAAACATAGCGGCCATAGTAATTGCGTGCATACTGCGGCCAAAGCCTTCTGCATTATAAATAATCCGGATCAGCTTGTTCACTTCTGTATCGGCGGATTCTTGTCCGCTGGCCATTGCGTGATAGGTTTGCTTGCTAAAATCAGATGGATTTTTTCCGGAAATGATTTCCGAATAACTGCTTTTGGAGCCAACTGATGCGAACCGTCCTGATCCAAACATGGTTGTCTTAACATTGGATGAAAACATTGTAGAAGTTACAGCAGCGCTGGTACGTGCTTGTGTACCCCCATATTCAGTTACAAGGGGAGAGGGACAGCTAAAAAGCTCAAAATGGGAATCTTTATCTGGTGCAAATACAGGCTTAGCCGGCGGAAAAAATGTAATAGGCTTTGGCAGCAATTGCTGTTGCGGCCCCTGTGGGATAGGCGGCAGAGTCCGTGCAGCATGAGTATTATATAAGTCTTTATAGGAGTTGTATCGTTTCGTTTCTGAATTGTTCCATTCGTCTTGTATGCTGTTATAGATCGGATCGCCTGACTGTATATTTTTATTTAGATTTTCGTTTATTCTTGAAATCAAAGTATCCAGATCATTCTCTCCCCAGCCAGAACCATAGACAGTATTGACTATTTTAATTTTACGCTGTATAACGCCTTGAGAAACAGGGCTGTAAAAACTGCGGAGAGGCGCCCGCAAATGGGGTACAGCAGTTGTAACCTGTAAAGGTTTCCGGTTTAATTTTGGCTGTTCATATTGCTTCTCCTGTGCATACTCCATCCATCTGCCTCCTTTTTCATTTTAAACTTTTTATCAAGCGAAGGATATTTTCAAATGCTGCTGTGATATTTTCCACACTTTTGTAGCGGCTGACAGAAAATTTTTGCGGAAGCCGGTTGATAGAAAAAACAGCACTGACTCCCATTTCATAAGCGGCGTCAATATCCTCCTCAACACCGCCGGCAAGGACAATAACAGGGATATTTTTTTCTTTTGCCCGTTTTGCAATCCCAATGACTGCTTTTCCATGAAGGCTCTGCCGGTCAAATTTCCCTTCCCCAGTAAATATCATATCTGCATCAGAGAGGATCTGGGAAAAATGTACGGTATCTAAAATCGTTTCTATTCCCATCCGCAGCTGGGAATGAAAAAAGGCAACCATACCGGCTCCCATAGCGCCAGCCGCACCAGTTCCGGGAATTTGGGAAATGTTTAAATGTAAATCCCGTTCCAAAATGCCAGCTAAATGGCGTAACCCTCCATCTAAAAAATCAACAGCTTTTGGATCAGCGCCTTTTTGCGGGGCAAAAACATAAGCGGCACCATTTGGGCCATACATGGGATTGTCAATGTCGCACATGGTAATGATTTCGATCCCGTTGAGAAGGGGATTACATTTTTCAAAAGAGATCCGTTCAATTTCATGAAGCGTACCGCCAACTGGAATAAAAATTTCCCCGGCTTTATTATAAAACTGGATGCCTGCGGCAGAAGCAGCCCCACAGCCGCCATCATTCGTAGAACTGCCGCCTAAACCGATAATGATTTTTCCAGCACCTTGCTGGGCAGCATCTAATATCAACTGGCCCACACCATAAGTAGTGGTGCAGCAGGGATTTTTCCGGTTTTCCACCAATGGAAGCCCTGCACATGCCGCCATTTCAATGACAGCCGTTTTTCCGTCGTTTAATAAGCCGTAAAAGCTTTCGATTTCTTCAAAATAAGGATTTTTTACAAAGGTTTTTATTTTTTTACCGCCTAGAGCAGTTAAAAAACAATCAACAGTGCCTTCTCCCCCATCCGCTATGGGAATGGATATGATTTGGCATTCCGGAAAATATTCCTGTACTTTAGCGCTCCAAATACCGCAAATCTGCATAGAAGATAATGTACCTTTAAAAGAATCGGGAATCAGTATTATTTTTTTCATAAGCATCAGGTATCCTTTCAAAAATATCTTAATATTTTGCAGGAATCCTGTCAATATTATTTTGATTTTATCTTGACAGAACAGGAAATTCAGCGTACTATAAATAAAAAAACAAGGGAGCAGATGGACTATGAATTTGAATGCAGCTATGGAAAAAACCCGTGAATTGATGAATGCGTCATCATGCAGCCAGGAAGCAAAAACTGCCGCACAAGTCTGGTTAGATGCTGTTGGGACAGAAAAAGAAGCGGAAGAAACCAAAAAATATATTGCGGAATTAGAAGCAGATATTTTATCAGTAGATGATGTAATTGCTTTTACAGGTTCTGAACAAGGGGCACAGTTATTTGGAGCAGATACTGCTAAAAAATTTCATGCCCATGCGAAAGATTTAAAAGCGGCTGGTGAAAAATATTGTGATTGCCCAGCTTGTACGGCTGGCAGAGCTGTTTTGGATCTGCTTAAATAAAAAAGCCCGGAATTTAAAAATGCCTGTCAGGAATGGCAGGTATTTTTTTGCAATTTTTTAAATTTTGTGCTATAATCATTTCATTCAGAAATCAATTTTTAATAATAAAAAGGCGCCGCCGGAAGGGATAAAAATAAGATGGATTCCAAAAAAATAACCTTATTATGTCCATGCCTGTTTGGGCTGGAAAGCATTTTAAATTATGAAATAAAAAAGATAGGCGGAGAAAATATCCAGGTAATGGATGGCCGGATTCAGTTTGAAGGGGATTTGGCCATGGTAGCAAAAGCAAATTTATGGCTGCGCACAGCGGAACGGGTTGGCATTGTAATGGGCAGCTTCCGGGCCGAAACCTTTTCACAGTTGTTTGACGGGACAGCAGAACTGCCTTGGGAAGAATGGATCGGGATCAAAGACCAGTTTCCAGTAAAGGGTTCTTCTATTCATTCCAGGCTGACCAGTATACCGGATTGTCAAAGCATTATAAAACGGGCTATTGTACGCCGTTTTGAAAATACGTATCATCAAAGTTATTTTGAGGAAACCGGTGTAAAATACCAGGTGCAATTTTTCCTGCATAAAGATATTGTAACGTTGGTATTGGATACTTCCGGAGCGGGGCTCCATAAACGGGGGTACCGTTTGAAATCCAATGAAGCGCCAATTAAAGAAACTTTAGCGGCAGGTATTGTAGATTTGGCCCGGGTACGGCCAGATTCCTTAATATGTGATCCCATGTGCGGCTCTGGAACATTAGTCATTGAAGCTGCTTTACGGGCAATGAATATTGCACCGGGGATTCACCGCCGGTTTGCTGCACAGGATTGGCACTGCTTCAGCAACCGGATCTTTGACGATGCCCGAGAAGAAGCGATTGCAGCCATACAGCGGGATGCAAATTTTTTAGCTTATGCTTTTGACAATGATCCGCAAGCAATCAAATTAACGTTAGAAAATGCCTCCAGAGCAGGGGTAGCGGCCCGAATTAAGACAAAACAACGGGATTTAAAGGATTTTACGCCTCCGGATCGGCCGTGTATTATTCTTACAAACCCGCCATACGGGGAACGGATGCTGGAACAAAATCAAGCACAAGAATTATGCCGCGAAATGGGACATGTATTTGCGCCTAAGGATAATATAAGTTATTATATCATCAGCCCAACAGAAGATTTTGAAGAAATATTTGGCCGCCGGGCCATGCGCCGCCGGAAATTATACAACGGCATGATCAAATGTAATTTATTTATGTATTTTAACCAGCATAAAAAAGAAACTTCTGTTTAGAGGGAATTTGTGGATTATAAAAATTTCTCCATTTTTTCTTGTTTACAATCTATTGCATTCATAAGAAATTCATGTTAATATATTGCAAGAGAAAGAAAGGGTGGAATTATGCCGAACAGGGATCAATACCGCCGGATCGTGATGTTTTTAACCACTTTAGTGATTTTATTTTTGCTTACGGCAGTATTTGGATATATTTGGTACACTTACTATGCAGGGATTATTGTACAGCCTTTTTTCAGGAAAGGAAATTGGCTGGTCATTACTGTGTATGGTGTGCTGTTGTATGTCTTTACGCGGATTTACGGTGGTTATCGGATTGGATATTTTAAGCGGGGAGATGTTATTTTTTCCGGATTTCTTTCTCTGGCTTTTGTAAATGTTATTACATATTTACAAATTAGTTTGATCGGCCGGCAATTTATGTCCCCTTTTCCAATTATGAGAATGACTATATGCGATGTTATTTTAATGGCCCTGTGGGGAATCGGTTCCGATAAATTATATAAAAAATTATATCCTCCTCACAAAATGGTTTTTGTTTATGATGGCGACAGGGCGGAAAGTCTGGTTATAAAAATGGCGTCCAGGGCAGATAAATATGAAATTTGTGAAGCCGTTAATATTTCAGAAGGGTTTAAGAAAATTTGCCGCAGGATAGAGCAGTATGAAGCTGTTATTATCTGTGATGTAAAGGCTGAAATGCGTAACCGGATATTAAAATATTGTTTTGAAAGAAGCATTCGGACTTATTTGACTCCTAAAATTTCAGATACCATTGTTCGGGGAGCAGATTGTATCCATTTATTTGATACGCCCCTTTTGCTTTGCCGGAATCATGGGCTGACTTTGGAACAAAGATTTGGTAAACGGGCTTTAGATTTAATTTTTTCAGTGATGGCCCTGATTATTTTATCGCCTCTTATGGCCTGTGTTGCTATAGCGATCAAATTATATGATCATGGCCCTGTATTTTATCGCCAAAAAAGGCTGACTTTAAATGGAAAACAGTTTGAAGTTTATAAATTCCGGAGCATGATTATAGATGCTGAAAAAGAAGGCGGTCCTCGGCTGGCGTCTAAAAATGACGGAAGGATTACACCAATCGGGAAATGGATCCGGCAGCTTCGGATTGATGAATTGCCGCAATTGATCAACATTATAAAAGGGGACATGAGTATTGTAGGTCCCCGGCCGGAACGTCCTGAAATTATGACAGAATATTTGGAAAGCATACCAGAATTTACATACCGTTTAAAGGTAAAGGCTGGACTGACAGGCTATGCCCAGATCTTAGGGAGATATAATACAACTCCTTATGATAAATTAAAGCTGGATTTAATGTACATAGAGAATTATTCTTTTTTCCTGGATATTAAGCTTATGATGATGACGGTTAAAATATTATTTCAGACAGAAAGCACTGAAGGCGTTGCAGAAAAAACGCCGCATCCGCCGATACCGGCGGTAACAGAAAATAAGGAAAAACTGGAGATTGTGAAAGCAGGCAGAGGGGGAATTGGATAAGGGGCCATGAAAAAAGTTTTGTTTACCTCCCATGTAGCAAATTTTTCAAAGTTTAATTGGCCCTTAATGGAATGGTTCCAAAAACAAGGCTGGGAAGTTCATTACGCATCCTTAGATGAAGAAGAAATTCCTTGCTGCGATCGGCATTTTCGAGTTTCTTTTCACCGTTCCCCTTATCATTTAGACAATATAAAAGCTTATTTCCAGTTGAAAAAGATCATTTCCCAGGAGCAATACCGCATCATTCATTGTCATACGCCTATGGGCGGTGTCGTTACCCGTTTAGCAGCATCAGGAGCCAGAAGGAAAGGTACAAAAGTCCTTTATACAGCGCATGGGTTCCATTTTTATCAGGGAGCAC
Organism: bacterium 1XD42-1; assembly: GCA_003612625.1. GTDB lineage: Bacteria > Bacillota > Clostridia > Oscillospirales > Ruminococcaceae > Anaerotruncus. The sequence continues at coordinate 10,724 of RAZJ01000030.1, read as the reverse complement.
CCATATCGTATTGGCTTATATATTACCCGGTGGAAAAATTTCTATCCTGCATTACAGATTGTATTATCACATTAAATGAAGAAGATTATCAGATTGCTAAAAAGCGGTTTCATAGCCGCCAAACAGAAAAAATTTCCAGTGCAGGGGTAGATCTTGAAAGGTTCCGTCCGGCGGGGAAAACAGAAAAAATGAAATTGCGGCAGGCCCAAGGAATACCGGAAAAAGCTTTTGTATTACTATATACCGCAGAATTTATTCCCCGGAAAAACCACGATTTTTTTATCCGCAACATACCTTTTTTAAAAACGCATATTCCAGAATTAAAAGTCATTTTATTAGGAAAAGGCCGGACTTTTGAAGCCTGCCGTCAGCTTGTCCAACAGCTTGGGTTATCTGATACAGTATTTTTTTTCGGATACCGGAAAGATGTCGAACGGTTTTGCCAGTCAGCAGATTTAGTGGTTTCTGTAAGCCGACAGGAAGGGCTTCCGGTAAATCTGCTGGAAGGAATGGCAAGCGGATTGCCTGTTGTATGTACCAAAATCAGAGGGCAGGTAGATCTGATTGAAGATGGAAAAAATGGTTTCCTTTTTCCGGTAAATGACAGCAAGGCTTTCCGGCAGGCAATTTTACAGATGTATCAGGATGCTGGATTCCGGGAAAAATCTGGAAATACAAACCGGATAAAGGCTAAAAACTATTCAAAAGAGGATGCGGTTTTGCAAATGGCAAAAATTTATTTTCCTTTTATGGAATAATGTGCCATTGAACTGTAAAATTACCAATACTTTATAGGAAGGAATTGTGGTTTGTGCTGTCATAAAGCTTGACTTTTATTTACAGGCGTTTATAATATAATAAGGCTATAACTCAAATTTAAAATAGGGTTTACAGCATCTTTGGTGATTTACGAAAGGGTGAAGGCCATGACAAAAGAGCAAGAAAAGCAAAAACAAAAGAAAAAAATCCTGCTGGCGTCAGGATGTGCCGTATTAGCAGCGGTTGGAATTGGGACAGCAGTATTCCTTAATATGGACCGGGGGAAAAATGGTCTGGAATTAGAGGCAAATGCTACTGTGGGCGAGATGCCGGGCGTGGATGAAGAAACAAGGAGGAAGCAGTTACAGGAAATTTTAGATAAAAGTAAGATAGCTTTTTCCATTAACACGAGTCCGATGTTCGACAATAAAACAGGAGAAATGAACCTCTTGTTGGAAAATCCTTCTAATAATGCAAAGCTCATAACGGCACAGATTGTCTTGGCGGGGCAGGAGAAACCGATTTATGAATCGAAAGCATTGGTTCCAGGTTCTTATTTGGAATCAGTGACTTTGGACAAGCCCCTGTCGCCAGGGACTTATGATGCAATTGTTTATCTGAATGCTTATGATGAGGAAACACAAGAGCTGATTGGGCAGACCGGGGCACAAATCAAAATCATCTCCGTATGATGACATTTAAGATAAAGGAAGCGGTTTTGTGAAAAAGAGCTTAAGTTTATTCCTAGCAGTTTGTATGTTGTTGGTCGTATGCCTGTCTTCAACAGCATTTGCCTTACCAACAGCTTATAGTGATAGTAATATTGACGATGGTAATATTGATGATGGTGTCAATATTGCCATTCAAGGCGGAAAATCAATTGAATTAGTCGGTACCGTACAGCCTACGATTATTTCTGTGACAATGCCGGCCTATATTCCATTTGATATGAATTATAGCTTGTCAACAGTAAATAAGGTAATTTCTCCAGCAATTGATGTTACAAATCATTCCACAGTTCCCGTTGATATTTCTGTAGGAAGAACATCTGTGGATTTGAGTAAGATGCCAAATGCTTCTTGGAGCGATAACGGCGATTCGATTCTTTCTGATCAAATTGCAGTAGGGCTTGTTGAAAGCCGGACACAGCCACAAGATTTTTCTGGAGCAAAGTGGCTGAAAAATGGAACCAATAATACACCACTATTAACAAATCTTGCCGCTAATGCAGTGGGCAGATTGTATATTGTTGGTAATATTGGAAGCGCGGCTGGTTCTACTGGCACCTTTACCGTTACACCTACCCTGATAGTAGCTTTAGCCTAACCCCTTCTTTTCGTCAATAGCCTTCGCCCTTTCGTAAATAGCACCAAAGAATAATACAGTAACTGTTTGATACATAGAATAAAATGTTGTTTTGATTTTAGGATAAGGAGTCCGCAGATGAGAAAGAAAGCAAAGATCCTTCTTTTATGTTTTTTATTTATATGTGCCTTGAATGGGTGTTCCCAGCCTGCCTCTCCCGCATCAGGTGATCCAGCAGGAGCTTCAAGTGCAGCAGGAGATATTCCTGCCATAGAAGATGCGGAACCGCCTTCATTGGCAGATTCTGTTCCCGAAGCGGTTTCTTCTGCCATTACAGTTCCATCCAGTGAAGTTCCGGAAGTGGCCAGCAAGGCGGACGAGGGCAGCGCTATTCAGGTAAGTGACGAACATTACCAGGACATTGTAGAACGGACATTACAAACTGCATGGGCTTTGCAATCAGGACAGCCTGTTTTTGACGGTATTGAAGACTTGATTTACAGTTCCCCAGATTATGTTTTGGACATTGAGGGCATGCCTTTAAATCTGGAACGGCGGACTCAATTTTATAATCATGTAAAAGCAGGCTCTCCGGATGATATTCTGGTAATTCTTGTAGGGCCTGATGAAGATGCCCCTGTTATGGTAGAAACATATCATTATGGCGGCTCAGGCAGTGAATTTGCTGTGGAGCAGATTTATGCAGAAAAAGGGAAAATCATTCGGAAATCGGAAAAACGGAGTGCCCCCAAATAAAAGGACACCCTGTTTGATATAATCTTTGTATGTTTATTCGCTAGTGGAGAGGCGATAACATAAAAAATAATTTAAAATAGTCGGAAAGACTAAGAGAAAGGAGTGGTCCTCTATGCAGAGGACATATTCTTTGAAATCATTGTCATTAATCATGGCTGTTGTCATGATGCTGGCTTTGGTTCTCAGCACAAATATGACTGTTTCTGTTTGCGCAGATAGCGACAGTGACAGCAGATACGTAGCTTACAACCCCGGCGGCGGCTCTGGCGGCGGTTCCGGTGGTGGCGGCGGCGGTGGCGGCGGCTCCAGCTACATCCGCAAAACCACTTCTGGTGGCCTCCTCAACTACAGCAGCATCCCCATCGGCCATAGACTGGGCGCAGTTGGCACAACAGGCACAGCTTCTGTTGGCTCTGTAAGCGTAGCTACTGCAACAAAAGCTACTTCCAGCGCAGTTGCAGCTGCTGTTGCTCAAGCACGTTCCACTGGTGCAAGCCAGGCTCGTGCTCGCGTAACCTTTGCTAATGCTGGCACATTGACCAGCGACATCTTCAACGCTATCGCTAATGCTGCTCTTTCCGCAGGAAAAGGCATGAGCGTTTCCGTTGTTGTAAATGCTGACACTTTGGATGCTACTGGCGCTGTTGCAGCCCGTATGTCCATTGACGTAGCACTGGCTGTACAGAGTGGCCGCAGCATCAATACTTCTATTGATGTAAACGCCAACAGCAGAACCAATGCTGCAATCGCAAACCACCTGGAGAATTACTTCGCTAACGATATGGCAGTAGTTACTTTCGGACAAAAAGGTTCCTTCGGCATGAATGTTCCTGTGGCTTTGAAAGCAGATCTCTCCGCTCTGAATGTAAATAGTTTGCAGTTCTATTCTTATGACGTAGCTTCCAACAGCTACTCTGAGATTGCAACTGAATATTCTATTGACCGGAACGGTTATGTCCACTTCACCACACCAACAGGCAACTCCGTTGTAATCACAGATGCTCCGTTGACTGCCAAATAATTTTAACGCTTCTATTATTTTTTCTCCACACACATACGCGCCCCTTGTTGTCGTGGGACAATGAGGGGCGTACTGTGTATTTATTGCATCAATTTTGAGGAGGGAAAACAGTGGCCCCTTATTGCTTACTGTTTGGCTTTACAGGAATTTTTGGATTCATTCTCTGTGAATTTAAAAAATCCCGCAAAAGTGATCTCATATTTTTAATCATTTTAACTGGCATCCTAATTGTAATGGCTTCTGTACGGGCTCATACCGTAGGGGTAGATACAGAAGTTTATATGGATTATTTCAGCAATATGGTTGGCCGCAGTCCTTCCTTTCTGGTAAGTAAGGAAAATATTTATTGGCGGGAACCTGCTTATAGTTTATTAAATTTTATATTTGCGAAAATAACAAATAGTCCAGCTGTCTTTATGGGAATTGTTTCTGGATTGATTATAGGCTTGCGTTCTATTTTTATTTACCGCTATTCTTCCAAAATATGGCTTAGTGTTTTTATTTATATTACGTTTGGATTTTTCGGCTATGCTATGTGTACCCTTCGTCAGGAATTAGGCATATCAGTTGCGTTATTTGCATTGCCTTTTTTACAAAAACGGAAAATAATCCCTTATATGCTGATTGTAATATTAGCAGCTTGTTTTCATATCAGCCTGTGGGTGATGATACCAGTTTATTTTTTTGTACATATCCCTTTTAATAAAGTCACATTACAGATACTAGGTGCAGGAACGGTTCTTTTGCTTATTTTTTCGGAGCATATCCTTACGGTTATTACAAAGGTTGTTTATCAAAATTACCAGCCAGGAAGTTATTATACTTTGGGCAGGGATTATAGTACGGCGGTATTTCCAGTTCTTTTCTTCATTTTATCCCTTTTGCTCATGAAAAAGCTGTTAAAAAATAACCCTGAAAATATTGTACTAATGCATTTTTCCTGCTATTCTGCCGTTTTATTTATTTTAACAATCCGGCATTTTGTATTCCAGCGGATTGCTTTAATTTTTTTACCAGTAGTTCTTTTGCTGATTCCGGAATTATTGGAATGTGCCGCTCCGGACCCGGACAAAGTGGAAGAACTTCTGCGATTGCAGGGCCTGGATAAATCCCGGCAGAAACAGCAGAAAGATAAAATGGCTTCCTTGATGGGAGAACATAAAAACGCTGTTACGCTTTATTATACGGTTATGGGGTTGCTGATGGCAGGATGTATTACCTATTATCTTTTCCTGCTTTCTGCAAATCGTCTGGGGCTTGTGCCTTATATCCCCTTTTGGAAGTTATAATTTGTATCATTTTCTCCAGCCTTTCCGGTTGGGGAAATTTTTTTGTCATTTTTTAGTTATTGGATCTATTTAAAATATCTTGCAGTATAATAGAAAAATATGATATAATAACCTAGATAATAGGAAAATATTATGTATTTTGATAAATATTTGCAGCAAGGGGAGATAATAAACAGCATGGGGGCTAACACCAAGGAAATGATAAAATGGAAACAGGCTGTTTTTGGTGCAGTTTGTGTAATGCTTGCTTCACAAATCAGCATTGGTTTATTGGATAATGGATTTAAAGTATCAGCAGGGGTTTTATTTCTTCCAATATTTTCTTTTTATATTTCCAGTTTTCCTATATTCCGTACAGCGGCTATTTCAGCCCCATTGGTGTTTTTGCTCCGGGGATTGGTTTGGTGCCTTTCCCAAAAGGACCCCTGGCTCTTGGCAGAAGATGCTCCGGAAATATTATTTTATTTGGCTTACGGTTTTTTTTTATTTTTATGGCTGCGGAAGGTTTCTTTACATCCGTTCCGCTTTTCAGCGCTGTTTCCCATAGCAGGAATTGACTTTTTAGCAAATTGTGTGGAATTGTTAGTACGGAATGATTTAGAAGGGGAACGTTTGCTGCAAATTGCTTTGGTTGCAATTGTACGCACAGCCGCTATTACAGGATTTCTTTGGGCTTTGGAATGGTACGGGTTTTCAGTGCTGCACCGGGAAGATACTCAGCGTTATCAAAGACTTTTAACAATGACTTCCATCCTTCGGGGGGAGCTGGCCTGGATGCAGAAAAGTGCGTCTATGATAGAAGGGACAATGAATGCAGCTTATAGTTTATACAGCCGGCTGCGGGAATCCCAGCCGGATTCTCAGGAATCCCTTTGCGCTCTTTCGATTGCAAAAGACATTCATGAAGTAAAAAAAGAATATATGCTGATTTTGCGTGGGATTACAGAAGCCTTGCAAAAGGAAAAAGAAGAAGATGGCATGTGGTTTTCCAAAATATGGAGTGTACTTTTCAATGGATTATCCAGAGCTGCTCAAGATGCTGGAAAACACGCAGAATTTTCGTTAGTCCTTACAAAAGATTTTTACACGCGGCATCAATATGAGCTACTATCTATCTTTCGGAATTTATTAAATAATGCTTTAGAAGCGGCAAAGCTGGATCCAGTCAAGATTCGTTTGGTTCAAGAGGATGATGGGGAAAATTGGCTTTTTAAAGTTTGGGATACTTGCGGCGGAATTCCTTCCCAAGTATTGGACAAAATTTTTCTGGCAGGATTTTCTACCAAAATCAATTATGAAACAGGAGAAATTAACAGGGGGCTGGGGTTAAGCTTAGTACGGGACTTAGTAGAAGATACACTTTCTGGATCGATCCGGGTAGAGTCACAAAATGGGGAAACCATATTTTTCTTAAAAATCCCGAAGGGAATCGTGGAGGAAGAACCATGAAATATTATCTGGTAGATGATGATTTAAGCGTTGTTGGAATCTTAACAATGATCCTTCGGGATAGTGGATTGGGAGAAGTTTGCGGGGCTGCCGCAAATGGGGCGGAAGCTTTGGAGGATTTACCCGAAGCCAGTCCAGATGTGGTAATTGTTGACTTGTTAATGCCGGAAATGGATGGAATAGAATTTGTCCGTCAAGCAAAAGAAAAATACCCAGGGATTGCTTTTATTATGCTATCCCATGTTACTTCAAAAGAAATGATTGCCCAGGCTTATGAATGTGGCGTAGAATTTTTTATTCATAAACCGGTTAACAGCGTAGAAGTTATCAATGTTTTAGGCCATGTATCTCATACTCTGAATATGAACCGCACATTTGAACAGGTTCACCAGCTATTAGGTATCAAGCAGTCAGCCAATCATACAACAAGCCAGCCCCGCAAGGAAAACCGTATAGCAGTAGCATTAAATCGGTTAGGGATCAGCGGAGATCCTGTTAGCCAGGAAATTATCCGGATTGCAGAATATTTAGCAGGGCAGCTTGCTTCCGAAAGCCAGCCTAGTGTATCTGCTCTTTGTTCCCGGTTTAGCGACTCTCCAAAAAGCCTGGAACAGCGTATTCGTCGTGCGGTAGTAGCTGGAATGGTAAATCTGGCTAATTTAGGAATAGAAGATTATTCCAATGAAATATTTACAGAATATGCCAGCCGGCTGTATAATTTTGAACAAGTACGCCGGGAAATGGACTTTATTCGAGGGAAAAGCTCAGAACGTGGAAAAGTTTCTTTGAAAAAATTTTTATACGCCTTAGCAAATATTTGCGCAGATTAACTAAAAACATTTAACAATTTTCGTTATTTTAGAGAAAATTGAATTTTGGTAAAAATTTATCAATATCTTTTGCATACTTTTTGTAGTTTTATGATACCGCTGTATATAATAGAAATCAGAAGAAAAAACGTAGTTGCATAACGTGTAAAATGGAAAAAAATGAAGCAACTGCAAGGATTTTGAAGAATGACGGAGGTATCATTATGCTAACCATCTTATCCGGGGTAGGATTGCTCCTCATCACTTTAGCAGGGTTTTCCTTATTCAGTATGAAAGCACCAAAAGGTTCCCTTGCTATGTCCGGTATGGCCAATGCGGCTGTGGCAACTTTCCTGGTGGAAGCTGTTCACAAATATATTACAGGGGATTTAATGGGATTTTCTTTCCTGGAGGAAGTAGGAGCTACTTCCGGTTCCTTAGGTGGTGTAGCGGCTGCAATTTTAGTCCCCATTGGCATGGGTGCCAATCCGGTAATGGCAGTTGTTGCTGGTGTAGCAGCAGGTGGCTATGGCATTTTGCCAGGTTTTATTGCCGGTTATGTAATCGGATTTTTAGCACCGCTGGTGGAAAAATACCTTCCCGAAGGCTTAAATACGATTTTTGGAGCTTTATTGATTGCCCCAATTTCCAGATTTATTGCATTTGCCGTAGATCCAGCCGTTAATAGTGCAATGACCCATATTGGCAGCGCTATTTCTGCGGCAACAGCTCAGTCCCCATTGTTAATGGGCTTCCTATTAGGCGGCATTATTAAAATGATTTGTACTTCTCCACTCAGTTCCATGGCATTGACTGCTATGTTAGGGCTTACGGGACTGCCTATGGGAATTGCAGCAATCGCTTGTTTTGGCGGTTCCTTCACCAATGGATTGATTTTTGCCACTTTGAAGTTAGGCGACCGGAGCAATGTTGTAGCAGTTATGTTGGAGCCTTTGACACAAGCCCATATTATTACCCGCAATCCCATTCCGATTTATTGTTCAAACTTTGTAGGAGGCGGTTTATCTGGGATTGCTGCTGCGGCATTAGGGATTATCAATAATGCTCCAGGAACGGCTTCCCCAATTCCTGGACTGTTGGCACCATTTGCTTTCAATCCTCCTATGATTGTTGTTTTAGCTTTAGTCCTTGCAGCTGTTGGTGGCTCTTTAGCTGGAATTGCCGGCGGATTCATCTTCCGTGGACGCTTTTCCAAACAGCAGGAGCCTTTAATGGCAAATGAGGCATTATCAGAAGATGCAAAATTGATTCCACAAGAATAAAGAATTTATAAGGATCAATTGAGGACAAGATGGCTTAATAGGCCATCTTGTCCTTATGTCATTATAGGGAGAAGAATCACCCTCTTGCGTTAAGATTCATAAGATGGTAAGGACGCGGAGGATACCATTTTTTATGGGGGTTATATCAATGATTCCATATAAAACCTTTGCTGTAGTAGGAGGCGATCTGCGCCAAGCACATATTGCCAATCGGCTGGCTTCTATGGGGAAGACAGTTTATGCAATGTTATTGGAACAGAATAAAGCTTTAGATTCCAAATTATGGGCAGGATTAGAACAACTGCCAAATTGTGAAGCTGTTATTTTGCCTATGCCCCTTTCTTCAGATGAGGAAACGATTCATACACCATTTTCCAAAGAAAAAATCCAGGCAGAATCCCTTTTTTCTAAGATCCGGCCTGACGCAAAAATATTTGCAGGGCGGGTTACATCTAAAATGGCTCATTTAGCAGAGCATTATGGCTTAAAAATCCATGACTATTTGGATCGGGAAGAATTAGCTGTAAAAAATGCAGGGATTACGGCAGAAAGTGCCATTGCATTAGCCATCCAGGAAGTCCCGATTTCTTTAATCGGTGCAAATGTACTGATTACAGGATATGGCCGCATCAGCAAAGCTCTTTTACAAAGGCTTCCTGCTATGGGAGCAAGAGTCTATATCGCGGCCCGGAAATGCGCTGACCGGGCAGAAATTACTGCCAGAGGATGTAAATCTTTATCAATGGATCTGCTGCCACAAGCAGCGGCAGCGGCTGATATTATTATGAATACAGTCCCTGCGCCATTATTTACAAAAGAAGTGCTTTGTGCTGTAAAAAGTGAATCACTTCTAATTGATCTTGCATCAAAGCCAGGCGGAGTCGCTTTTGATGCAGCCCGTGAATTGGGCGTCCGTACTATTTGGGCGCTTTCGCTGCCAGGAAAGACAGCTCCTATCAGCGCCGGGGAAATTATACTTGAAACCATAGAAAACTGCTTGACAGAACAGGAGGCGGGCTGATGGAAAAGCGGAAAGTGGGATTTGCTATGACAGGTTCTTTTTGTACCTGGTCAAAAGTAGTCCCTGAGTTAGAACGATTGACAGAAAAATGGGATATTTTCCCGATTTTTTCCCAGGCCAGTTATGAAACAGACAGCAGATTTGGGAAAGCTTCAGATTGGATTGAAAAAGTTGAAAAAATATGCGGGCATGAAATTCTCCATACATTGACAGCCGTGGAACCAATTGGACCTAAAAAAATGGTAGATATGGTAGTCGTATCTCCCTGTACAGGAAATACATTAGGTAAGCTGGCTAACGGGATTACAGATACTCCAGTTACATTAGCCTGTAAAGCAAATTTGCGAAATGGAAATCCTGTTTTGCTGGCTGTATCTACTAATGATGCATTAGGGGCTTCTGCCCGGAATATTGGTACATTGATGAATACAAAAAATGTTTATTTTGTGCCAATGGCACAGGATGATCCTTTTGGAAAACCTGCATCCCTTGTAGCACATTTTGATCGCTTAGGCCAAGCTATAGAGGAAGCTTTTGCAGGCCGTCAAATCCAGCCTGTGTTTCTATAATTAGAGCGCTATCAAAGGATGAAGCGGAAGCGAATTAGAAATCCAAAGGATTAATCCCCAAATTTGTGTAAATATCAAAGATACAGATAGGAGATAGAGTAAAATGAATTAGTGGCGGGAGCAGGAAGAACTGACTCCCGTCATATTATACTTTTTGAATCCGATACCATGTGCCCTTCCCAGTTTAATGGACAGTAAAAAGGTCCAAAAAACAGAATGAAACGCAGGATAACTCGTTGACACTCGTTTTCACGTAATGAGTAGAAAAAAGTTATAAACCCGCTTGTAATCGCTGTTTACACTATATTATGACTTGTGCTTGACTTGCATATATTATTTTTGTAATCTTTTTAGTTTTTCTTTTATATCCGTAATTATAATATGATTTATACTAGGACGTGTTCACATAAGAGCATCCACAGCAAGAGCAAAATAGACAAAAGTCAAAAAGATGACATCAAGT